>JBEVKF010000015.1:0-18247 GCA_040509755.1 Thermoleophilaceae bacterium | reverse complement strand
TTCCTCGCCTCCGACGACGCCTCGTACATCACGGGGCAGGCGCTCGGCGTGAGCGGGGGCCTTGCCAGAATCTGAGCGTGGCCACAGAAGGAGCGGTCCCGTGAGCGAACGCGTCGCGATCCGCGAGGTCGGGCCGCGTGACGGATTGCAGAACGAGCCCGAGGTCATCTCGACCGACGACAAGGTGCGGCTCGTGGAGATGCTGGCCCGCACCGGCCTGCGGCGCCTCGAGGTCACGAGCTTCGTGCGGGCGGACGTGATCCCGCAGCTGGCCGACGGTCCGGAACTGCTGCGGCGCGCCGACATCCCCGAGGAGGTGGCGGTCACCGTGCTGGTCCCCAACGAGCGCGGGCTCGACAACGCGCTCGAGGTCCGCGACCGCTTCCAGGAGGTGAACCTCTTTCTCTCGGCGTCGGAGACCCATAACCAAAGGAACGTGAACCGCTCGATCGAGGAGTCGCTTGCCGGTTTGGGGCGGGTGATCGCTCGCGCGCGCGATGAGGGGCTGCGCTGCGAGGGTGTGATCTCAGTCGCCTTCGGCTGCCCCTACGAAGGCGAAGTGCCGCCCGAGCGCGTGGTCGCGATCGCGCGGCGGCTGGTCGACGCAGGCTGCGAGGAGGTCGCCTTCGGCGATACGACCGGGATGGCGAATCCCGCCCAGGTCGGCGAGTTCTTCGAGGGCCTCGACCTCGGTGCGCAGCCCACGGCCCACTTCCACAACACTCGTGGACAGGGCCTGGCAAACGTGCTGGCGGCGCTGGGCGCCGGCGTCAGGTCGTTCGAGTCCTCGTTCGGCGAGCTCGGTGGCTGCCCGGTGCCCAAGGGCGCAACCGGCAACATCGCCAGCGAGGATCTCGTCTCCATGCTCCACGAGATGGGCTACGAGACCGGCATCGATCTCGACAAGCTCGTGGCCTGCGCGCGCGAGGCCGAGGCGTTGCTCGGACGCCCGCTAGGGAGCCACGTGTTGACCGCCGGTCCGGTGGACTGGCATCGCGTGTCCGGATAGGCCGGGGTTCGGGATAGCCCGTAGGCGATGCGGGTAACGACCCGCAATGGCACTGGACACCAAAGAGCAGGAACGCGAAGAGATCGAAGAGGTCGAAGAGGTCGAGGAGGTAGGGGGGCGCAAGACCTACCGCACACTCGACGAGCAGGAGGGAATGCTCTCCCCGGCCGAGCAGCGCTTCGAGCGCCAGCGCCGCACGGTCGGCCTGTTCCTGGGCCCGATCGTGCTGGCGGTCATGCTCATCATCCCGTTCGATCTCGACGGCAACCAGCACCGGCTCGCGGCCATCCTGGCCTTCGTAGTCGTCTGGTGGGTGACCGAGGCGATCCCGATCCCGGTGACCGCGCTGGTGGGCGTCGCGCTGTGCGCCCTGCTCGAGGCCACCCCGCCGCCGCCGGAGGACGACAGCTCGGTGGACGTCGTCTTCGCCCTGTTCACAGACGACACGGTGATGCTCTTCATCGGCAGCTTCATCATCGCCCAGTCGATGGTGGTGCACGGGCTCCACCGCAGGCTTGCCTTCTGGGTCCTCTCGCTCTCGTGGGTCGGCGGCAACACCTACCGCATCATCCTGGCGTTCGGCCTGATCGGGGCGCTCACGTCTCCAGTCATGTCAAACACGGCGGGGGCGGCGATGATGCTTCCGATCGCGCTCGGAGTGATGGGCGTCGTCGGCGGCATGGTCGCAAAACAGGCCGAGGGGGAGCACCGCGTAGAACGGCTGCGTTTCGGCGCCGCTCTCATGCTTGTCATCACCTACAGCATCACCGTCGGCGGCCTGCTGCTGCCGATCGGCAGCCCGCCGAACCTGATCGGACGAGAGCTGCTCCAAGCGGAGACCGGCGAGCCGATCACGTTCTTCGAGTGGTTCGTGATGGCCCTGCCGATCGTCATCGTGATGTTCGTCGCGGTCATCCTGATCTGCGTCCTCTTCAACCGGCTGGAGGTCAAGCACGTCGAAGGAGTCGAGGAGTAAGTGGCCGAGGAGCGTCGCAAGCTCGGCGGCGGGCTCACCCGCGGCGAGAAGAACACCCTGTTCGTACTCGCGTTCGCCCTGATCGGCTGGTTCCTGCCTGGTCTCGTGGGGATCGTGTCCGGTGACGACTCAGACGCCTACGTCCAGGTGAGCGAGGCGGCGAACGAGGGCATCGTCGCGATTCTCGCGGCCGCGGCGCTCTTCGTCCTCCCGGTCGACTGGCCGAAACGCAAGTTCACACTCAACTGGAACGAGGCCAGCCAGATCGACTGGGGCACGGTGATCCTCTTCGGGGGCGGCCTGGTCCTTGGCTCCCTGCTCAGCCAGACCGGCCTGGCGGAGGTGGTGGGCACGTCGATCTCGGATGCGATCGGCGTCTCGACTGTCGTCGGCGTCACGATCGTGGTCGTGATCGTGGCGGTGATCATCTCGGAGACCACGAGCAACACCGCGAGCGCGGCGATCGTGGTGCCGATCGCCATCTCGATCGCGGCCGCTGCGGACATCGACCCGACCATCCCCGCGCTGGCGGCGATCTTCGGCGCCAACTACGGATTCATGTTGCCAGTGTCGACGCCCCCGAACGCGATCGTCTACTCGTCTGGGCTCTTGCCGATCACCCGGATGATCAAGGCGGGCTTCGTGTTCGACATCATCGGCGCCGTCCTGTGCGTGATCGGAGTGATAACGATGGCGAACCTGGTCGGGCTGGCGTAGGCCCGGAGCCCCACGAAGGGCCGAGGCCCCGGCTGGCCGGCCCGTCCGCGCTGGCTGTCGCGGCCGGCGCGACGACGGTCCTGCCGGGGTTCCTGGTAGGTGCCCTCGCGCTGCAGATCCGCGGCGACCTCGACGTGAGCGTCGCCGCGGTCGCCTCCGGCGTCAGCGTGTTCTTCGCGGCCGGGGCGCTCGGGGCGGGCCCCGGCGGCCGGTTGGCCGAGCGCGTCGGGGCGCTCGCGGCGATCCGCGGTTGCCTGCTCGTGACCGCGGCGTGCCTGGTCTCGGTGGCCGCCCTGGCGCAGTCGCTCGCAGTGCTGCTCGGGCTGCTGGTGCTGACCGGGCTGTCGAACGCGGTCTCCCAGCCGGCGATCAACCTGTTCATGGCCGATCAGGTGCCGCTCGAGCGCCAGGGCATCGCCTTCGGGATCAAACAGTCCGCCATCCCGGCGGCGGTGCTGGTGAGCGGCCTGGCCCTGCCCCTGATCGCGCTGCCGTTCGGGTGGCGCCCGACGTTCGTCCTCTGCGCGCTCGCGGCCCTGGCCGTGGCGGCGGTGGTGGGGAGGAGCGCGCGCAGCTTCGTCGCGCCACCGCCGCGTCCCCGGGCGCCGCGGCCGAGCCGCGCGCTGGTCATGACCGCCGTCGGGGCCGCGCTCGGGAGCGCCGGTCCCAACTCGCTCGGGGCCTACCTCGTGGCCTCAGCCGTGGACGTCGGCATCGCTGAAGGTGCCGCCGGGGTGCTGGCCGCGGCGGGCAGCGCGGCCAGCCTGGTCACGCGGGTGGCGTTCGGGGAGCGGGCCGACCGCCGGCGCGACTACGGCTTCGCCATGGTGGTCGGCCTGCTCGCGGTCGGCTCGACCGGTTTCCTGCTCCTTACCTTCGACAGCCCGGGGCTGTTCGTGGTCGGGACGCTGGTGGCGTTCAGTCTCGGCTGGGGCTGGCCCGGCCTCTTCAACCTGGCCGTGGTCGACCACAACCGAGAGGCGCCGGCAGCCGCCACCGGCGTCACCCAGACCGGGATCTACGTAGGCGCAGCCGCCGGCCCGGCCGCGTTCGGCCTGGTCTCGACAGAGCTCGGCTACGCGGCGGCGTGGGCGATGGCGGGCGGGCTCTGCCTGCTCGCGGCGCTGGCCTTCGCATACGCGTCGCGCCTGCGCAGGCAGTGACGCGAATTATGGGGTCAGACCCCTTACGACAACGAGCCCGGATGCCGTGGTCCGGGCCCGTCGCTTACTGCCGAGGCTGGGTCGGGGGAATCCACTGATGTGCCGAAAACCGGCCTCGGGGGCTTCATCTGGGTTATACCAGGTACCTGTAGGGAGTAAACCCAGTTAGGCGCGTAGACACTCAGCGGCCGGCGAACTGCGGATTTCGCTTCTCGAAGAACGCGCGCGCGCCCTCGGCGAAGTCTTCGCTCGCCGCAAGCGCTTCCTGAGCCGCGACCTCCTGCTCGAGCGTCGACGCCAGAGCCGGCTTGGCGGCGGCGTCGAGGACGCGCTTGGCCAGCCCGATGGCCCTGGGCGCGCAGGCCAGGAGCTCGTTGGCGAACCCCTCGGTGACCTCGTCGAGCGCCTCGGAGGAGGCCACCCGGTTCGCAAAGCCGATCCGGTGCGCCTCGGCGCCGTCGATGACCTTGCCGGTCATGATCAGCTCCTTGGCGTTGCCGAGCCCGACCACGGCGGGCAGTCGCGAGCAGCCCCCCACGTCGGGGATCAGCCCGATCCGCACCTCCATGATTCCGGCCACGGCATCCGTCGCCATCGTGCGAAAGTCGCAGGCGAGCGCGAGCTCGAACGCTCCCCCGAGTGCCGCCCCGTGGATCTGGCAGATCGTCGGCTTTGGCATCTCCTCGAGCAGGTTCCACCAGGCGAGAATCGGGCGGCGGAAGCTGCGCAGGCCGCTCGGGTTGGCCGACAGCTCGCGCAGGTCGTTGAGGTCCATGCCCGAGGAGAACATGACGCCCTCGCCGCGCACTACCACGACGCGGACGTCCTCGTCGGACGCGGCGGCCTCGATCGCGGCGCCCAGCTCGCCGATCAGCTCGCCGTTGAGGGCATTGCGCTTCTCGGGCCGGTCGAGGACAAGGTGGCGCACGGCGCCGCGGTCCTCTATGCGAAGAAGGGCCATGTGTAGGCTGCCCAGCCTAATGGAGATCAAGCGGGTGGGAGTGGTCGGTTGCGGTCTGATGGGCCACGGAATCGCGCAGGTGACCGCCCAATCGGGCTATGACGTGATCGTCCGCGAGCTGGACGAGGGACCGCTCGAGAAGGGTCTCGGGCGCATCGAGTCCCAGTTGGCTCGCGCGGTCGAGAAGGGCAAGCTCGAGCAGGCCGCGGCGGACGAGGCGCGCGGCCGTATCGAGGGGACGCTCGACTACGCGGACCTCGCCGATTGCGACCTCGTGATCGAGGCGGTGACCGAGGGACTCGACACCAAGCTCGAGATGTGGCGCGAGGTGGACGGCATCGTCAAGGACGACGCCCTCTTTGCGACGAACACCTCGTCACTGCCGGTGATCAACCAGGCCGCCGCCACCGGTCGCCCGGGACGTTTCCTCGGCCTGCACTTCTTCAATCCCGTTCAGGTGATGAAGCTCCTCGAGGTGATCCGCTGCGTGACCACCACCGACGAGACGCTGGCGGCGGGCCTCGAGTTCGGCAAGAGCCTGGGAAAGCTGACGGTCGCGACGTCGGACAAGGCGGGCTTCATCGTCAACCGCCTGCTGGTGCCGTACATGCTCGACGCGATCCGCGCCTACGAGGAGGGCGTGGGCACGATCGACCAAATCGACGAGGCGATGAAGGCCGGCGCGGGGCACCCGATGGGTCCGCTCCTGCTCGCCGACTTCGTCGGCCTCGACACGCTCGGCTCGATCTGCGACGTGCTTTTCGACGAGTTCCGCGAGCGCCGCTTTGCCCGCCCGCCGACGCTGCGCAAGATGCTGGCCGCCGGGTGGTATGGGCGCAAGTCGGGCCGCGGTTTCTACGACTACTCGGGTGACACGCCCGTGGCGGTCGAGCTGCGCTGAATGTTTTTGCCCAGGGGAGAGGATCACCCCGGGCCGGGTAGAAGGCGCAGGCATGGAAGGACCGGATCCACGCAGGACCGCGCGGCGCGAAGTGGTGGCCGCGATCATCGGCGCGGAGGCCGGCGCCGGTGTGGGCCTGCTCGCCCTGGGCGCGACGCCGCTGGCGCCGCTTGCGCTTGCCGCGCTGGGAGCCGGGGCGGGCGCGGGCTTCATCTGGCTGCGCCAGGTCCTGATCCGGCGCTGGCTGCGTTCCCAGCTGCGCGCCGCCCCGTAGATGATTGATTCCGAACCCGTGCGCCCCCCGGAGGTGCAGGGGTTTGGAATCAGTCATCTAGCCGGGAGCGACTAGATTCCGCCGCTCATGCCAAGCCTCAAGGAGGCGCTCGAGCGCGCCCGCGGGGGCGGCCCGCAACGCCACCACGACAAGTCGAAGGACCAGGGCAAGCTGCCTGTGCGAGAGCGTGTCGAGCGGCTCGTCGATCCCGGCACCTTCGTCGAGGATGCCCTGCTCGCCAACTGGGAGCAGGACGGCTTCGGGGCCGACGGCGTGGTCACCGGAATGGCCGCGGTGGGCGGGCGCCCGGTTGCACTGATGGCCAACGACCCGCCCGTCAAGGCCGGGTCGTGGGGTCCCAAGACCGTCGAGAAGATCATCCGCGTCCAGGAGCAGGCGCTCGAGCACCTGGTGCCGATGATTTACCTCGTCGACTCGGCCGGCGCGCGCATCACCGACCAGGTCCAGATGTTCCCCGGCCGCCGCGGCGCGGGGCGCATCTTCCACACCGAGGTCAAGCTTTCGGGCGTCGTTCCCCAGCTCTGCGTGCTGTTCGGGCCGAGCGCCGCGGGCGGCGCCTACATCCCGGCCTTCTGCGATGTCGTGATCATGCGCGACGGCAACGCCTCGATGTACCTCGGCTCGCCGCGAATGGCGGAGATGGTCATCGGCGAGACGGTCAGCCTCGAGGAGATGGGCGGCGCGCGCATGCACACTGCCGTGTCCGGCTGCGGGCACTTCCTCGTGAAGTCCGACGAGGAGGGGATCGACCTCGCCAAGCGCTACCTCGGGTACTTCCCGTCGCACTGGCGCGACGAGCCGCCCGCCGCGCCTCCGGCCGCGCCCGCGGCCGAGTTCCCGAAGCTCCCGGCCGACGAGAACAAGCCGTTCGACATGGTCGAGCTGATCGATGCCCTGGTCGACTCGGGGTCGTTTCTCGAGGTCCACAAGCGCTGGGCCAAGGAGTTGATCGTCGGCTACGGCCGCCTCGACGGCAGGGCGATCGGGATCGTCGCAAACCAGCCCAAGCAGCGCGGCGGTGTGCTCTTCGTCGACTCCTCGGACAAGGCTGCGCGCTTCATCTGGACCTGCAACGCGTTCGGTCTGCCGCTGCTCTTCCTGGCCGACGTGCCGGGCTTCATGATCGGCACGCAGGTCGAGCGCCAGGGCATCATCCGCGCCGGAGCGAAGATGATCTCGGCCGTCTCGGAGGCGACGGTGCCCAAGATCTCGGTGATCGTGCGCAAGGCCTACGGCGCCGGGCTGTACGCGATGGCCGGCCCCGCCTTCGACCCCGACGCCTGCCTCGCCCTGCCGGACGCCAAGATCGCGGTCATGGGCCCCCAGGCCGCCATCAACGCCGTCTTCTACAACCAGCTCCAGGCGATCGACGACGAAGACGAGCGCGCCCGCCGCACCGAGGAGCTGCGCGCCGAGTACAAGGAGGAGATCGACATCCTCCACCTGGCTTCGGAGCTCGTGATAGACGCGGTCGTGGCGCCGGGCGAGCTGCGCTCGGAGCTCGTCAAGCGCTTTGCGGCCTATGCCTCGCGCGAGCGCTCGTGGCCGGCGAAGCGCAACGCCGTCACGCCCGTTTAGCGCGCCACTAGATTCGAAGGGTGCCTTCGCACTCGCACCCCGACCAGCCGTCCCGCTATCGCTGGGGGGTTCTGGCCATCGGCGCCGCATCGACGGCCGCGATGGCCGCGGTCCAGGGTGGCCTGCCCGCGCTCGGGCCGGCGCTTCAGGAGGCCTTCGACCTGACGCTGGTGCAGGTGGCCGGCATATTCACCGCCTTCGGGGCCGGCACCGTGCTGACCGTGTACGCGTGGGGCGTGCTGGCGGACCGCATCGGCGAGCGGCTCGTGCTCGCCTCCGGCCCGGCGCTGGGCGGCGTCGCGCTCGCGCTGGCCACGCTGGCACGCGGCTATCCCGCCGTGCTCGCCGCCGCCGTGCTGGCCGGCGTCTTCGCGGCGGCAGCCACGAGCGGCAGCGGCCGAGCGGTATTCGGCTGGTTTCCACGGGCCGAGCGCGGGTTCGCCCTCGGGTTGCGCCAGACGGCTGTGCCGGTGGGCGCGGCGGCCGCCTCCTTCTCGCTCCCGCCGCTGGCCGCCGCGACCTCCGTCGACGTCGCGCTGCTGGTGCTGGCGGGCGGGCTCGTTCTCTCGTCGATCGTCGCCGGGATCTGGTTGCGCGATCCGCCGGCGCGCCGCTCGGCCGCGCCGCCGGCCCCGCCCGCAGCTCGCGATCCGCGCATCTGGCGGCTGGGCGCGGCCAGCGCGCTGCTGATCGTCGGTCAGGTCGGTGTGACGTCGCTGCTCGTCCTCTACCTCTTCTCCGAGCGGGGCTGGTCGGCGGCCGGCGCGGCGGTGGCGCTCGGAACGATCCAGCTCGGTGGCGCGGTGGCGCGGGTGCTCGCCGGCCGCTGGTCCGACCGCCGTGACGAGCGCATCGCCCCGTTTCGGAACCTGGCCGGCGTCGCCGGCGCTCTGCTGCTGGCCGCGGCGGCGCTCGCAGATGCACCCGACGCCATCTTCGTCCCCGTGCTGATGGCGGGTGGTGTGCTCGCGATGAGCTGGAACGGACTCTCCTTCACCGCCGCGGCTGAGATCTCGGGCGGGGCTCAGGCCGGCCGCGCGATGGGCCTGCAGAACACGCTGATGCGGATCGCCGGCGCCGCGGTCCCGGTTGGGCTGGGAGCGCTCGCGGCCTCGGTCTCGTGGCAGGCCGCCTTCGCAGCGATGGGGCTCGCGCCGCTCGCCGGCCGTGCCCTGCTCCGGCCGCTCGTGGAGGACGAGGATCGCCGCCGGCGCGAGCGCCACGCGCGCATGGCCCACCAGGCCGCCGGGGCCTGAGGCTCAGCGGGCGGTCCAGCCGAGGTCCATCGGCACCGCGGCGCCAGTGAATGCGCGCCCGCTTGGGCCCGCGAGGAACGCGACCACGCCGGCGACCTCCTCGGGCTCGATCAGGCGCTTGACCGCGTGCGGTGCCAGCACGACGTCCTCGAGCACGCGCTCCTCGTCGACCCCGTGCGCGTTCGCCTGGTCCGCCAGCTGGGACTCCACGAGCGGCGTGCGCACGAACCCCGGACAGAGCGCCGTGGCGAGCACGCCGTCCTCGGCTCCCTCGAGGGCGAGCGTCTTGACCAGGCCGAGCACGCCATGCTTGGCGGATACGTAGCCCGCCTTGTAGGGAGAGGCGACCAGGCCGTGAACCGAAGCCACCGCGATGAAGCGGGCCTCCCGTGACTCGACCAGCGCGGCCCACGCGTATTTGGCCAGCAGGAACGGGCTTGTCAAGAGCAGCGCGATCAGGCGGTCCCAGTCGTCCTCGCCGAACTCCGCCACGGGCGCGACGTGCTGCACGCCCGCGTTGGCCACCACCACGTCGAGCCCGCCGAAGCTCTCGAGCGCGCGGTCGACCGCCGCCCGGTTGCCCTCGCGCGTGGTCAGGTCCGCCTCGAAGGGCTCGCCGGGGCCCTCGGAGTCGGGCGCGAGGTCGACCGCCAGGACCCGCGCTCCGTCGGCCTCGAGGCGGGCCGTGACGGCGCGGCCGATGCCGCTGGCTGCGCCGGTGACGAGAACGCGCACAGCGAAAACCTACAATCCCGCCATGCTCGAGGGAAAGCTGCTCTGGGAGCCCCCGGACGCCCTTGTGACCCGCTCGAAGATGGCGCGCTTCATGCACGCCCGGGGTTTCTCGACCTACGACGAGCTGTGGCGCTGGTCGGTCGAGGACCTCGAGGGCTTCTGGCGCGCGATCTGGGACGAGTACGAGGTGGGCCCGGCGCCCGAGCGCGTGCTCGGCAAGGCCGAGATGCCCGGCGCGGAGTGGTTTCCGGGCACCACGCTCAACTATGCCGAGTACCTGCTCGGCCAGGGGCGCCCGGAAGCGACCGCGATCGTGCACGCCACTGAGGGCCGGCCGCTGGCCGAGCTCTCTTGGGGCGAGCTTCGCGACCAGGTGGCGCGGTGTGCGGCCGGGCTGCGCCGGCTCGGCGTGGGTAAGGGCGACCGCGTGGTGGCCTACATGCCGAACGTGCCCGAGACGGTGGTGGCGTTCCTGGCCACAGCGAGCATCGGGGCGATTTGGTCGAGCTGCGCGCCCGAGTTCGGCACTCCCACCGTCGTCGATCGCTTCCGGCAGATCGAGCCGAAGGTCCTGATCGCGACCGAGGGCTACCGCTATGGCGGCAAGGACCATGACCGGCGCCCGCGCGTCAAGGAGATCGAGTCCGCGATGCCGTCGCTCGAGCACACCGTGCTGGTGCCGTCGGGGTGGGACGTGCTGCTGGCCGAGCCGGCGGAGCTCGAGTTCGAGCGAGTGGCCTTCGACGCCCCGCTCTGGGTGCTCTACTCGTCGGGCACGACCGGGCTGCCGAAGGCGATCGTGCATGGCCAGGGGGGAGTGCTGCTCGAGCAGCTGAAGAAGGCGCATCTCCACTCCGACCTTGGCGAGGGCGACCGCTTCTTCTGGTTCACCACCACCGGCTGGATGATGTGGAACTTCCTGGTCGCGGGGCTTCTCACCGGCTCGGCGATCGTCCTCTACGACGGCCAGCCTGACCCGGTCGGCATGTGGGATCTGGCGGCGCGGGCCGGCGTGACCTGCTTTGGCACGAGCGCCGGCTTCGTGGGCGCGTCGATGAAGGCGGACGTCACACCCGAGCCATGGCCGGAGCTCAAGGCGATCGGCTCGACCGGCTCGCCGCTCCCCCCGGAGGGCTTTGACTGGATCTACTCCCATTTCCCCGACGTGTGGCTGTTCTCGACGAGCGGCGGCACCGACCTGTGCACCGCGTTCGTGGGAGGGATCCCGGTGTTGCCGGTGTACGCCGGCGAGTTACAGGGGCGCTGCCTGGGCGCCTCGGTCGAGGCGTGGGACGAGGAGGGCCGGCCGCTCATCGACGAGGTGGGCGAGCTCGTGCTCACGCAGCCGATGCCCTCGATGCCGCTCTTCTTCTGGGGCGACGAGAGCGGCGAGCGCTACCGCTCGAGCTACTTCGAGATGTACCCGGGCATCTGGCGCCACGGCGACTGGATCAAGATCACCGAGCGTGGCAGCGCCGTGATCTATGGCCGCTCGGATTCGACCATCAACCGCGGCGGAGTGCGCATGGGCACGAGCGAGATCTACTCGGCGGTCGAGGGCGCCGACGACGTGCTCGACTCGCTCGTGGTCGATGTCGAGGAGCGGATGCTGCTGTTCGTGGTCCTGCGCGATGGGGCGGCGCTTGACGACGAGCTGGTGGCGACGATCCGCCGGCGCGTGCGCGAGCACTGCTCGCCTCGGCACGTGCCGGACGAGATCGTCGCGATCGACGAGGTGCCCCGCACGCTCTCGAACAAGAAGCTCGAGGTCCCGGTCAAGAAGATCCTCTTGGGCGGCGATCCCGCGACGGCCGCGAGCCGCGACTCGCTGGCCAACCCCGCCGCGCTCGACTGGTTCGTCGAGCGGGCATCGGAGCTCACGGGCCCTCGGGCTCGCTGACCTCGACCGGCGCCGGGAGGTCGGGCCCGAGCTCCGCGTCGAGCCGTCCGATCAGCTCGGCGCAGAAGGCCTCCGCGCGCTCGATTGCCCGTTCGTCCACGCGCGGCTCGGCGTAGCCGAGGCTGCCGCGGCAGGTGATCGTGATGGCGGGGAGGCCCGCCGCCCGCGCGGCGTAGGCGTCGCTCGGCGAGCGCTTCACAACGGCGGCGGCGCCGCTCTCCGCGCCGGCGTCCTCGGCGATCTGGTCGGAGAGCCTGATCAGCTGGACGTGCGCCTTGGCGGACAGCAGCGGCCCCTCACGCCTGGCGTAGCGGACGGTGCCGGACCCGACCTCGTCGAGATTGACGATTACGGTCCGCTCGAGTGCGAGCTCGCGCTTGTGGCGCCGGATGAAGCCGCGCGTGCCGGCGGCCACGGCCTTCTGGCCGCCCGTCAGCAGCACGGTGACGTCGAAGTGCTCGAGGTTGCCGCCGAGACGTTCGGCCAAGAGCAGAGCGAGCGCGACGCCCGAGGCGTTGTCGTTCTCGCCGCCCTTGGTGCCCGCAAGGGCGATGTCGATCAGCAGGGCGATGGCGATGATCAGCAGCACGGTCGGGATGAACTGCGCGACCGTCAACGCCACGCCGCTCACGCCGGCCAGGCGCAGCAGGGAGCACAGCAGCACCGCCATCGAGGACCAGAAGAGCGGCTCGAGCGGGCCGATCGGGCGGTGGATCAGCCGCCCCAGCGCTGCCCGGCGCTCCTCAGACCTGGTGCTCATCGCGAGCCCACCCCGCCCGGCGTCGTAGTGGGCCACGAGCACCAGCAGTCCCGGCTTGGCGCGGTCCCCCCACGAGACGACGTTCTGCGAGGCGCGGCGCCCGAGCAGGCGACGCACGGTCGGCAACAGCAGGCTCGCGTCGAGGAACAGAAGCAGCGCACCGATGAGTGCGAGCACGGCGCCGACCACCGGGATCGAGACCGAGAGCACGCTGCCCAGGACGCCGAGGGCGGCGAGGATCGCGTAGGCGAGCGGCCAGTTGGGCCAGACGTCGATCGACTCGCTCTCGACGTCGCGCCCGAGGCTTGCCAGGCGCCGCTCGAGGTGGCGCGCGGCTCGCCGCTCGGCGTCGCTGCCGGGGGCGCGCCGCCCGGCTTCGACGAGCGCGTCGATTTCCGCGAGCGCGTCCACTCGCAGCCAGTATCTCCTGTGCGCGCCTCCACGCCTGGCAAGCGCGTAGAGTGCCCGAGCGCATGGAGCCATCCCGACCGGGCACCGGCGAGCTCATGGCCGGAGCCGGCGGCTTCCTGCTCCAGCTGGTGATGTTCCTGCCCTGGTTCGGGATCGACGCGAGCTTCGTGCTGCCGAACTCAGACCGGACGATCACGATCGCCGAGCGCAGCCTCAACGCGTGGGAGTCGTTCGCGGCGATCGACCTGCTCCTGGCGGTAACGGGAGGCCTTGCGCTCTCGCTGGTCGCGGCACCGGCCCGCGTTCGCCCTTCGCTGTCGTTGATCGTGGTGGCCGCCGCGGCGCTGTCGGCACTCGCGATCGTGCTTCGCCTGATCGACCCCCCTGACCTCCCGGTGCCCGCCGCCGAGGACACCGTCTTCGAGGTCGGCCGGCGCCTCGGCGCGTTCTTCGCCCTGCTGTGCACCGCGGCGATCGCCCTGGGAGCAAACCGGGCGGCGGCCGCCGCCGCCGCGCCCGGGGCGGGCATGGAGGCGGCTCCCAGCCCCGAACCGGGAGCTGCGGTCGCGCCGCCGGCGCCCCGGGTTGCGCCGGCGCCCCGAGCTGCGCCGGCCCCTCGAGCTTCGCCGGCGCTCGAAGAATGGTCGCGCGCCGACATCGACGCGGAGTGCGGACGCGCCTGGCGCAGCTATGACCGGCGCCTGGATGCCCACTACGCGCGCTATTTCGAGGCTCACCCGGAGCTGGCCGGCGGCCAGCGCTTCTCCGCGCGCGACATCGGCGCGGCGCTGCCGCCCGGCTGGGAAGAGCTGGCCGGCGGGGTTCCCGGCGACGCCTGGGAGCGCCGGCACCTGTCGGGCAAGTCGAGCCAGACGCTCGCCGTCGGCCTGCTCGGCGTGGGCGCTCGGCGGGAGCCGTCGCTGGCGTGGCTGTTCGACGCGCTCGGCGTCCCGGGGCCTGACCGGCCCCGGCTCGAGTTCGAGCACACGGTCACGCCGGACCTGCTGGGGGAGAGGCCGAGGCAGACGAGCATCGACGTGCTGGTCGAGGATCCTCGCGCGGTGATCTGCATCGAGGCCAAGTGGCGTGAGCCCGGGATCGACGCGTGTGCATGCCGCGGTGCCGGGGTGGGACCGCTCGATGCGCGCTGCTCGGCGCGCGTGGAGCAGCGCGACGCCTACTGGAGCGCTGCCGGCGAGCTCTTCGGCCTACCCGAGCGCGCGGACGGCGCGCCCTGCCCGATCAGCCCCCCCTATGAGGCCATCCGCCACGCAGCCGCGGCATGCGCGCTGGCCGGAGGCGACCGCCCGGGCGTGCTCGGCCTGATCTACGACGCGGACAATCCCTATTTCGCCGGCTGCGGCGACTGGCCCGGCTGGCCCGAGGTCCTGCGCGAGGCGGTCCCCTCGATGGGTGACACCCGCGGCGGCCGGTTTCAGTTCACGGCGATCTCGTGGCAGGAGCTCATGCCGGGGCTGCCGCTGGACGACGCCACCCGCGCGTGGGCGAGGGAGAAGCACAGTCTGGGCTGAGTACCCGGGGTGGGATTCGAACCCACACGCCCTCTCGGGCAATCGATTTTGAGTCGATAGCGTCTGCCGTTCCGCCACCCGGGCAGGAGGCGCATTTCAATCGTAGGAGTCTCGCCGCTCGTCGGCTAGGCCGGCTGAGTTTGCCCGAGGCTGCGGTCGCCACCGCGATAGCGATCAGCCTCGTCGCTCGTGACCTCGACCTCGACGTTCCATTGCTGCTGAAAGCCGCGCATCGCGAACGCGATCAGGAGAAGCTGGACCGGGATGATGATCACGGTCAGCATCCCGAGTAGCGCGGGCTCGAGCATCGGGTCGTCGAAGCCCGCCTTGTCGCGCTCGAACCAGCCCGGCGCCGCCACGGCCGCAAGCACCGCGAAGAGGATCGCGAGCGCCGCCGCCACCGGCAGCACGCCGCGGTTCCAGCGGCTGACGACAAAGGCCATCCCGAGGTAGATGAGGATGTAGGCGACAGAGACGATCTGCGCCCCTTGGAGCTGCTCCCAGCCGCCGATCATCACAACGGCGATCAGTCCGGCGCTTGCGAGGAGCAGCAGGACGACCGCCGCCTTTGTCGCCTTGGACTCAGCCTTGTCCCGGTTCGGATGGATCAGGACTTTGTCGGCCACCGCGATCACAATACCCTGTGTTCGGAGCGACCTGTGGTGATTTGCGGGCGTGCTGGAACCAGGTAGACAGGCCAGGTTTAGGTCCTGGTGCTCGAAAGAGCGTGGGGGTTCGATTCCCTCCGCCCGCATGATGTGTGCAAGCATTACGTGCCGTGCCCGGTTGACGCTAGACAGCTCGTAGGGCGAACCTCGACGGCTTCGCTGCCCCCCTCACGCCCGAGCGGTTGGGCGGAGGCGCCCGGGCACCTCCTGGTTGGCACGCTACCCAGCGTTACGCCAAGTAGCGTAACGCCAATCAGTATGATCTGAGCGTGGCAACAACCGAGTCGCGGAACCCCTTCCGATACGGAGCCCTGGCGCTGGATGAAGCGTTCACCGATCGCGAGGACGAGATCGAGGAGCTCGAAGGAGACATCCGCAACGGCCAGGACGTCGTGCTGTTCGCACCACGTCGCTACGGCAAGTCCTCGCTGGTCTGGCGCGTCGCGCAGCGGCTGGTCAAGAAGCGAGTGCTGGTCGCCCAGGTCGACCTGATGACGACGCCCACCAGGGAAAGGCTTGCGGAGAAGCTGGCCAAGACGATCTACGAGGACGTGGCGTCGCCGCTCTTTCGGGCGAAGGAGCGCCTGCGGGTGTTCCAGCACCTGCGCATCACGCCCACGATCGTCGTCGATCCCGACGACGGGTCGTTCGGGTTCACGTTCGAAGCGGGCCGGACGCCGGAGGATCTGGACGAGACCTTGGAGCGGCTGCTCGAGCTGCCGGGCAGGCTCGGAGCGGAGCGCGAGCGTCAGGCGGTCCTGATTCTCGACGAGTTCCAGGAGATCGTCGACATCGACCGCGACCTACCGAAGCTGATGCGCGCCGTGTTCCAGCAGCAGCCGGAGGTGGCCCACGTCTACCTCGGCAGCAAGAGGCACATGATGCAGCGCATCTTCAGCGACGAGAACGAGCCGTTCTGGCGCAGCGCGAAGCAGATGGAGCTCGGCGTGATCGCGCCCGAGCGGTTCGCGGGCTACCTCGCCGAGCGCTTCGAGGCGACGGGCAGGCGCATCAGGCCGGAGGCGGTGGCGCGCCTCCTGGCGATCACTCGCGGGCATCCCTATGCCACCCAGGAGCTGGCCTACTTCCTTTGGCAGGTCACGGACCGGCGCCGCATGGCGGACGTCGCGCAGGTCGACGAAGCGCTGACCGCCGTGCTGCGCTCCGAGCACGCGCACTTCTCGCTCGTGTGGGGCCGCGCGTCATCGGCGCAGCGCTCGCTGCTCCACGCCCTGGCTCGCGACTCGGGTCACCCTCTCAGCGCGGCCTACCGGCGGCGCTTCGCGCTCCCGGGCCCCTCGACTGTGCAGAAGGCGCTCGAGGCCCTGGAGCGCGAGGAGCTGGTGGTGCGCAGCGGGGGCCACGCCGAGATCAGCGAGCCGTTCTTGGCCGAGTGGATCGAGCGTGCGCTGGCCGGCTGAGCCGGCTCCCGCCGCATCAGGTCTTCGGTCCGACGAACTCATCGAGCAGGGCGACGCTCTTGCGGTGCGAGATGGACACGTTCCGCGGATTCGACTGGGTGCACCGAATGCCGAGCAGCTCACAGTGCTCGCAGAAGATCCGCCGGATGTCCGCGGAGAGGTTGCTGAAGAAGTAGCGCGGATACTCGTACTCCGCGATCCGGCCGCTCGGCAGCTTGGTCTTGAAGCGGTTGACACAGCGGCAGCCGTCGGAGTGGATGAGCCCCCGAAGCAGCTCGCGCGGGTGCCCGTGGGTGAGCTCCCGCTGCCAGCCGGTTAGCTTGATCGGGCGGGTGTGCTTGCGGCCGACGCCATGCTGGGGAAAGGCGTGGGGGAGGGCCGGGTCGCTGAGCTGTACTGCGGCCACGCTCCCTTGTACTCGGGTGTGGTGCGTCGCGCGGACGTGCGGGAACGTGCGGTTCAACGCTTCCGCTACCGCATCGACGATCGCGGGGTAGTCGGCGTCGAGATAGAGCACAAGGGAGGCCCGTCGCGACCTGACCGTCAGATGGCCGTCGCCGAGATAGATCCCCAGCAGATAGCAGTAGGCCGGCACGCTACCCGGTCGCCAGTCGGCGGTGGCGGAAGCCACTCGCCGGTGGTAGCTCGTGCCGCGGCCGTGGCGCCAGGCGTTGACGGTCCCGCGCCCCACGCCTGTCAGCTCAGCGATCTGGCGTTCGCTCCGACCAGCCTCGATCAGCTCCATCACGGATCGAAACTGTTCCTCCCCATACCGCGGCATACGAACAAATGTTCGCACAGACGCCGGAGGCTCTCAACGGGAGATGCATGGCCGAACCAGTTCCGTCTGAGGGCGGCGCTACGCTCCTCACAGGGGGCAGTAGCTCAATTGGATAGAGCCCCGGTCTCCAAAACCGGAGGTTCCAGGTTCGAGTCCTGGCTGCCCCGTTCCTGGCTGCGGGTAGGGTGCCGCCGGACCGCGACCTGAAGGAGACCCGCATGCCGCACGTCGAGACGACTGGCGGATCGATCGATGTCGAGGACCTCGGTCTCACCCTCATTCACGAGCACTTCCGCACCACGGATGAGGCCACGCGCTTCCAATTCCCACACCTCTACGACGAGCAGGCGGAGTGGGTGGCCGCGATGGCCGACGCCAACGCGGTCAAGGGGCATGGCGTGGGGACGGTCGTCGAGCCCAGCGCCATGTTCCTCGCGCGAGACGCTGCGTTCTCCAGGCGAGTCGCCGACGAGAGCGGCCTGAACGTGGTCCTGGCGACGGGGATCTACACCTACGACCACCTGCCGCAGCCGTTTCTGAACCGCGACGAGGACGCGCTGGCCGCGATCTTCGTCCACGAGATCGAGAACGGCATCCAGGAGACCGCCGTCAAGCCGGCGTTCATCAAGTGCGCGGCCGATGAGCCAGGCGTCACTCCCAACATCGAGAAGGTTCATCGTGCGGCGGCGCGCGCCTCGCAACAGACGGGGAAGCCGATCATGGCGCACTCGCATCCGGCAAGCCGAACGGGCCTCGAGCAGATGCGGATCTTCGGCGAGGAGGGGGTCGACCCCACCAAGGTCCAGGTCGCCCACACCGGCGACACCGACGATCTCGACTACATCGAGCGGCTACTCGAGACCGGCTGCTGGATCGGCATGGATCGCTACGGCCTCGACATCTTCCTGCCGACCGGCCAGCGCAACGAGACCGTCCTGACCCTGCTCGAGCGCGGCTATGCAGACCGCATGTTCCTCTCTCAGGACTACTGCTCGACGATCGATTGGTTCGCGCCCGAGGTCCAGGCGTACCTCAAGGCAAACGAGGTGCCCGACTGGTCGATGACGTTCCTGTTCGAGCGGGTCATTCCCGAGCTCAAGGAGCGAGGAATGACCGAGGAGCAACTCGATCAGATGATGGTCCAGAACCCCAAGCGATGGCTAGGATCGTGAGAGCCTGAGGG
>JBEVKF010000014.1:0-5747 GCA_040509755.1 Thermoleophilaceae bacterium | reverse complement strand
AGTGGATCAACCCGGTCGCGGTGGTCTTCGTGTGCTTGATGTTCGTCATCCTGATGCTCCCGTTCTCCAGTCTCGGAGTCCCCTGGGAGTCCGACTTCGACTGGAGCTTCTTCAACTACACCCCGTTGGTAGTCGGTGTCGTCCTGCTGGGGACCGGCCTGGCCTGGGTGCTGGGCGCAAAGAACACCTACAAGGGGCCGGTGAAGACGCTCATGGAGGACGAGGCCACGGCCGACTGAGGCTGCGCGGCCACCCGGGCCCACCAGGGCGCGGTGCGCAAGCCGCCCACTCGACCCGCGTTTAGCGCGGGTCGAGGGCTTTAGGGGGCATGAGCACCCCCGAGGGCACCACCCCGTCGCCGTTCGGTCCAATCCCAGCTGTGGTCGGATCGTGCTCGCCGACCACTCTGCAGGGACGGTGCGCGAGCACGTGTCGACGCTCGTGCCCAGGATCGGGACGAGTGCCGAGTGGTAGGACCTCGACGAACCCGACGGGCCGCCCGGGGCGGGGGATCCGGTATTGCTTGCGCGGGTCGAGTCCGGGAACCACCCCGGGATCACAGAGTGATCTGCGAGCCGACGATTACCGTCTTCTCGCTGGGCAGCTGGAAGGCGTCGATCGGGCTCGTCGCGTTCCGGGCCATCCCGACGAACAGCTTCTTGCGCCAAGCCCGCATCGGCGGGGCGTCGGTCGGCTTGATCGCGATTCGCGAAACGAAGTAGGAGGCATGCTCGAGGTCGAGGTTGCGTTCGAGCAGACCCTGCTTGCGGCAGAGCCGCAGCGCGGCCGGGACGTCGATCGGCTCGTGGTAGCCGTTCCTGACCGTCACGTGGAACACCCTGAAATCGCCTCCGATCTCCTCGACCGTGAACCGCTCGAAGTCCTCGACGTGCGGGATGCTGACCATATCCACCGAGACAATCACGACCCTCTGCGTGAACGTGTGGGTGTTCTCGACCTCGATCCGGAGCGCCAACGGGGTGGTCTCCTTGGTTGGATGGAGGTAGACGGCCACGCCGGGAACTCGGGCCGGTGGAGGGTCCTCGGCAGCGAGGCGATCCAGGAACTCGGTGAGGGACCCCTCCTTGGCGGTCCGAATGCGAGTGACGATCTCCTGCCCCCGGCGCCAGTTGATCATCACGATCGAGATCACCAGCGCAACGACGAGCGGAAGCCAGGCTCCATGCTCGACCTTGGCGATGTTGGCGGCGAAGAACGACACCTCCACGGTCAAGAACAGGACCACGATCGGCACGAGCCTCCGCTTCGGAGTCCGCCAAAGCAGCCGGGCGACCCCCGCGAAGAGCAGCGTGTTGAGGATGAAGGTCCCGGTGACGGCGACGCCGTAGATGTCTCCGAGCTTGTCGGCGGACTGGAAGATCAGCGCGAGCGTGATCACCCCGATACAGAGCCCCCAGTTGACGATCGGGACGTAGATCTGCCCCTCGACCTTCGAGGGGTGGAGGACGGTGAGGCGTGGTAGGTACCCGAGCTGGACCGCCTGCCGGGCAACCGAGAACGAACCCGAGATCGCGGCCTGGGAGGCGATGATGGTCGCCGCGGTGGCGAGGAAGAGCATCGGGTACTGGGCCCAGTCGGGAACCATCAGGAAGAAGGGGTTGACCGCCGTGCTCGGGTCATCGCGGATCAGGACCCCTTGGCCGAGGTAGTTGAGCATCAGGGCGGGGAACGCGACCGCAAACCAGCCGAGCCGAATCGGCCCGGCGCCGAAGTGACCCCTGTCCGCGTACAGGGTCTCCGCGCCGGTGACGGCGAGAACCACTCCGCCGAGCGTCAGGAATCCCGCCGCGCCGTGGTCGGCCAGGAACCGAGCTCCCCACGTCGGTGACAGCGCCTGAAAGACCGCCGGATCCTTGAGCACCTGGTTCAGTCCCAGGAGCCCGATCGCGATGAACCAGACCAGGATCACCGGACCGAACAGAAATCCGATCGTGCCCGACCCGCGCCGCTGGATGAAAAAGAGGGCGAGCAGGATCACAACCGAAATCGGCACCACGAGGTGAGCGAGCTGCGGCTCGATCACCTTCAGGCCCTGAACCGAGCCGAGGACCGAGATCGCGGGCGTGATGATCCCGTCGCCGAAGAACAGCGCGGCGCCGAAGATACCGAGGGTCACCAGCGTCGCCACGCGGGTGGCCTTGTGACGCTGGAGGAGGGAGGCCAGCGCCATGATGCCGCCGTCCCCATGGTTGTGGGCGCGCATGATGAACCCCGCGTACTTGATTGAGACGATGATCGTCAGGGCCCAGAAGATCAGCGAGACGACCCCGCAGACGCCAGCCGTCGTCGCGTGCGCGGCGGCTCGGTGGGTCGTGAAGATGACCTGCTCGGTGTACAGCGGGCTCGTCCCGATGTCGCCGTAGACGACGCCGAGGGCGCCAAGTGCGAGCACGAGCTTGCTGGCGTCGGTGATTACGTCCCGCTTGGTGTCCTGCAGCGCTTCGAAGCGCTTGCGAACGGCCTCCGCGTCCTCTGCCTTGTCACTCGGAGCCTCTGGCCGCCAGTAGCCGAGCTTGTGCGAAGCCTCGTTGAAGATCTGCTTCTCGCCGGGCCGCTTGCCCGTGCGAACCTTGCCATCCTCTGCTTTCGGAGGCTCCTTCACACCAACCGTGTGCGATGCCTCGTGAAGAGGATGGTTGTGCCGCGGATCGATTTCGCTCACGCTATCCGCCCCCCACAAGCACACCCGCCGGGACTACGCCGTCTCCGTTCTGTCCAATCCCAGCGGTGGTCGGATCGTGCTCGACGACGACCCGGCATGGCCGGTGGGCGAGGACGTATCTGGTCGTCGGGCCGAGCAGCCCCTCCTCGCTGGGGGCGTGCTCAGTCGAGATGTAGATCAGGTCCGAGCGGCGCTCCTCCGCCTCCTCGACAATCGCGCGCCCCGGGCTCCGCGTCCGGATCAGCCGGCAGCGCACCCTGCAGCCGGCGACCGTCGCCTGCAGACGCGCTACCTCCAGCACCCGCCGCGCTTCCTGCTCCTCTTGCTCAAGACCTCCGTCGAGCGGCAGCTGTTCGGGGACCTTGAGCACGTAAACGGCCTCTACGGCGCCGTCGGGCGCGACCAGCTTCGCGGCCCGCGCCATCGCCTCGTGATCGACGCTGGTGCCCAGGATCGGGACGAGAGTCGAGTGATATCCGCGTTGCTTGAGCTCGGCCATGGCGTCTCAATTCCATGGTCGAGTGCGACCCGCTAAGCACCCGCTAAGAACCGCCTCGGCTGCGTAGAGATTTCGCTAAATCCGAGCCGAGGCGCAGATCTACTGTTCCGCGCGCAGTCGGTAGCCGATACCCGGCTCCGTGATCACGTAACGAGGGTTCGAAGGATCCGGTTCGAGCTTGGCGCGAATGTGGGCGAAGTGCACGCGGAGGTAGTGGGTCTCGTCCTCGTAGCCGGGACCCCAGACCTCCTGGAGCAGCTGGCGGTGGGTGACCAGGCGCCCCGGATGCTCCGCGAGTTGGCTGAGCAGATCGAACTCGATCGGGGTGAGGTGGACCTCCTCCCCGGCTCGCCGCACGGCCCGATCGGCGAGGTCGATCTCGAGATCGCCGACACGTACCGGACCCTCGCCGTCCTCACTTCTGCGCCGCAGCACCGCTCGCATCCGGGCGAGCAGCTCCTCGCTGCCGAACGGCTTGGTGACGTAGTCGTCAGCCCCGGCGTCGAGCGCACGCACCTTCTGGCGCTCGTCGCCGACGGCCGAGAGCACGACGATCGGCACCTGGCTCCAGCGCCTGATCTCCTCCGCCACCTCGACCCCGTCGCCGTCGGGGAGAATCAGATCGAGCACGATCGCGTCGGGTGGCCTCACCGAGACCGCGTCGAGAGCCTCTTGCTTCGTGGTCGCCTCCTCCACCCGGTAGCCGGCGTTGGTGAGGATCACCCTCAGCCCCCTGACGATCTGGGGCTCGTCATCCACGACGAGCACCCGCGAGTCTCGGGCCGTCATCCGACTGTGGCCGGCTGCTCAACCAGCGGGAACGAGACGGCGAACGCCGTTCCGTCCGCGGAGTCGGCCTGCAGGCGCAGCTCGCCGCCGTTTGCCTCTACGAAGCCCTTGCAGATCGCGAGTCCGAGGCCGGCGCCCTCGCGTTGGTCGCCAGTGTGGAACGGCTTGAAGATCGCGTTCCGCTGAGACACTGGCACCCCGGGCCCTCGATCGATGACCCGGACCGTCACCTTGCCCGCCCCGACACCGCCGCTGATGCGCACGGGCTGGTCGTGGGGAGAGAAGCGCAGCGCATTCTCGATCAGGTTGGAGAAGACGCGCTCCAGTTGTGAGGCATCGGCGCGCACGAATGGCAGCTCTGCATCCACCTCGATTTGAATTCGTCGCTCCGTGTGGTCATCGCGGCTGTGGGAGACCGCGGTCGAAATCACGTCGAGCAGGTCGCACCAGTCCGTACGCGGATAAACCGCCCCGGCCTCGATCCGGGAGAGGTCAAGCAGATTTCCGATCAGTCGGGTAAGGCGATCCGACTCGGCCTCGATCGCGTCGATCAGTGCGATCCGATCATCGGCGGTGGTTCCCTGCTCGCGCAGCCCGGCCGCCGCGGTCCGGATCGACGTGAGCGGCGAGCGCAGGTCGTGTGAGACGGCGTGCAGGATCACGGTCTTGGCGGCGTCGGCCTGGCGAGCCGCTTCGGCCTCGGCGCCGCGCGCGGCGGCGCGCTCGCGCTCGGCCGCAATGTCCAGCAGCGTGGCGAGCGGCCGCGCGACCCTGTCGAGGTCGGCATCGGACCAGCCCGACGACTCGCCTGCATACAGCCAGACGGAGCGTTCCTCGGTGGGCAGCCGCAGGACCCTTTCACCCTCCCGAGCCCTGGGCGCGGCGCTGGCGTCGAGGCGAAGCTCCCCGTGGCCGGCCGCCTCGAGGCTCGCCGAGATTCCCGCCACAAGATCATCGGTCCCGCCGAGCAGCGCGGTGGCTGCATCGGCGAGCATGATCGCCTCGTGCTCCCGGGCGGCGGCCTGGGCCGCGCGCAGCTCGGCCTCGGCGGCTCGGTGCCGCGACTGCCCGGCCAGCCGACCGACGACCAGCGCTGCCAGCAGCAGGACCGCGAGCGCAACCACGTTGTCCGAGTCGGCGATCGTGAGCTGGTGAAGGGGCTTGATGAAGAAGAAATTGAGGGTCAGCACGCCGAGCACGGCGGCCGCAAGCGCGGCGACCTGGCCGCGGCGGATCGCAACGGCGAGCACTGCGATCAGGTAGAGGCTGCCGAGACCGGCCGGCGTGGCGACCGAATCGAGGAGGGCCACCAGCGCGGTGGCGAGGCCTACCCAGGCGAGTGTCTCGAGGGTCGCGGCGGCGATGCGGCCAATGGGGGGCCGCGAACGCATCTGATTCATCTCAATTTCGAGTTTAGGACGGCCCGATCCGACTATCGCGGATCGAGCGCCTCCGTCGCGCGGACGAACTCTCGCCAGCGCTCGTGCTCGGTCGTGCGCCAGCTCTCCTCCCGCTCGGGCTCGACCCGACGGTCGGCGGGCAGCATCTCGGGCAGCTCCATGAGCGAGCCGATCACCCCGGCTCCCACCCCGCCCAGTGCGGCCGCCCCGAGCACGGTCGCGTCGGCTCCGGCGGCCTCGACGGGCGCGCCGATCGAATCCGCCTGCAGCTGCAGCACCAGTGGTTCGTTGGTCAGACCGCCGTCCACCCGCAGGGCGTCCACCGGAGCCGTCTCGCGAATCGCCGCGACCACGTCCGCCACCCGCCAGGCGATCC
>JBEVKF010000013.1:0-6822 GCA_040509755.1 Thermoleophilaceae bacterium | reverse complement strand
CGCGAGTACTGGTTCTCCACCTCGCAGCGGCCCTCGTCCAGCTGCGCGAGGATCATCCGGATCGCCTGGAGGATGTCGAGCGGCTCGAAGCCGGCCACGACGATCGGCTTGCCGTAGTCCTTCGGGATGAACTCGAACGGCCGCGCTCCCACCACCGTCGAGACGTGGCCGGGGCCGACGAAGCCGTCGAGGCGGAGGTCGGGCGAGTCGAGCAGCGCGCGCAGCGGCGGCACGATCGTGACGTGGCTGCACATGCACGAGAAGTTCGGGAGGCCCTCGGCCTTCGCGCGCTTCAGCGTGAGGGCGGTGCTCGGCGCCGTCGTCTCGAAGCCGATCGCGAAGAAGACGACCTCTCGGTCCGGATTCTGCTTCGCGATCCGGAGCGCATCGAGCGGCGAGTAGACCATCCTGATGTCCGCGCCCTCGGCCTTCGCCTCGAGCAGGCTTCCATTCGACCCCGGCACGCGCATCATGTCGCCGAAGCACGTGAAGATCACGCCGGGCTGCCGGGCGATGGCGATGCCGTCGTCCACGCGGCCCATCGGGATCACGCAGACGGGGCAGCCCGGGCCGTGCACGAGCTCGACGTTGGCGGGCAGCAGATCGTCGACGCCGTACTTGTAGATGGAGTGCGTGTGGCCGCCGCAGACCTCCATGAACTTGTAGTGCCGGCCCGGCTCGACCGCGGCGAGGATCTCGGTCGCGAGCACACGGCCCAGCTCGGGGTCGCGGAACTCGTCGACGTACCTCATGCGCCCAGCTCCGCGAGCGCCACGCCGGCGTGCACGAGCACGCGGTCGCCGGGCGCCACGTCCACCAGCGCGATCTCGACCGTGCTCTTCGAGCCGTCCTCGGCCGCGCAGAGGGCGAGGCCGCGCGAGTCGTCGATGCGCTCGACCTGCATCGGGATGCCCTCGTCCGCGCAGGTGATGCAGTGATCGCCGCAGGCGTCGTCGTTCACTCGATCACGCTCGCCCTCAGCTCCTCGAGCTCGGCCTCGTAGTCCTCGCCCATCCGCTCGAGCTGCCTGCGGGTGGCGATTGCCTCCTCCTCGTCCACCTGCGAGATGGCGAATCCCACATGGATCAGGACCCAGTCACCGTGGCCCACCCCTCCGCCGTCGTCGTCCAGTAGGCCGATGTTGATCGTGCGGCGCACACCGGCAACGTCGACCCTCGCGAGGCGGTTCGCCTCGTCCGCGATCTCGACGATCTGGCCGGGAATGGCCAGGCACATGCGGGAACCTCTCAGCCGAAGGCGGCGGACGCTATTCCCCCAAGTTCCCCTGCAACAGAGGGGGAGTTGGAATCCAACGTTGATTTCCAACCCCCCTCGTCATAGCGTTTTGCGCGCTGTCGAAGGGAGGCAGTAGTGCCCGGCCACAACGGAAGCGCACGAGTTCTCGCCCTGGATCCGGAGCTGGGTCTCCGGATCCCTGCCGGCGAGATCTCGCGCGCCCGCCAGGAGCTTGTGGCGCCCGTGCTCGAGCTGCCGGCGGGGCACTGGGACGTGCCGCACGGCGAGGGCTCGCATGGGCGGCTCGGCTTCCTCGTGCTGGAGGGACTGCTGGCGCGTGACATGACGCTCGCGGGCAGGACCGCGACCGAGCTGCTCGGCGAGGGCGACGTCGTCCAGCCCTGGCTCACGCAGCGCGAGGAGGGCCTCGTGCCCTACCGGGTGGGCTGGAACGTGCTCATGCCGGTCCGGCTCGCGGTCCTCGACGACGGCTTCGGCCGCTCGCTCGCCCGCTGGCCGGGGGTCATGAGCACCCTGCTAGAGCGCGCGGTGCGGCGCACGCATCGCATGTCGATCCACGAGGCGCTGCTCCAGCTGTCACCCGTCGAGACGCGCCTCCTGGTGCTGTTCTGGCACCTCGCCGAGCGCTGGGGCCACGTGACGCCGGCGGGAATAGCGCTGCCGCTCAGGCTTCCCCATGCGCTGCTCGGGCAGCTCGTGGGATGCCGGCGCGCGTCGGTCACCACCGCGCTCCAACACGTCTATGCGGCCGGCGGCCTGGCGCGCCGCGACGACGGCACCTGGCTCCTCACCAGCGAGCCGCCAGACGAGCTCACGACCGTCCACTGGGAGCTCGCCGCGCACGCTTGACGTGGACACCGCGGAGTAGCCTCATGGCATGCCGGTTGCCGTCGTGTTCAGGTGCGAGATCTGCGGCCGGAGACCGGGTCCGGAGACCCAGGCCGCGCTGGAGCACCAGCTCCTCGACCTCCGCCACGGCGAGTACGTGGACGCGGAGCCGGAGCGATGGCTGTCATGGCACGGACGCGGGATCTACGGGCCCAACCGGTACGCGTGCGGGCAGCACCGCGGCGAGCTGAAGGCGTTCCTGCGCGAGCACTACGGCCTACTCGGCTGGCACCCGTGGGCGAAGGGCCCGCACCCGTGGGCGGGCCGTCGCGGGACCGACCGCGCGCGAGCGCTGCGACGCACCGCCCGCGCGGGGATCCAGCGCTAGCGGCTAATGCTTCTCGGGCGAGTCGACGCCCGGGTCGTCGCCGTCCGAGATCTCCTTGCGCTGCGAGGTCTCGGGGTCGCCCGACTCGAGCTTGTCGGTATCGCCCTCGACGTCCTCCTCGCGACCCTCCGCGTAGGCGTGAAGCGAGGTGTCGGGCAGCGTCTCCTCGTCGGCCCGCGTCTCTTCCTCTTCGGCGAACATGCGGCCTCCTCGTTGGGTGGATCGCTTGTCCCCGTGCGCTGCGCGAGCAAACAGCGTTTGCGCAGGCCGCGCCCCATCAAAGGCGTGCAACGGCCCTTACTTGGGTAACAGGATCACACCGTGTGACTTGACGTTCCCTACGAGGAGAGACCAATGGCGCGAGGGAATTCCGGGTCAGGAACGTCCCGGAGCACGTCTCGTAAGTCGAGCTCGAAGACCTCTTCACGTTCGAACAACTCGAAGAGCGGCTCTTCGCGCACCAACCGGAAGCAGAGGCCTTCGAACGGCAACAGAGCCGGCAACAATCTGCCGGATTACTCGGTCGCCGATCCCAAAGACATCGACGAGGCAGTCGACGTCTTCGTAGACGCACCGGTTATCAAGATCGACGAGATCAAGTTCGAGTTGGACGACCTCAGGGCCCACCTCGCGCTGCTCGCCGAGGTCGGCCATTTCGTCCAGCTGAATGCCGGCGCGGCGGTGCGGCTCGGCAAGGTCGAGCTGGACATCCAGAACGTCGAGACCCAAGCGTTGCTCGAAGTGCGGCTCTCGGAGGTCACGAAGATCCTCGGACGCGTATTGACGACCCTTGACCGCAACCCCAAGTTGCTCAAGAGCGTCGGCGACGCGCTCGGCGATGTGGGCGGCGGCGCTCACGATCTGCTCACCGACACCGGCGACACGATCGGTAGCGTCGGCAAGGGCGCCGGAAGCGCTGTTCAGGATGTCGGGCAAGGAGCCGGAAGGGGAGTCGCCGGTATTGGCCAGGGGGCTCAGCGAGGTGTGGAAGGCGTCGGGCAGGGCGCCCAGCAGGGCGTCGAGGGTCTGGGACAGGGTGCCGGTCAGGGCATCGAGGGAGTCGGGCAGGGTGCCGGTCAGGGCGTTCAGCAGTTGGCGCAGCCCGGTCAGAAGGCAACGGGCGGATGAGGGGTCTGTGATGGCTCAGAAGAAGACGACGTCGCGGCAATCGAGCTCGCGCACCGGAAAGGGCGGAAACGGATCGAGGCCCGCGGAGCGCGCCCGACAGAGCGAGAACGACAGCACGCGCGAGTATCGGCGATTCGTGAGCCGCGAGGAAAGCGATCCAGGTGGTCCGCCCGACGTCCTACTCGACGTGCCGGAGCTGCGAATCGACCTGATCCATTTCGAGCTGGACGACCTCGACGCTCACCTCGCCGTCAAGGCGAACGTGCTCAATCTCGTCAAGCTCAACGTCGGCATCGATGTCCACCTCAGCCGAGTCAAGCTCGACATAAAGGGCGTCGAGCTGGAGGCCGTGCTGAAGGCCAGGCTCGATCACGTCACCGCGGTCGTCGACCGCCTCATGACGAGCCTCGATCGCAACCCCGAGCTCGTAGAGGGGCTGAGCCGCGCGATCTCCGAGGTTGGCCAGGGTGCGGGTGAGGCAGTCGACAAGACCGGGGACGCCGCCAAGGAGGTCGGGAAGGGCGCCGAGGGGGCGCTCGAGGATGTCGGCCAAGGTGCGGGCCAGGCGGTAGGCGACGTCGGCGAGGGAGCCGGTCAGGCCGTCGGCGACGTCGGACAGGGCGCCGGACAGGCCGTCGGCGACGTCGGACAGGGCGCGGGGCAGGCAGCCGGCAATCTCGACCAGCTGGTCGGCGGCGCCGGGCAAACGCTCGGACAACTCGGCCAGGGTGCCGGGCAGGCGGTCGGCGGCGTCGGCCAGGAAGTCGGACAGCTCGGGCAGGCCGCCACGGGTGCCCTGGGGAACGGACAGGCGGCTCAGGGCGGAGAGCAGAACGGCGGTGCCCACCCGGCCGGCCAGGCCAACGGCGGTGTACCGGGGACGGGCCCGGGAGAGCTCGCGAAGGTCGTTGTCAAAACGGTCGCGCAGGAGATCCGGCATGCGGCGTCCGACGAGGCCCGCGACCTGGGACTCGCGGCGACGCGGAAGGTGCGTGAGCTGGGTGAGCGCCGTGAGCAGCGACGCGCCGAGAAACACAATGCCACGGACGCAGCGCTTCGGATCGCGGACGAGCTCGGGGTAGACCTCGCGCACGTTGAAGGCACGGGCAGCGGAGGACGGATCACCGTGAAGGACGTTCAGCAGCTGCAGGGCGCGTCACAGTGAAGCCGGAACCCGATGTCGAGATGAAGTTCTCGGTGCGAGCCAAGGAGCTGCGGTTCGAATGCAAGCCGGATGTTGACGTAGTGGCCTTCGCAGACGCGCCGGCGACCTGCGAGTTGGAGTCGGAGCGTACGAACCTGCCCGACGAGCTCGAGCCGGGCGTCACCTACCGGGACATCGCCGTTCGCTGGCGGGCGGCCGCCCGTCTAGGCGAGCCCGATTTGGAGGAGGCGCTGAGTGATGAGCTCCGCACTCGCCGCCTCTCACGCGACGCTCCGTCTCAGGAGCTCTGAACGTCCGCTCGCACGTCCGCCGGGGCCTCCCCGGCGGACGCGCAGCTAGCTGTCCTTCGGACTAGCGGGGCCGACGAGCGGTCAGACCGTCGAGCACCACCTCGACGGGCGACCGACGCCGGCCGTTCGTGCCCATCTGCTCGCGCGCCAGGCGGATCTCGCTCGCCAGCTCCGCCATCTGCCGCCCGGCATTGCCCATGCGGCCGGCTGCGTTCACGAGGTCGCGGGTCGTGTTGACCCGCATGGGCCGCTTTACCTTGATCAACGGACGCCGTGTACCGGGCACGGGCACCCCGAGCACACGGCGACGGCCGCCGCGTGCGGCGATCGTCATACCGCCAACGAGGCCCGCCAGAGCGGCGCCACCCGCGATCGCCGGGCCTTTGGCCTTGCTGGCGGCCGTTCCGACCGCGTGACCGGCCGTCTGGACGCCGCTCGACGCCGCGTTACGCGCGTTATTGACCTGGCCCTTCAAACCATCGGATGCCCGGTTGGCGTTCGAGCGCTTCGCACTCGGGGACCGGCTGCCACCCGACGACTTGCGCGCACCGCCCGAGGACGCCCGGCTCGACGCCGGGCGCCTGCTGCTCGAAGCGGTCCGGGAGCGCGCGCTCGCGCCGTTTGTGCTCGAGCCGCCGCGAGAGGACGTGGAGCGGGTGCCTGAGCTGCCGCCGTTCGACGAGCCGCGCTTGCTCGACGAGCCACTCTTCTGTCGTGATTTTGAGGTTGCCTCGGCCATCCTGGCCTCCTTCTTCGAATATGGGTCTGGGTGCCTGTCGCGCCCGATCTACGAGAGCGCCTTGCCGACACGCTCCACGTCGTCACCGAGCTGATGGACGTCCTTGCTCACCTGCTTGCTCGCCTTTCCGACGCTCTTGGTCGCCTTTCCGATCCGCGTGACGAGCCCGTTGACGTCGAGTCCGCGCGACCGGCGCTTCCGGGCTCGCACCGCAACGCCCCCGGCAACGGTCGCGGCGGTGGCCGCCACGGCGACGACGGGACCCTTGCCGGAGCGAGCAGAGCTGACGAGCCTGCTCACGGTCGACTTCGGTTGAGTCGCCTTACGGCGTGTCGACCGCCGGCGCGTGCTCGCGCTCGTGGAGGACTTCTTGCGGCCGACCGAGCTCCGGGCGCCGCTCCGATTCTTGGCGGCTCGGCTGCTGCGGCTTGTCTTGCCAGAACGCCCACTCGACGTCGATCGGCTTGATCGGGACTGGGACTTCTTGGTCGCCATTCGCTCCCTCTTCTCCTGAGTACTGGGAATGGGTACCCGGACGGTCATGCCAAAAACAGCCTGCAAAAAAGGCTGCTTCCACGAGAGTTAGGGCGCCCGCAGGCGACCCAGGCAAAGCTGTGCGGCGCAACCTAGCGCCGCAGTAGCCGCGCGATGAACCCGCCGACGAGCCCGTAGACGAGGGCCGCGAGGCCCCAGTTCACGGCCACGGTGGCCTTGCGGCTGTCGAGCGAGAAGAGTCCGTGGAACGGCTGCGAGAGCCAGTCGCCGGCGCCCACGAGCGCATCGACGATCCCGTTGCTGCGGCTCGCCTCGAGCAGCACCAGCACGATCGCGACCACGATCAGCCCGACTACGACCGACGTGATCAGCGAGACGATGCGGGCGAGGCCCCAGACTCCCCGCCTGGCGGCGACGCCGGCTTTCGCCCTGCCACGTCCACGCCTGCCGCGAAACCGTCCCGAACGCTCCGCCAAGGTCGCCATGCGGACCCGGTTACCCGGCCAGCGGTCACCTCAACCTGTGTCGCTCG
>JBEVKF010000012.1:0-20875 GCA_040509755.1 Thermoleophilaceae bacterium | reverse complement strand
CCACGCCGACGTGCTCGTGGTGGGCGGGGGGGCCGCGGGTCTCTGCGCCGCCATCGCGGCGGCCGAGCTGGGTGCCGACGTGGTGCTGTGCGACGAGGGGGCCGAGCCCGGCGGGCGCCTGCTCGCCGAGGGCGGTCACGCCCATGCGCGCGAGCTCACGTCGCACGCCCGAGAGGCCGGCGTGGAGGTGCTCTCGAACGCGCCGGCGCTGGGCGCGTTCGACGGCCTTGTCCCGATCTGGCAGGGCGACACGCTCCACCAGGTGCGCGCCAGGCGCCACGTGTATGCCACCGGCACGATCGAGCAGCCGCTGCTGTTCTCCGGTAACGACCTGCCCGGTGTGATGCTGTCCGGCGGCGCCCGCCGCCTGGCCGCGCTCTACGCGGTGCGGCCGGGCAGCCGCGCCGTGGTGGCGACCGTCTGCGACCGCGGCCTCGAGGCCGCGCTCGCGCTGATGGACGCGGATGTCGAGATCCTCGCGGTGGCGGACCTGCGCAAGAACGGCTCTTCGCCGGCGTTCAAGGCGCTCGAGCGGCGCGGTATACGCGTCAAGCGCGGTGTGACCGTGGTCGAGGCAAGCGGCGGCAAACACGTGAGTCAGGCCGTACTGGCTCCGCCCGGTTCCGACGGCGGGACCGAGGTGGAATGCGACCTGCTGGTCGTGTCCGGCGGCAGCGCACCCGCTACGTCGCTGCTCACGCAGGCCGGGGCTCGCACCGCCTATGACGGCGCACACGGCGTGTTCTCGCTCTCGCACGTCCCGGATGGCCTCCATGTCGCGGGCGAGGTGTGCGGGTCGGGCGTGCTCGAGGACGCCGAGCTGTCGGGCAGCGTGGCCGGCGCCGAGGCCGCCCAGGCGCTCGGCTTCGGCGACGCGGCGTCGTTCACCCGGACGCAGGCCGGCCGCAAGCGCCTCGAGGGCATCTGGAAGCGCCCGGCCGAGGTCGCCGTGCCGCCGCCCGTCACCGGTCAGCGCAAGGGCAAGTGCTTCGCCTGCCTGTGCGAGGACGTGACCGCGAAGGACATCCACCTGAGCGTCGAGGAGGGCTATGACTCGATCGAGCTCTCCAAGCGCTACACGACCACCACCATGGGGCCCTGCCAAGGCCGCATGTGCCAGCTGCCCGCCATTCGCCAGATGGCGAGCGAGACCGGGCAGAGCCTCGCGCAGATCGGCACCACGACGGCGCGCCCGCCCTGGCACGCCGTTCCAATGGGAGCGCTGGCGGGACGCCCCTTCGAGCCGGCCAAGCGCTCGTCCATCCATGGCCGCCAGCGTGAGCAGGGCGCCAACGTGATGTGGGCGGGAGACTGGCGCCGCGCCTACGACTACGGGGACACCAAGGCGGAGGCGCTGTCGGTCCACAGGGCGGCCGGCCTGATCGACGTCTCAACGCTCGGAAAGCTGATCGTGCGCGGCCCCGGCGCGGGCGAGCTGCTCGACCGCCTCTATCCGAACCGCTTCTCGAACCTCAAGCCCGGCCGCATCCGCTACGGCGTGATCGCCAGCGACGCGGGGCGGATCATGGATGACGGCACGGTCTGCCGGCTCGACGAAGACTCCTTCTATGTCACCACCACCTCGAGCGGCGCGGGCGCCGTCTACGACTGGTTCTCATGGTGGCTCGCCGACTGGCGCCTCGACGTCCACCTGACCGATGTCACGCAGGGGCTCGGTGCGGTCAACCTCGCCGGGCCGCGCGCCCGCGAGATCATGGGCAAGCTGACCGAGCTCGACTGCTCGAGCGAGGCGTTCACCTATCTCGACGGCAAGCGCGCCGAGGTCGCCGGCGTGCCCTGCCTGATCCTGCGCATCGGCTTCGTGGGCGAGGTCGGCTACGAGATCCACTTCCCCTCGGCCCACGGCGAGCACCTCTGGGACGCGCTGACCGAGGCGGGCGCCGAGCACGGCCTCAGGCCGTTCGGGCTCGAGCCTCAGCGGCTGCTGCGCCTGCAGAAGCTCCACGTCATCATCGGCCAGGACACCGACTCGGAGTCGAACCCGTTCGGCGCCGCGATGCCGTGGATCGTCAAGCTCGACAAGGAGCAGGACTTCATCGGCAAGTGGGCGCTCGAGCGCTTCGCCGACGAGCCGCTCGAGACCGCCCTCGTCGGCTTCAAGCTCGCCAATGGCCACGTGCCCACCGAGGGGGCGGCCGTCATGCCCGACGGCGACGGTCCCGTCGGCCAGGTGACGAGCGCGCGCTACTCGCCCCAGCTCGATTCCGTGATCGGAATGGCCTGGGTCCCGGCGGCACTGGCCAGCGAGGGCGCGCGAGTGACGATCTCGGACGACGGCAAGAGGCTCGAGGCCGAGGTCGTGACGAAGCCCTTCTACGACCCGGACGGCGAGGTGCTGCGCTCGTGAGCCTCGAGTTCCTCTCGCCCGCGCCGGGCGCGCTTGCGCGCAGCCCGATGGAGCGACAGACGCTCGCCGCGGGCGCCCAGATCGAGCTGCGCGACGGCTGGAACGTCGCCGTGAGCTTCGATCCGCCCGAGGCCGAACGCGAGCGCTGCCGCTCCACGGTGGGCTTCGCGGACCTTTCGCACCTAGGCAAGGTCGAGCTGCAGGGCGGCCCGGGGGAGCCGGCGGCGATGGCCGGCGTGGAGCTCGAGCTCGGGGTCGCCACCCGCGCGGAAGAGGTCTGGTGGTGCCCGTATTCCGCGCAGCGCGCGCTCGCGGTGTGCGAGCCCGCATTCCTTCCCGGCCTGCGCGACCGCCTCGAGGATGCTGGGGCCGAGCGCGCCGGCCTGACCAGCGTCATCGACCTGACTACGGCCCTCGCCGCCCTGGCGATCGAGGGGCCGCTCGCCCGCGAGCTGTTCGCTCGCTTCACCGCGCTCGACCTGCGCGACGTCGCCACCCCGGTGCGGGGCTTTCGGCCCGGCTCGGTCGCGCGCACGCCCGGCGCAGTGCTGCGCGAGTCCGAGGAGCGCTGGCTGATGCTGTTCGGTGCCGCGCTCGGCCAGTACGTCTGGACCGTGGTGGCGGACGCCGCCGAGAGCCTCGGTGGCGGTCCGGTGGGCGCGGACGCGCTCGTGAGCGCGGAGGTGTCGCAGAGTGCTTGACATCTTCCGCACGCGGCGCATGTGGCGCAGGCGCTCGGAGCTCAAGGACTCCTACGACGTCGTGATCATCGGCGGCGGCTCGCACGGCCTGGCGACCGCCTACTACCTCGCCCGCGACCACGGCATCACGGATGTGGCGATCCTCGAGAAGAGCTACATCGGCTCGGGCGCCTCGGGTCGCAACACCACGATCCTGCGCTCGAACTACAAGACGGTCGAGGGCGCCCGCTTCTACGACGCCTCGCTCAAGCTCTACGAGGGCCTCGGCGCGGAGCTCAACTTCAACCTGCTGTTCTCCCAGAACGGCCACCTGACGCTTGCCCATACCGACCGCGCGATGTTCGTGATGGCCAACCGGGCGGAGGTCAACCGGCTCAATGGCATCGACTCGCGGCTGATCTACCCGGACGAGATCAAAAAGCTCGCGCCGGCGATGCAGGTGGACAACCCCGACGCTGTGCACCCGATCATGGGCGCGCTCTACCACCCGCCCGGCGGCGTCATCCGCCACGACGCCGTGGTCTGGGGACTCGCTCGCGGAGCCGACCGCGGCGGCGCCGAGATCCATCCCTACACCGAGGTGACGGGGATCGACCGGGTCAACGGCCGCGTCGACGCCGTGCAGACCAACCGCGGCCGCATCAAGGCCGGCACGGTGCTCAACTGCACGGCGGGCTGGAGCTCGCTCATCTCGGACATGGCCGGCGTGCAGATGCCGATCACCACGCACATCCTCCAGGCCTGTGTGACCGAGCCGATGAAGCCGCTGCTCGACGTGGTGATCGTCTCCTCGCAGATGCATGTCTACATCTCGCAGACCGACCGCGGCGAGTTCCTGATGGGCGCCGAGATCGAGCCCTGGACGACCTACCGGATGCAGGGCACGCTCAACTTCCTGCAGGAGGTCTCGCGCCACTCGATCGAGCTGTTCCCGCAGCTCGAGCGCGCGCGCATCCTGCGCTCGTGGGCGGGGCTCTGCGACCTGAGCCCCGATTACAGCCCGATCCTCGGCCAGACCGAGGTCGAGAACTTCCACGTCAGCTCCGGCTGGGGCACCTACGGCTTCAAGGCCGCCCCGATCGTCGGCAAGACGCTGGCGGAGCTGACGGCCACCAAGCGCCAGCCCGACCTGATCCAGCCGTTCGCGCTGGAGCGCTTCTACGAGGACAAGCTTGTTTCGGAGCTTGCCGCCGCGGCGGTAAGCCATTGATGCCACTGATGACCGAGGAGAGCCCATGAAGAGCAGCCTTGAGATCGCACAGGAGGCCGAGCTCCTTCCGATCGAGTCGATCGCCGAGCGCATGGGCCTCAAGCCCGACGAGTTCGAGCCCTATGGCCGCTACAAGGCAAAGGTGTCGCTCGACGTCGTCGAGCGCATGAAGGACGCGCCCGACGCCAAGATCGTGTGCGTCGCGGGTGTCACGCCGACCAAGGCCGGCGAGGGGAAGACAACCACCGCGGTCTCGCTCACCCAGGGCCTCGGCGCGATCGGCAAGGAGCCGCTGCTGTGCCTGCGCGAGCCCTCGCTCGGGCCGGTGTTCGGCATCAAGGGCGGCGCCGCCGGCGGCGGGCTCGCTCAGGTGGTCCCGATGGAGGACCTCAACCTTCACTTCACCGGCGACATCCACGCGGTCGGAGCCGCCAACAACCTGCTCGCCGCGCTGCTCGACGCGTCGATCCTGCACGGCAACCCGCACAAGATCGATGCGCTGCGGGTGGACTGGAAGCGCGCGCTCGACATGAACGACCGCGCCCTGCGCGCGATTACCCTCGGGCAGGGCGGGCGCGCGAACGGCTACCCGCGCGAGTCGGGCTTCGACATCACCGCCGCCTCCGAGGTGATGGCGATCCTCGCGGTGTCTCGCGACCTGCAGGACCTCCGCAGGCGTCTCGGCGCGATCACCGTGGCCCACTCATACGACGGCGGTGGGTCCGTGACGGCCGAGGACCTCGGCGCGGCGGGCGCCATGGCCGTGCTGCTGAAGGACGCGCTCAAGCCGAACCTGATCCAGACGCTCGAGGGCCAGCCCTGCCTGATGCACGCGGGGCCGTTCGCCAACATCGCCCACGGCAACTCGTCGCTCGTGGCCGACCTGATCGGCCAGAAGCTGAGCGAGTACGTCATCACGGAGTCGGGGTTCGGCTCGGACATGGGGATGGAGAAGTTCTTCGACATCGTCTGCCGCAAGGGCGGCATCACGCCCAGCGCCGTCGTGCTCGTGGCCACCGTTAGGGCGCTCAAGCACCACGGCGGAATCGAGGACGACCAGCGTGTGGGGCCCGAGGAGGACCTCAAGGCGGTCGAGGAGGGCGCGGCGAACCTGCGCCGCCACCTCGGCATCGTCAAGACCTTCGGCCTGCCCTGCGTGGTGGCGGTCAACCGCCGGCCCGGCGACACCGACGACGAGGTCGCCCTGGTCAAGCGCCTCGCGCTCGAGGCCGGTGCACACGGCGCCGAGATCAACGAGGCCTTCGCGCGCGGTGGGGAGGGCGCATCGGCGCTGGCCGAGGCGGTGGTCGCCGCATGTAGCGCGCCGAGCGACTTCCAACTCATCTACGACGACGACGATTCGATCGAGGTCAAGATCGAGAAGGTGGCGACCAAGGTCTACGGCGCGTCCGACGTCGTCTTCTACCTGGACGCCCAGCGTAAGATCCGCCAGTACAACGACGATGGGCTCAACAAGTTGCCGATCTGCATGGCGAAGACGCATCTTTCCCTGTCGGCCGACCCGGCGCTGCTGAACGCGCCCGAGGACTTCGTGCTGCCGGTTCGCGACATCCGCGCCTACACCGGCGCCGGTTGGCTCGTGCCGCTGGCGGGCGACATCCAGCAGATGCCCGGCCTGGGCAAGTCGCCGGCCGCCCTAAACGTGGACATCGACGCGAACGGACGGACGGTCGGCCTCTTTTAGGCCGTGGCGTCGCTGGTCGACATCGCCGAGGACGCCCTGCGCACCTGGCTTGCGACGGGTCGCCACCGCCCGGGAGAGCGGCTTCCACCCGAGCAGGAGCTCTCGGCGCACCTGGGCATCTCGCGCGGCACGTTGCGCACGGCCCTGCGGCGGCTCGAGGAGAGCGGCGAGATCGTCCGGCGCCAGGGCAGCGGCACCTACGTCGGGCGCGCCAGCTCCACGAGCCTCGACGAGGGGCTCGAAAAGCTCGTCTCCTACAGCGAGCTCGCACGCAGGCGTGGCGTCACGCTCGAAGTGGGCGAGTTCGAGGTCGAGCAGAAGCGAATCGGCCCCGAGCCGGGCGAGGTCTTCGGCCTCGATCCCGACTCCGAGGCGACGACGATCACGCGCGTGCTGCTGATGGACGGCCAGCCGGGGGCCTGGATGCGCGACGTCGTGCACCCCGACGTCAGGCTCCCGTCGGTCGCGAAGCTGGAGCAGGCGCTCGCGCGTGGCGAGATGGTGCTCGACGTGCTTCTCAAGCAGGGCGTGCCGGTCGCCTACACGCGGGCGCACGTCACGGCCCGAGTCCTCACCAAGCGCGACAGGGTCGGGAAGGCGCTCGGCGTGCGCGACACGATCGCCGCGCTCGAGATCGATCACGTGACCTGCACGGGGGAGGGCGCGGCGGTCGAATACTCCATCGACGTGTTCCTTCCGCGCAGTCTCGATCTGCATGTCATGCGCTGGCTGGAGGACCCCCCGCCGGTGCCCGCGATCGGTCGCTGAGCCACTGTACAAATTTGCCCAAAGCGGTGCTATAGTCGCCGCGCCGGGCGGCTCGCCCCGGTCCCCAACCGATACTCGGAGGACTGCGAATGAGTGATGGCAGCGCGACGGTAGGGCCCGCGGGCCCGCAGATCTTCGGAGGCGACGTGAGCACCGTCTTGGGCACGCCGCGCTCAGAGACCCCGCCCGCCACGCTCGAGGAGGCCCGCAACCAGCCGGGGCGGCGCGAGCGCATCGAGGAGATCACTCGCCGCATCCAGTCGGAGGGGATCAAGTACGTCTTCTTCCAGCAGGTGTCGATCACCGGCCGCGTGATGGGCAAGGGCGTGGTGGCGGACTTCTTCCCGCAGGTCGCGCAGAAGGGCTATCAGCTCGTCTACGGCGCCACCGCCAACCTCTTCACCGACCGCGCCGGCAACTACATCGGCTTCGGTCCCGAGGAGTCCGAGCTCGCGGCGATCGCCGACCTCGACACCTTCGCCGTGCTGCCGTGGGACCCGCGCGTGGCGCGCGTCTACTGCGACTGCTACGACACCGAGACCGGCGAGCTGCTCGACGCCGACCCGCGCCAGAACCTCAAGCGCGTGGTGGCGGAGTTCGAGGAGGAGCTCGGCTACAGCTTCCTGATCGGCATCGAGCCCGAGATGATGTGGCTCAAGCGGGGCGAGGACGGTGGCGATCCCGACGGGGTCACCAAGCCCTACTGCTACCACATCCACCAGTTCGAGGAGCTCCGTCCGGTGCTGCTCGACGTGATCGAGTACGGGCAGGCGCTCGGCCTCGACATGAGCTACGGCGACCACGAGGACGCCCCGGGACAGCTGGAGCTGAACTTCCGCTTCGACCGGCCGGTCAAGACCGCGGACAACATCACGACCTACCGTCAGATCTGTGCTGCGGTGGCGCGCAAGCACGACCTGCTGGCGACGTTCATGCCCAAGCCGTTCACCGGCGTGTCGGCCAACGGCCATCACCACCACTTCACCCTCATGGACGAGGACGGCAACAACGTCTTCCACGACCCGGACGGCCCCGCCGAGCTGTCTGAGACCGCCCGCCACTTCCTGGGCGGGATGCTCGACCACTTCGGCGCGCTGATGTGCGTGGGCAACCCGACCGTCAACTCCTACTGCCGCATGTGGGACTTCGGCTTCTGGGCTCCGGTCTACAAGAACTGGGGCTGGCAGAACCGGACCTGCACGGTGCGCGTGGCCTCCGGCGGGCGCTTCGAGTACCGCGGCGTCGACTCCTCGTGCAACCCCTACCTGAGCGTCGCCGCGCTGCTGGTGGCGGGGCTCGACGGGATCCGCCGCAAGAGCGATCCGGGCCCGCCGCAGGACGCCAATACATACGACCTCCTCCAGTCCAACGGATCGGCCGCGCTCGAACGCGTGCCCGACAGCCTGGGCGACGCCTTGACCGCCCTCAGTAAGGACGAGGTGTTGCGCGACGGCGCGATGCCCGGCCGGCTTTGGAAGGTGTTCGAGCACTACAAGCGCGACGAGTGGGAGAGCTACCTCGCCGCCGTGACCGACTGGGAGCGCGACCAGTACCTCGAGGTACTTCCTTAGGTCCATATGTGTGGAATCGCAGGAATCATCTACCGCGACGGAGGCGGTGAGCACGAGGTCGGACATGACATGACGGCCATGCTCCAGGCCATGAAGCACCGCGGGCCGGACTCGACGGGCTTCGCGCTCTACAGGCCGGAATCCGATGGCTACGTCATGCACGTGAAGCTGGTCGAGTCGAACGGGCACCACGACTTCGACCTCGATGATCGCCTGCGCCGCCAGCGCGACGACATCGAGAGCCGCATGAAGGAGTCCGGCGCGACGATCACCTCGATCGAGGGGCCCAGCGACCACGCGATGACGGTGACGTTCGGGTTCGAGGGCGAGCTCAAGCGGCTGGCCGACTACATCGAGGACGTCAGGGGCACCGAGGTGCTCTCGCTCGGGCGCTCGCTGGAGATCATCAAGGACCTCGGCGACGCCGAGACGGTGGCGGCCGACTACGAGCTCGACGGCTTCCTCGGCACGCATGCGATCGGCCACGCGCGCATGGCCACCGAGTCGGACGTCGACATCGCCAACGCCCATCCCTACTGGGCCTACCCGTTCCCCGACGTGGCCGTGGTGCACAACGGGCAACTCACGAACTACCACGGGTGGAAGCGCCGGCTCGAGCGCGCGGGCCACCGCTTCCAGTCGGAATGCGATTCGGAGATCCTCGCCGTCTACCTGGCCGAGCGGATGGTCCACGGGGACTCGCTCGAGGAAGCGATGCAGCGCAGCCTCGGCGAGCTGGACGGGGTGTTCACCTACATCTGCGTGACCGAGGACGCGCTCGGCGTGGCGAAGGACGAGCTCGGCGCCAAGCCGCTCGTGCTCTACGAGTCCGAGGACATCGTCGCGCTCGCCTCCGAGGAGATCGCGATCCGCAAGGTGGTGGACCGCGAGATCGAGACCTACGACCCCTACGAAGGCGCGGTGATGGTGTGGACTCGGTAACCGCCAACGGCGAGATCACCACCACCTATGACGCGCGCGGGCTGGTCGAGCTCGACGGCACGATTCCGAAGATCTCGGAGATCGACGGGCAGAGCGGGCGGTTCGACGCGAAGGACCTCTCCACGCGCAAGATCAACGCCGAGCTCAAGTGGCTGCTCTACGAGCATGGCGTCAGGGACGTGACGATCCTCAACCCGAGCGCCCGCCACTCGCTCGGCGTCGGGATCCTGATGCGCTGCAACATCACCTTCGAGGGCAGCCTCGGCTACTTCGGCTGCGGCCTGATCGACGGTCCCGAGGTGCAGATCAACGGGCGCGTGGGCTGGTCGGTAGCCGAGAACATGATGTCCGGCGTCGTCGTCATCGAGTCGAACGCCGGCTCGCTGGCGGGCGCCGCGCTGCGTGGCGGCGACCTCGTGGTCAAGGGGCAGGTCGGAGCACGCACGGGCATCGACCAGAAGGGCGGCACCATCATCGTGATGGGCAGCGCCGGCTCCATGACCGGCTTCATGATGCAGCGCGGGCGCCAGATCATCTGCGGCGACGTCGGTCCGGGCCTCGGCGACTCGATGTACGACGGCACTCTCTACGTGGGCGGCAAGGTCAAGGCGCTCGGCATCGACTGCGTCGAGGGCGAGTGGACCGCCGCCGACACCGAGCTGATCGAGCGCAAGTTCTCGATCTACGGGCTCGGCGACCCGCCCGAGTTCACGAAGTTCGTGTGTGGCAAGAAGCTCTACAACTACGACAGCCTCGAGCCGAGCGAGCGCAAGCTCGTTCTCTGAGAGAGATCCCATGGCCGACGAGAACGCACCCTCCCCGCAGACCATCCTCGGGCGCAGCAAGATCTTCACCCCGGACGTCATCAACGACATCCACATGAAGTCCGAGCTCGGCCGCTACCGCATGCGCGGCTTCTCGATGTTCAAGAAGATCCCGCACTGGGACGAGCTGATCTTCCTGCCCGGCACGCTCACGCGCTTCGTGATCGAGGGATACCGCGAGAAGTGCGTGACCAAGACCGTGCTCGGCGGCCGCTTCGCCAGCAAGCCGATCGAGCTCGACATCCCCGTGTACATCACGGGCATGAGCTTCGGGGCGCTCTCAATCGAGGCGAAGATGGCCCTGGCCAAGGGCGCCTCCATGGCCGGCACGGCGACCTGCTCGGGAGAGGGCGGCATGATCCCGCCCGAGCGCGACCTCTCGACCAAGTGGTACTACCAGATCATCCAGAGCCGGTACGGCTTCAACCCGCACCACCTGATGCTGGCCGACGCCGTCGAGTTCTTCATCGGCCAGGGCTGCAAGGTCGGCCTCGGCGGCCACCTGATGGGCCAGAAGGTGACCGAGCAGGTCGCCGAGATGCGCTCGTTGCCTGCCGGTATCGACCAGCGCTCGCCCGCCCGGCACCCCGACTGGCTCGGCCCGGACGACCTCTCGCTGAAGGTGCAGGAGACGCGCGAGGCCACCAACTACGAGATCCCGATCCAGCTCAAGCTCGGCGCCGCGCGCGTGTACGACGACGTGCGCATGGCGGCCAAGTGCGGGCCGGACATCATCTACCTGGACGGCGCCGAGGGTGGCACCGGCGCCGGGCCCCACACCGCGGCAGAGGAGACCGGCATTCCGCTGATGGCCGCTATCCCCGAGGCGCGCCGCGCGCTCGAGGACGTCGGCGTGGCGGACGAGATCGACCTGGTCGTTGCAGGCGGCATACGCAACGGCGGCGACGTGGCCAAGTGCATCGCGCTGGGCGCCGACGCCATCGCGATCGGACACTCGGCGCTGATGGCGCTCAACTGCAACAAGGAGATTCCGGGCGTCACCGACTACGAGGGCACGATGGGAGTGCCCGCCGGGCAGTGCTACCACTGCCACACCGGCCGCTGCCCGGTCGGGATCACGACCCAGGATCCCGAGCTGCGCAAGCGCCTCCACGTCGAGGAGGCGGCCAACCGCGTGTACAACTTCCTCCACACGCTCACGCTCGAAGTGCAGATGCTGGCGCGCGCGTGCGGCAAGACGAACGTGCACTCGCTCGAGCCCGAGGACCTTGCCGCGCTCACCACCGAGGCGGCCGCGATGGCGCGCGTGCCGCTGGCGGGCACCGACTACATCCCGGGCGTCAGCGAGTCACGCGCGCTCGACGAGATCAAGACGATGCTCGACCGCTACCTGGAGAATCCGATCGACCGTCTCCCCGAGCCGAAAAAGGCGGAAGCGAAGTGAAGGAACCCGAGAAGATCCAGTCGATCGACTCCGAGTTCCTCTCGGGCCGGCGCTATCCCTATCAGGAGGACATCAGCGTGGTCGAGGAGATCGACCTCGAGGTGGCCACTCCGGGCAAGGACCTCAACTGGCTGGAGGACATCGAGCTGCTCGAGGAAGAGGGCTCGCCCGCCGTCTTCGACCGCTACTCGAACTCGTTCCTGAAGCTCCACTTCCCGATCCCGGAAGGACGCGAGAACGAGATCGCGCGCAAGGTGCTGATCGCGCACCTGCGATCGGGCAACTCCTACGGCATCCGCCTCAAAGAGGCCCACTGCAAGTTCCCCCAGCCGGAGCTCGGGCCGTGGGTGGAGGACTCGAGGACGGTCGGCGCCGATTGGCAGGCGCCGGTGCTCGAAGGCTGGGAACCGCCGCTTCACTGAGATGCGCCGCGTCGAGCACCTCGTAATCGGTGCGGGCGTCCACGGGCTCTCCACCGCCTGGCACCTCGCCGAGGCCGGCGAGGACGTCCTGGTGGTCGACAAGACGGGCGTGGCCGCCGGGGCATCGGGGATCGCCTGCGGCGTGGTTCGCAACAACTACTTCCAGCCGGCGATGCAGGACCTGATGGCCGCATGCGTCGAGATCTGGGAGTCCGATCCGAAGGCCTTCGCCTACCACGGCTCGGGCTACGTCGCGCTCGGTGACGGCGACCAGGAGGCCGACCTCAGGGCCGTGCACGAGCGCCAGCAGCGCATCGGCTACGACTCCCAGCTGATCCTGGGCGAGGCCGAGGTGAGCGCCCACATGCGCTCGCTCTTCGGTGACTGGCGCGCTCCTGGGCTGAGCGTGTGCCTGCATGAGCGCCAGGGCGGCTTTGCGTTCAACAAGGACTCCATGCACGGCCTGGCGGCCAAGGCGCGCGCCGCCGGCGCGACGATCGAGGAGGGCGTGGAGGTCACCGGCTTCGAGATGGACGGCTTGGGTGCGGTCACCGGGGTGCGGACGAGCGCGGGGCCGATCGAGGCGGGCCAGGTGGTGGTGGCGGTCGGGCCGTGGGTCGCCGGGATCTGGGACATGCTCGAGCTACCGAGCCGGCTCGAGGTGTCCGGCGAGGAGCGCGAGATGTGGACCTACTGGTATCTCCAGGAGGGCGAGATCGCCGTCGACCCGTCGATGTTCGTCACCGCCGACGGGTCGCTTCCCCCCGTTCTGCACGTGGACAGCCACGCGCCGCTGCACGATGACGCCGGCGAGCTGATCACGAGCGAGCAGTGGGGCGTCTACTTCAAGCAGGACAAGCACTCGGTGCAGGGCGGGGCGGAGCCGCTTCCGAAGGGCCATGAGTTCAAGGTTGACCCGTATCCGACCGGCACGGTCGAGCCGGGGTTTCCGGACATGTGGTGCGCGGCTCTCTCGCACTGCATGGAGCGCTTCGAGGGCGCGCGCCCGCGTTATCGGGCAACCCGCTCGGGCGGCGTGGGCGCGTTCACCGCCGACAACTTCCCGGTGTTCGACCACATGCGCCCGAACGTCTTCGTGGCCGCCGACTCGAACCACGGCTACAAGATGATCGCCGTAGGCCGCGAGATCGCCCGCGTGCTGTGTGGAGAGCACTCCTCCCTGCTGCATCCCTTCAGGTACGAGCGCTTCGCCAGCGGGGACCTGCACCCGGTCTCGCACAGCCCGTACCCCTGGTCCTAGATCCAGACCGGCCGGCCGTGCCCTCCCACATCGTCATCGGCGCCGGAGTCAACGGCCTCTCCGTCGCCTGGGCGCTCGCCGAGCGGGGCGCCGAGGTGCTTGTGCTCGACAAGGGCCGCATCGGCGCCGGCGCGTCAGGGATCGCCGGCGGGATCGTCCGCAACTTCTACCGCGCGGAGGCGATCACCGAGCTGGTGCGGCTCTCCGTCGAGATGTTCGAGGAGGACGCCGAGGCCTACGGCTTCCGCCAGGTCGGCTACGTCGCCGCTGTGCCCGAGGCCCAGGCCGACGACCTGGTCGCGATCCGTGCCCAACACGAGCGTGCCGGGTATGAGTCGGAGCTGGTCACCGGCGCCGACTCCTGCCGCGAGTACCTGAGCTGGACCTGGCCCGACTGGGAGGCTCCCGTGGAGGCGCTGCTGCACGAGCGCCGCGGCGGCTGGGCTGACTCCATGCAGACGATCCGCCGCCTGGCCGAGCGCGCCCGGGCCGCCGGCGCGGAGATCCGGGAGGACGTCGAGGTGGTCGGCTTCGAGATGAGCGGTGCCGAGGTGGACACGGTGGTAACCGACGCCGGCCGCATCCCGTGCGAAACGCTCGTGCTGGCGCCGGGGCCGTGGGCCGCGCGCCTGTGGCACCTGCTCGGGCTCGACCCGTACGTCGACGTCGGTGGCGAGCGCCGGCCGCTGCTCGAGTACTGGAAGGCGCAGGAGGGCGAGTTCGCGCTCAAGGGCGCCGGGCTGTCGGGGCGCGCGGGCATCGAGGCCCCGGTGGTGCACCTGGACCAGGCCGGTCCGCTGCGCTCAGACGGCGACGGCAGCGTCCTCGCCGAGGGGGCCTGGGGCATCTACTTCCGCATGGGCCGGACCGGCACCGGGATCACGGGCGGTGCGCTGCCGGTACTGCTGGCCGACCCCGACCTGGACCCGTATGGTCCCGACAACCCCGAGCACGCCGCCGAGCCGGCCTTCCGCGACTTCTTCACCTCGGGCCTCGCCTGCGCGCTGCGGCGCTTTCGCGGCCGGTCGGAGGACTGGCAGCTTACGGCCGCCGGCGGCATCGTCGCCCATACGCCCGACAACTATCCGGTCTGCGACTGGGTGCTCGACAACACCTACGCGATCGTCGATTCCGGCCACGGCTTCAAGACGCTCGCCATCGGGCGCCTCGTGGCCGGTGACATCGCCGGCGAGGGCGACGCGCGCCTCGAGCCGTTCCGCCTCGGGCGCTTCGCCGGCGGCGCCCTGCTGGTCGCATCGAGGGGCCCGTACCCGTGGACCTGAGACAGGCGTGAGGGGCGCCCGAGCAGGGCGCCCCTCACGGTTGGGGACAGGAAATGTGACGTCGGTTCAGGCCATGACCGGCACCTGCACGGCCGCGGGCCGCGCGTCGCGGAGCGCCGCAACGAGCAGGCCGGCGAGCCCGACGACCACCCAGGTGCCAAGCACCGCGAGGTGCTCGCCGGCCGCGGCTCCGTCGAAGAACCCGGTGCTGCGCAACAGGTTGCCGCCGGCTCCCGGTGGCATCAGCTGCCCGATCAGTCCGACCGGCTCGGGCAGCATCTCCGGGCCCGAACCGACGCCGGAGAACGGGTTGCCGAGGAACACCATCGTCGCGCCGGCGACGGCGCCCCCGACGTGGCCGAACAGCGCCTGCATGCCCGCAACGAAGGAGCCGATCGCCATGATCATCAGGCTGAGGACGGCAGCGTTGGCAGCCCAATCGCCGCCGACGACGTCGAGCCAGCCCTGGACGATGGCGGTTGCCGCGAGCCCGCCCAGGGTCGCGCCGGTCACAAGCAGGCCCGCGCGTGCAAGGCCGCTGGAGGCCAGCGACATGGCCGCCAGGCCGGTCAGGGTGCCCGCCAGGATGAGCGGGAACACTGCGGATGAAAGGCCGGTACTGGCGGGAGGAGCGGAAACGATGTCCTCCACCTGCACGGTCGCGGTCTCAGTCGGCGCCTGTCCCTCGGTCGCCGCCTGCGTTAGGACCTGGGCCACGCTCGAGCTGGCCGCCGATGCCGTCAGCAGCTTCTGGCCCGTTGGGGTGGCCACGAAGGCCCCGTAGACATCACGATCCTCGATCGCCGCTCGCGCAGCAGCCTCGTCGGGGTAGCGGTGGACGTCGAAGGCGCCCTCGTGTGCGGTTAGCTGATGCTCGATCGCCTGAGCCGCAGCCGGCGGCCCGGCTACGGCCACGGGGAGGTCACGCGGTTCCTGTCGCGAGCTCGGCCACGCGAAGAGCGCCACCACGAGGGCGACCGCAAGCGGGATGAGAACGATCGCCGCCGGAGACGGCCGGCGGCCTGAACTGGTGGACTGTTGGGTGTCGGTGGACATCTCACTCCTCTGGTTGGACAGCGGTGGACGCCGACCAGCCTGCTCTAGCGGCGTGGCGCTGGCATCTGTGATGTCACCAGTCCGATCCCGACTGGGATGCACGTCAATGAGCCTCCGGCGCGCGGCGCTCGGTCGCGCTTTTCATTGGGCCCGGACATTGGCACCTGCCCCATGAGCGGGCGATGGCGGCATGACGGCTCGTGGCGGCGCGATCGAAGCATCGCCGCTTGTCAAGCCGGATCGCCGCTGACGGCGGGCTCGGCAGCCACCGGCTGTTGCTCGTCCGGGAGCAATCGCGCCAGCTCGCCGCGGGAGGCGATGCCAAGCTTGGTGAACACCTTGTGGAGGTGGTATTCGACGGTGCGCGGGCTGAGGAACAGCTTGCTGGCCACCTCGCGATTGGTCGCGCCCTCGCTGACGAAACGCGAGATCTGTAGCTCCTGCGGGGTGAGCTGGTCGATGGTGCTCGGCTCTCGCTTGCGGGCGGTCTCGCCGGTCGCGCGGAGCTCGCCCCGCGCCCGCTCGGCCCATGGGTGTGCACCAAACCGCTCGAACGCGGCGAGCGCGGCGCGCAGGTGCGGCCGCGCGTCGGCTCGCCGTCGCGAGCGGCGCAGGTGCCCGCCGTACAGAAGTTTCGTGCGGGCGCTTTCGAAGGGCAGCTCGGCCTCCTGGTGCAGGCTCAGCGCCTCCTCGAAGTACTCATCCGCATCCTCTCCCTGCGCAAGCAGGGCACGCATCCGGGCGGCGGCGGCGGCAGGCCAGCGCGCGGGCACCTGGTCGGCCCACGGCGCGAAGCGCTCGAGCGCCGCCTCGCCGAGCTCGGGCTTTCCCGATCGCACCGCGGCTTCCACGAGGTCGGGAGCGGAGAAGATCGCCGTGAGCGGGTAGGCGAGCCCCGAGCCGGGGTCGCTGAGTGCGGTCGCATGGTCGAGTGCGTCCTCCGGCCGCCCGAGGCCGAGCTCCAGGACGGTGAGTCCCATCAGGGCGACGGCGCCCGGCAGCGGGAGCCCGCGAGCGACGGCGAGCTCGATCGCCTCGGCGGCGTGGGCGCGACAGTCGGCTTCGCGGCCCTGGGGCGCCTCGACACGCGCGAGCGTGCCGAGCAGGAAGCTCGCGTTCGTGTCCTGGCCCGTCTCGCCGGCGAGACGCAGGCCCTCGGCGGCGTTCGCGGCGGCGGCACTGAAGTTGCCGAGCCAGGCCTCCGCGGCGCCAAGCAGCTCGAGCGCCAGCGGGAGCTCGCCCAAGGCTCCGGCGCTGCGCAGCCGCGCGACAGCACGGGCGTGCCGTGTCTGCCCTGCGGCGAAGTCCCCCAGGTAGCTGTCGGCGAAGCCCGCAAAAATGAGGTAGCGCGGGTGCTCGAAGCCCTCCGCGAGCCCGCGGGCGCGCTCCAGTGCCGCGACCGCGGGCTTGTGGCTGCCGCGCAGCATCAGGGCGGTGCCCTCGAGCAGCGCGACCATGAACAGCTCCTCGTCATGGGCGCTGACCGGCACCGCGGCGGCCAACTCGGCGACCTTGACCGACCGGTCGACGCGCCCCGAGAACGCGCCCGCCTCCGCCGCCCGCACGAGCATCTCCAGGGCCATGCGGGAGTCAAACACAGCCGTCTCCTCCGCGCCGGCGACCAGGATCTCGTACGCGTGGTCCGGTCGGCCTCGCTCGAACTCATAGGAGCCGCGCAGGAGCGCCGCCCTCGCTCGGAGCCCGGGCTTTGTGAGCAGGCGGTCCGCCTGCTCGATCAGCGGCCCCGCACGATGCGCCCGGCCGCCGAGCCAGTTCGCCTCGGCGGCGGCCAGCAGCCGGCGGCCGCGTGAGCCGTCGTCCTCGCTGAGCTGCGCCGCGCGCTCGAGCGCGCTGGCGGCAGCCGCGTGGCCACCGCGCATGCGGGCGCGGACGGCCGAGTGCTCGAGCTCGTCGGCGACTGCCGCGTCAGGCCCTGGACTCGCTGCAGCAAGATGCCAGGCGCGGCGATCGGCGTCGGCATCGCCCGCCAGGGCCTGGGCGAGCGCGAGGTGGGCGCTCTCGCGCTGGCTGAAGCCGGCGCTGCGGTACACCGCCGAGCGCACAAGCGGGTGCCGGAAGACAAGCGCGGTGCCGTCGACCCGCACGAGGTCCGCCGCCTCCAGCTGGTCGAGCGCCTCCGCGTCGGTGCCCAGCAGGGCGGCCGCTCGGAGCACTGCTGCAAGATCGCCGCTCTCATCCGCCGCCGCAAGCAGCAATAGCTGCTGCGCTTGCCGGTCAAGGACGCGGATGCGCCCGAGGAACGCCCGCTCGAGCCCCTCGCCGACGGGCAGCGGCTCGACCAGCGGCTCGCGCCCGGCGAGCTGCTCTGGGTCGAGGGACATGGGCAGCTCGGTCAGCGCCAGGGGGTTGCCACCCGAGAAAGCCAGAATCCGGCCGCGGACGGTGGCGGAGAGTCCAGGCCCGGCGCGCTCGGTCAGGAGCGCTGCGGCCGATTCCGCGGACAGGCCGTCGAGGCGCAGCTCGGGTAGACCGGGGGCTTCGAATTCGCGCACGTCTCCCTCGCGCGCGGCCATCAGCACCACCACGCCCTCAGCCTCGAGGCGACGCGCAACGAACACGAGCGCTTCGGCTGACGGCGCGTCGAGCCATTGAGCATCATCGACCACGCACAAGACGCCGCGCTCATCGGCTACTTCGGACAGCAGCGCCAGGGTGCCGAGCGAGACCATGAAGCGGTTGTCCACCGAGGCGTCGTCCAGACCGAATGCGGTGGCGAGCGCCCCCGCCTGGGCTTCCGGCAGCCGATCCAGCAGGCCCAGGACGGGCCGTAGGAGCTGGTGGAGGCCGGCGAAGGCAAGCTCGGACTCCGACTCGACGCCACTCGCCCGCAGGACCGGCATGCCGTCCGTCCCGGCGATCGCATGGTCGAGCAGGGACGACTTCCCGATCCCCGCCTCCCCGCGGACGACGAGGACGCCGCTGCGTGACGAGCGGGCGTTATCGATCAGGGCGTCGACGCGGGCGCGCTCCGCGTCGCGGCCGTACAGCACCGTCACCGCGGCGCCACCCGGCGAGCCTTGTCGGTGTGCTTGATGGAGACCTCCACCGCGTCCGGGTCGCGGAGCACCGCGAACGAGAGCGCCCTCCAGCCGGGTACCGGGGAGCACCTGGAGCCCAAGGCGATCCTCCGGCGCCAGTAGGCCCCCTGTCCGAGGCGATAGAGGTAGGCAGACATCGACCTCCAAGGTCATCAAGCCCTGTCTGTGGCGAACCTATCCCGCGCGGAGTCTGGGGTCAAGGATCAGCGGCGCACCGGACTTAGGGCCGCGGGAGGTTGCGAGTCGATGGACAGGCACGCCTGAATGCGCTACAAGCTGGCATGTACTAATTTGTACGAAGCGCTTTCGACCGTGGAGAGAGATCGTGGAGAAGACGTGGGGTAGCGAGCCCTTCTGGGGCCTCGGCTACGAGTGGGACCCGGACTGGTTACTGACCGAGCGCCAGAGGGAGCTGCGCGCGAAGCTGATCGACCTCTGCGAGGGCGAGATGCGCGCGAACGCGAAGCGCTCGGACGACGAGCTGCTCTATCCGCGCCGCAACTTCGAGATCCTCGCCGAGAACGGCTTCCTCGCCCTCACCGTCCCGGAGGAGTACGGCGGCCTTGGTGAGAACCACGTTGCCTTCACGATGGTGTGCGAGACGCTCGCGCGCTACGGCTGTGCCTCGACGGCCATGTGTTACGTCATGCACATCGCCGCGGTCGCCACGATCATGCTGCGCCCGACGCCGGAGCTCGTCGACAAGTACATCCGCCCGCTCGGCGAATGCAAGATCGGCACGCTCTCCTACTCGGACCCCGAGACCGGCTCGCACTTCTGGTACCCGTTCTCGTCGAAGGCCGAGCGCTCCAACGGCGGCTACAAGGTCAACAAGAAGGCGTCGTGGACCACGTCGGGAGGCTTTGCCGACTTCTACGTGGTGCAGACCACGAGCCCGGACTTCAAGGGCTACGACGACCTCTCGGTGTTCGTCATCGACGGCGAGGACGTCAAGGCACAGCCCTCCCTGTGGGACGCACTCGGGCTGCGCGGCAACCAGTCCGGCCCGATCCAGGTGGAGGACGTCGAGATCCCGGGCGAGCAGGTGGTCGGCCCGGTCGGCGACGGCGCGGCTTCGAACGACGAGGCGGTCGATCCCTGGTTCCTGATCGGCTCCTCCTCGGTTTGGAACGGGATCACGATGGGCGCCATCGACATCGCCAAGCGCCACACGACGCGCAAGCGCCACGTGGACGTCGGCATGCGGGTGGCCGACTACCCGACGATCCAGGACTACGTTGGCGAGGCCGTGATGGATACGAACTCGTGCCGGGTGTTCGTGATGTCGGTGGCCCAGGCGATGGACCGCGTGACCGACGACAACCGCCGCATCCTCGAGGTGGGCGAGACCGCCCGCGCGGACTACCTGCACTGGGCCTGGCAGATCAAGTTCGAAGCAGCCAAGAACACCGCCCACCACGTCGACAAGATGCTCCACGCCTGCGGCGGCTCGGGCTACAAGCGCGACATGGAGCTTGAGCGCTACGTGCGCGACGCCAAGGCCGGCTGGGTGATGGGCCCGACCAACGAGGTGCTGCGCCAGTTCGTGGGCAAGGCGGTCCTGCTCGGCTTCGACGCGCTCGACTACTGGAACCAGACCTACAATCGGCGCGTGGTCGAGAACGAGGTCAAGAAGCTCGACTCGGCGGCCAAGCGCGATCTCGCCAAGCAGCTGGTGGAGCAGGCTGAGAAGGACGAGGCGAAGGAGCCGGCCGCGAAGGCTTAGGCAGGCAATGGGCGTCGCATCCCCTCTCGTATCGGGGCTAAAGCCCGTCGACCGCTCATTTGAGTCCTGGTGGGTGCGCCCGGGGTCGGCCACCGTCGTCGAGCTGCGCGGCGGCGACCGCGTCACGGTGATCGACCCCGATGGCGGACAGCCGGCCGAGCTGACCGTGCTGTCGCCCGACGGCCGCGACGACGCGCAGGCGCTCGGGGCGAGCGCCGACGCCCCGGCGACCGTCCTGCGCGCGCTGGTGGCAAGCGGGGCGGACAACGGCTTCCTCGTTGTGCTGCATGCCCGCGGGCTGCGCCCGCACGACGCCCAGGCCGTGCGGTTGTTCGGCCGCGACGGCGCTGCCGGGGCCTCGCAGGCATTCAGCTGCGAGCGCGACGTGCTGCTGGTGGTCGGCGCGCCGGGTGGCCGGCTCGTCGATGGCGACCCTCCCTCGTCGGCGCTGGTCGTCGAGGTCATACGGGCGTCGCCGCGCCCCGGCGCCGAGCTCGAGCTGCCCGCGCCGCTGGCCGAGCCGCGGCTTGACTTCCGCGTCGACCGGGCCTCGGCGCTCGCCTACGAGGTCAAG
>JBEVKF010000011.1:0-13387 GCA_040509755.1 Thermoleophilaceae bacterium | reverse complement strand
CTTGCCGGCATCCTTGGTCGCCTGGCGCTGATCGTCGTTGAAGTAGGCCGGGACGGTGACTACGAGGCTGTCGACGGTGTCGCCCAGGTACGCCTCGGCGTCCGCCTTGAGCTTCTGGAGGATCATCGCGCTGATCTCGGGCGGGGCATACTCCTTGCCGCCTGCCTTGACGCGCGCGTCGCCGTTGGGGCCGGGGATGACCTCGAAGGGGACGATCTTCTCCTCCTCCTTGACCTCAGCCTCCTTGCGACCCATGAAGCGCTTGATCGAGAACACGGTGTTCTCGGGGTTCGTTACGGCCTGCCGCTTGGCGGGGGCGCCCACGAGGCGCTCGCCGCCCTCCGTGAAAGCAACCACCGAGGGGGTGGTGCGCGCGCCCTCGGCGTTCTCGATCACGGTGGGCTCGCCGCCTTCGAGGACAGCCATGCACGAGTTGGTCGTGCCGAGATCGATACCGATCGTCTTGCCCACGTTTTTCTGCTCCTTTGCTGCTTAGGTTCGAGATGCGAAAGAAATCTGAGTGCGAGTATGGCAGATCTTCTGGTGGACGCCAAGGTTGGCGGCCATGGGCTAGGCTCCGCCGCCATGGGCTCCCGCCTTCTGCGCCTGACCACCCTGGTGGCTTTGGTGGCCGCCCTCGGGCTCGTCGCGTGCGGGAACGACGACGACGACGGCGAGGGCGCATCGACGCAGGCTGCCGAGGAGCAGCCGACGGCGACAGAGGCCTCGCCGGCCGACGCGCAGGCGGCACTCAAGGATACGAGCGTCAAGCCTGAGATCCCCAAACCGACCGGGGCCCCGCCGCGCAAGCTCGAGACAGTGGACATCGTCAAGGGCAAGGGCCCGGCCGCCAAGGCCGGCGACAACGTGACGGTCCACTACGCGGGCGTGACCTTCTCCACCGGGGAGGAGTTCGACGCCTCATGGACCTCCGGCCAGCCCTTCAGGTTCCCGCTCGGGGGCGGCCAGGTGATCCAGGGCTGGGACATCGGCGTCGAGGGAATGAAGAAGGGCGGCCGGCGCCAGCTGACGATCCCGCCCGAGCTCGCCTACGGCGCGCAGGGCTCGCCGCCGGTGATCGGCCCAAACGAGACGCTTGTGTTCGTGATCGACATGCTCGAGATCCAGTAACGGCGGATCGCCTCGTCAAGCGAAGCTGAGGGCGTAGGCCACGGAGCCCAAGCAAACAAGCGCGACGCCTGCGTAATCGCCGCGGGTGCGAAAGTCGCCGCGCCGGGCAAACAGCGCCACGGCGAGCAGCATGAACGGGTCGAAGTACTTCTGGTAGACCAGCCCCACGGGCAGCGCGGCAAGCAGGAACGCGCCCAGGTAGACGCTCGGCAGCGCGCTCGGCCCGGAGCGCCACACGAGCAGCGCGCCGGCCGCCGCCCCGAGCGGCACGAGCACCCAGAAGAGCAGCGACGACCCGAGCAGCGTCGGCAGCGCGTCCGAGATGCGCCATAGGTAGCCCGCGTCGCCCGCCCGGCCGGGGACGATCGGGATGTACTCAAGCGGGGAGATCAGGAGCAGCACCGCCCCGCCGGCGGCGGCGATCGCGACGAGCCGCTGCACGGGCAGCCGGCGCCGCGCATCGCCGCGGACGAAGCTCACGAGCGCCTGCCCGGCCGGCGAAGCCAGCGCGCCGCGCGCCATCCGGCCCGCCGGACTGCGCAGGAGGCGCAGGCGGCGATAGGCCGCGGGTCCCAGCACCACCACCGCGTAGGCGCCGAGCAGCGCCAGCGAGAAGCCGACGGTGCGCAGCGTGAGCACGTCGCGGCCGAAGCCCGGGCGATCGGTGCACAGGCCGCAGGAGAGCGGATCGGCCCCCGGCGGGACGAGGCCGTTCCATTCGATGACGAGCGCAGCGAGCGGTGCGAGGGCGAGCGCCAGCAGGGCGGCGCCGGCAAGGACCTGGCCGTCCGCTCTTCGGCGCAGGAGATAGAACGCGGCCACCAGCACCAGCCACAGAAACGACTGGCGCGTGAGCACTGCGCCCGCGATCCACAGGCACGCGAGCGCGAACGCGGCCATCGACCCGGTGCGCGAGTACGCGTGGATGCGCTCCAGCGCGAGCAGGGCAAAGAGGACCGCCAGGTTGTCGGTGAGCAGCGTGAACGAGGCGCCGAAGAAGTAGGGCGAGAGCGCGAAGGCGAGCGTCAGGGCAAAGGCGGGCGTGGCCGCGAGCGGCGTCGCGCGCCGCAGCAGACGCAGCAGGGCAAGCACGGCGCCGTAGGAGATCGCAACGTTGAGCAGGCGCAGCTTCCACAGATCGAAGCCGACGAGCTTGCCCCATGCCGTCATCACGACGTGGAAGAGCGGCGTCTGCGCCGACGGGTAGTCCGAGAAGTCGAGGCGCTCGCGAAACAGCTCGATGGTCGGCAGCTGATAGACGGCGGCGTCGGAGCCGTGGAAGGTGTCGATCTCGACGGTCAGGCCCTTGAGCACGGCGATGCCGATCAGGAACGGGACCGCGAGCAGCAGCCTGTGCATCAACCCTCGGGCAGCGGCCGCGGCGGGCGAAACCGGGGCGCGATCTCTATGGAGACGATCGCCGCCATGATCAGCCCGGCGCCAAGCCAGCCCGTCGCAGTCAGGCGCTCGTCGTTGAGCAGCCAGCCGAAGAGGCCGGCGAAGGCGGGCTCGGAGGAGAGGATCAGCGCCGTGCGCGCCGGAGGCGCGTGCTGTTGTGCGAAGGACTGCACGAAGAACCCGAGCGCGGTCGCCACGAGCGAGGTCACGATCAGCGCCGACCAGACCGTCGCGCCCTCCGGCTTCTCGAGCTGGCCGGCAAGAGCGCCGATCACCAGGCATGTCAGCCCCACCACGCCGAGCTGCACGGCGAGCAGAGCGCCGACGTCGTAGTGCACGACGGCGCGTGCGGTCGCCAGGATGTGCGCGGCGAGCGAGAACGCGCAGAGCAGGACCAGGCCGTCGCCGCGCAGCTCGAACTCTCCGCCCGCGCCCGACAGCAGCCAGAGGCCGACCATCGACACCCCCGCGGCGATCCAGACAAGCGCGGGCACGCGGTCGCGCAGGAAGATCGCTCCGAGCACCGGCGTCAGCACCACGAAGAGCCCGGTGATGAAGCCGGTATTCGAGGCCGTCGTCTGCTCGAGGCCGAGCGTCTGGAAGATGTAGCCGCCCGCGAGGAAGAACCCCATGACGAGACCGGCGCGCCAGCCGGCCGCCGGCAGGCGCCGCAACGGGCGCCAGAAGATCACGGCCACGATCAGGGCCGCGGGGATGAACCGGTACGCCAGGAACGCCATCGTGGGGAGGAACGCGATCGCGTCCTGGACCATCACGAAGGTGACGCCCCAGACGGCCGCGATCGCGATCAGCGCCGCCTCCGACGTGCGCCGCAGTGCGCTCTCGCTCATGCGCGCGCCAGCCGCCGCCGGCCCTCCGGGCACATTCGCGCCAGCGGGCACTCGGTGCAGCGCGGGGTGCGGGCGACACAGGTTCGGCGCCCATGGCGGATCAGCAGCACGTGCGTCTCGTAGGCGGCCTGCGGGTCGGGCCCGCACAGGCGCGCGAGCTCGTCATGCGCGAAGTCCAGCGACGCCTTTTGCGGCCAGAGGCCGAGCCGCCCTCCCACGCGGTAGACGTGGGTGTCCACCGGCGGGTCGGGGCGGCCGAGGGCGAACAGCAGGACGCACGCTGCGGTCTTGCGACCCACCCCGGGCAGCGCGCAGAGCTCCCGGCGCGCGTCTTCGAGCGGAGCGTCGGCGAGCCGGCCCAGATCGTCGTCGCCGATCGCGTCGAGTATCTGGCGGATGCGAACCGACTTGGTCGGCGCCAGGCCGCCGGGCCGAAGCGCCTCCTCCACCTCCTCCAGGGGCGCCTCGCGGACCTCGTCCCACGAGGAGAAGCGCTCGCGCAGGCGCGCGTAGGCGACGTCGCGGTTGCGGTCGTTGGTGTTCTGGGAGAGCACCGTGAGGATCAGCTCGTCGATCGCGCCGCCGTGCGGGCGCAGTATCGGGCGCCCGTACTCGCTCGCGAGCCGGTCGACGATCCTGCGCAGCCTGCGGCGGTCGGCCATCGGGCGCGAAGGCTACGCGGGCTGGTAAGACCCCACGATGGAGATCGTCGAGCGCCACACGGAGGTCGCCGGGCTCGAGGTCCACTGGCGCCAGGCGAGCGCCGCACCGATCCTCTGCGTGCACGGGGTTCCCACAGCGTCCTGGGACTGGGAGCCGCTGCTCGAGCGCTGCGGGGGCGTCGCGCCCGACCTGCCTGGCTTCGGCCGCTCGGCCAAGCCCGGAGACTTCGACTACTCCATCGGCGGGTATGAACGCTTTATCGAGTCGTTCTGCGAGCACGCCGGTCTCGAGCGCATGTCGCTCGTGATACACGACTGGGGCTCGGTGGCGCTCGCCTTCGCCCAGCGCTTTCCCGAGCGGATCGAGAGGCTCGTCCTCTTTGCCTGTGTGCCGCTGCTCCCCGACTTCGAGTGGCAGCGCGTGGCCCGGGCGTGGAGGACTCCCGTGGTCGGCGAGCTGATGATGGGATTCACCACCCGCCGCGGATTTCGCCGCTCGCTGCCGCGCGAGATCGCGGACCGCGCCTGGGAGGACTTCGATCAGGGGACCCAGCGCGCGATCCTGCGCCTCTACCGCTCAGCCCCGCCGGAGGTGCTCGCGCGCCACGGCGAGGCGCTCAGCGAGCTCGACTGCCCCGCGCTGATCCTGTGGCCTGCCGACGACCCCTGTACCGGCCCGGAGTTCGGCCGGCGGTTCGCCGATGCCCTCGGTGGCGAAGCCGAGCTCGAGATGGTCGAGGGCGGCCACTGGCCGTGGCTCTCGCACCCCGCGCTGCTCGATCGCGCAGCTGACTTCCTGCGGGCGGGCCGCTAACTTGTCCTTGGCCGTGCTCCGCGCCGCCCTCGCCGCCGTCACGGCGCCTGCGCACACACGTGCGCCCGAGGCGCCGCCACCACCGCGCAGGAGCGCGGCGCTCCTGCCTGGGCGGCCTTGGTACAAGCGGATCGACTGGTGGCACGTCGCGCCGGTGGCGATCGCGATCGCGTTCGCGATCGTCTACCTGATCTGGCAGCCGCGGACGGTCGACCTCGCGGCACACACCTTCCGGGCGAACCTGTTCGGCCAGGAGGGCTTCACGATCTGGAACGGGCAGTGGTACGGCGGCCACCACACGCCCGCGTATTCGATCCTCTCGCCCCCGCTCGCCTGGCTGCTTTCGCCGCCGCTCGCGCTCGCCGTCGCGGCGGTAGCGTCCGCCGCGCTGTTCGGGCCGCTCGCGCGCGGAGCGTTCGGCGAGAAGCAGGCGCGCCTCGGGACGATCTGGTTCGGGATCGGAACCGCCACACTCCTCTTCACCGCCCGCCTGCCCTTCGCCCTGGGCGTCGCCTTCGGGCTGGCGGCGCTGTTGGCGCTCCAGCGCCGCCACTACGTCTGGGCCGTGGTGCTGGCGGCGTTGTGTCCGCTGGGAAGCCCCGTCGCGGGCCTCTTCCTCGCCATGGCCGGCGTGGCGTTCTCGCTCGCAGCCAACGGCGACTCGACGAAGCGCCGCGAGGGCGTGCTGATCGCGATAGCCGCGTTCGTCCCGCCGCTGTTTCTGGCCTGGGCCTTCCCCGAGGGGGGCTGGGCCCCATTCCCGTTCACCGCCTACCTGCCGATCCCCGCATTCGCGATCGCTTGCCTGATCCTCTTGCCGCGCGACCAGCGCGCCCTGCGCTGGGGCGCGGCGCTGTACGGGATCGGGGCGACGGTCGCGCTGCTGATCGAGACCCCCATGGGAGGCAACGCGGTCCGCCTCGGCGCGCTCTTCGGCGGCCCGGTCGTGCTCTGCGCCCTCTGGGGGCGGCCAATCATGCGCAAGCTCTGGGTGATGCCGATCCTGGCCGTCGGCTTCGCCGCGCTTGCCTTCTGGCAGTGGTCGCCCGCCGTGCGCGACGTGATCAAGTACCTGGAGGACCCGGCGGCCAAGTCGGACTACTTCGAGCCGCTGCGCCAGTTCCTCCTCACGCTGCCCGACCAGCGCCGCGTGGAGATCCCCTTCACCCGAAGCCACTGGGAGGGCTCGGAGATCGGGCTCGAGGCGCCGCTCGCGCGCGGCTGGCTGCGTCAGCTCGACACCGGCCTCCACCCGATCTTCTACAAGGGCCAGATCAACCGGCTCACCTACGCGAGCTGGCTCGCGGAGAACGCGGTGCGCTACGTGGCGCTGCCCAGCGCGAAGCCCGACAAGAGCTCGTACGGCGAGCGAGCGCTGATCGAAAAGGGCCTGCCCTACCTGCGTCTGCGCTGGAAGTCGGACGACTGGCGCGTGTACGAGGTCCTGCTCCCGGCCCCGATCGTCATCCCGCAGGGCGACGCCAACATCGTGCTGGAGCAGATGTGGTCGGATGAGCTGCTGCTCGACGTAAAGAAGCCCGGCGAGGCGATCGTCAGGGTCCGCTGGACCCCCTACTGGTATGCCTCGAACGGGTGCGTGGAGCCCGACGGCCAGTGGACACGCGTGATCGCCGACGAGGAGGGCTTTGTCCGCCTCTCCACCCGCTTCTCGCCGGAGCGCCTCTTCTCGCGCGGGCGTCGCTGCGCCGACTAGATCGGTCACGGCTGCGCCGACTGGACAACAAGGGCGCCCATACGCTGCTAGCGTTCCGCATGCCCGGCCAGCCTGGTCGGGCCGAATGAACAAGCAGTGCCAGCGCTCGCAGTCGTTGCCCACCCGTAGCACGTCCCGCGTCCGCAGCACACAAGACGTGGGAGGAACCCATGGCTACAGGAACCGTTAAGTGGTTCAGTGACGACAAGGGCTTCGGCTTCATTACGCCCGACGATCAGGGCAAGGATCTGTTCGTGCACCACAGCGACATCGAGAGCGACGGCTTCCGTACGCTCGCCGAGGGCGCGCGTGTGGAGTACGAGTCGCAGCCGGGCGGCAAGGGCCCGAAGGCTGTCAACGTCCGTACCGTCTGAGCAGCTGAAGGCTTAGACAGCGCTGCCGTCTGGGAGGGGCGCTTTCCGGCGCTCCTCCTCGAGCAGCAGCTTCCGGCGCTCCTGGCGCTCGCGGTCCACTCGGACCACGTCCCACACCAAGCCGACCTTCTCGAGCGCCCGGATCACCAACGCCGAGGGATCGATCTCCCAGCGGCGCATGCCGTGCTCGGCCGAGGTCGGGAAGGCGTGATGGTTGTTGTGCCAGCTCTCGCCAAACGAGAACGGCGCCAGCCACAGCAGGTTGCGCGACTCGTCGTCGGTCTCGAAACGCCTGCGTCCGAAGAAATGGCACAGCGAGTTGATGCTGAAGGTCACGTGGTGGACCACGAACAACCTCACCGCGCCGCCCCACAGCAGCCCCGTCAGTCCGGCATAGAGCGACCCGCCAATCGCCCAGCCGAGCAGGAAGGACGCCACGAGCCCGCCGACCGCCCAGAACACGAACTTGCGGTCGACGAAGTTGACGATCGGGTCATCGATCAGGTCGCGCGCGTAGCGCCTGCGAAGGCCGCGCTGGGTGTGGATGAACAGCCAGCCGACGTGCGCGTGCAGCAGGCCCCGCAGAGCGCCGCGCCAGCCGACTCCGTGATCGACGTGGGGGCTGTGCGGGTCGCCCTCCTGATCGGCGAAGGTGTGGTGCTTGCGGTGATCGGCGACCCACGAGATGATCGGTCCCTCGATCGCAACCGATCCGAGGACGCCGAGGATCGCGCGCATCGGCCGGCTGGTCTTGAAGCTGCGGTGCGTGAAGTAGCGGTGGAAGCCGACGGTGATCCCGAGGCCTGTCGCCAGATACATGATCACGAACACGATCACGTCGCTCCAGCGCAGGAAGTCTCCCCACACCTGCCAGACGACGAGGCCGAGGGCGAGGATCGGGACCGCCGTGACGATCCCTGTGGCGATGCGGTCGCTCGTCTCGTGGAGAACGGGCTCGACGTCGTCGCGCAGCGGATTGGCGTTCTCGGGCTTGGGCGGGGTCTCGATGCTTGCTGTCTTGACACTCACGACGGGTAAACCTATCCAAGAGGACGGCCTCTGCCACGCGCCGGCTTTCTTGCCGCGGACTTCACTACCCTAGTCGCCCGTGCCCCGTTCTCATCCGCTGTATCGCCAGTTGGCGCGGGTCTGGCGCCTCAGCGGCCGCTGGCTCCCGCAAGGCTGGCTCGACGCCATACGTCAGCTGGCCCTGTTCGCCGCGGCCTACTACCTGTACCGGATCGTGCGCGGCTTCGTGGACGGCCAGGCCAGCCTTGCGTTCGAGAACGCGCGCGACCTGGTGGACGCCGAGCGCGCGATGGGACTGTTCTTCGAGCCCGGGCTGCAAGCGTGGACCCGCGGTCAGGAGTGGCTGCTCACCTTCGCCAACTGGATGTACGTCAACTCGCACTTCGTGGTCACGACCACGTTCCTGATCTGGCTCTACATCGCGCGCAACCACGCCTTCTACTACGTGCGCAACATGTTCATGGTGGCGATGGGACTGGCGCTGGCGCTCTACGTCGCCTTCCCGACCGCTCCTCCTCGCTTCCTGCCCGAGTGGGGCTTCTCCGACACCGTCGCGACTTTCGTGGGCGAGGGCACGGCGGACACCGCCAACGTCCTCTACAACCCCTACGCCGCCGTGCCGAGCATGCATGTGGCGTTCGCGCTGATGATCGCGATCCCGGCCTTCGTGTTGGTCCGAAACCGTTTTCTCAAGGCCTTCTGGGCGCTCTACCCCGCGATTGTCACGTTCGTCGTGATGGCGACGGCCAACCACTTCTGGCTCGACGCGGCGTTCGGCGCGCTCGTGGCGGCGGCCGCCGCCTGCGCCGCCTCCTACGCTCTCGCCCGGGCGCGCCCGGATGCCTGGAGCTGGCAGACCGCGCGCGCCCGAGTCTCCGCGTGAGCGACGGCATCGAGCAGCGCTCCCGGCGCGAGCGCGCGAACGGCCGCAGCGGCCCGATGACAGCGTCGGAGATGCGCATGCTCGCGCGCAGCCGCTTGATCGAGTCGCGCCTCACACCGAACGCGATCTCGATCACCGGCCTGATCGGCAACCTGATCGCGGCGGCGCTCATCCTCGAAGAGCACTTCGTGCTCGCGGGGATCGCCTTCATCCTCGGGTCGCTGTGCGACATGATGGACGGCCGCTACTCGCGCATGTCGGGCAAGGGCTCGCCCTTCGGCGCGTTCCTCGACTCCACGCTCGACCGGATCGAGGAGGGCGTGGTGCTGGTCGCCGTAGCCGCCTGGTTTGCGAAGAACTCGGACGAGCTCGCGGTGGCCGCGACCGTGCTCGCGGTAGTCGGCTCCTACATGGTCTCCTATACGCGTGCCCGCGCCGAGGCGCTGGGCGTCGAGTGCAAGGTCGGGATTGCCTCGCGCGCGGTCCGGGTAGTTATGCTCTCTGCAGGCCTTCTGTTTGCGGCCGGCGAGATCGTGCCGGGCTTCGATCTCCTCGAGCCGGTCATCTATGCGATGGCCGCGCTCACGATCTTCACCACCTTCCAGCGGGTGTTCCATGTACGAAAGCAGTTGGCCGCGGGACCGGAGCCGGTGTAACCGACCCGGGTTTGGCGGGTTTGATGTGTGCCGGCCTCTCTGGCCCCCGGAGAGGTCGTTCTCTTGAAGCAGGAGGGCTTCTTCCACATGACTGAGACTTCGACATTTACAAATGGCGCCTCGCGTTACCAGACCGAGAAGGTACGAGTGGCCATCGTCGGCGTGGGCAACTGCGCCTCGTCGTTCGTGCAGGGCGTCGAGTACTACAAGGACGCCGATCCGACGCAGTCGGTTCCCGGCCTGATGCATGTCGAGCTGGGCGGTTACCACGTCCGCGACATCGAGTTCACCGCGGCCTTCGACATCGATGCCGAGAAGGTGGGCAAGGACCTTTCAGAGGCCATCTGGTCCGGCCAGAACAACACGATGAAGTTCGCCGACGTGCCGCACCTGGACGTGCCCGTCTACCGCGGGATGACCCACGACGGGCTCGGTAAGTACCTCAAGGAAAAGATCACCAAGGCTCCCGGCAGCACCGACGACATCGTCGAGATCCTCAGGGAGACCAAGACCGACGTGGTCGTCTCCTACCTGCCCGTCGGCTCCGAGCAGGCGACCAAGTGGTACGTCGAGCAGGTGCTCGAGGCGGGCTGCGCCTTTGTCAACTGCATCCCCGTCTTCATCGCCAGGGAGGAGTACTGGGGGGACCGCTTCCGCAAGCGCGGGCTCCCGATCGTCGGCGACGACATCAAGTCGCAGGTCGGCGCCACGATCGTGCACCGCACCATGGCGCGCCTGTTCCACGAGCGCGGCGTGAAGCTCAAGCGGACCTCGCAGCTCAACGTCGGCGGCAACATGGACTTCTACAACATGCTCGAGCGCGAGCGCCTGGAGTCCAAGAAGATCTCAAAGACGCAAGCCGTCACCTCGATCATGGGCACCGAGCTGCCCGCCGACGACGTCCACGTCGGCCCGTCGGACTACGTGCCGTGGCTCACCGACCGCAAGTGGGCGCACATCCGCCTCGAGGGTGAGGCCTTCGGGAACGTGCCGCTCGTGGCCGAGATGAAGCTCGAGGTCTGGGACTCGCCGAACTCGGCGGGCATCGTCACCGACGCCGTGCGCTGCTGCAAGCTGGCGCTCAACCACGGCGTGGGCGGCCCGCTCGAGGGCCCCAGTGCCTACCTGATGAAGTCGCCGCCCAACCAGGTCCCGGACGGGGAAGCGATGGACATGACCGAGGCCTTCATCGCCGAGCACTCGGGAGCTCCGAAGCTGCCCGGCAAGGCGCGGGCCAAGGTCGAGGCGGCCACGACCGAGAACTGACCGGCCTTTAGCCTCAGGGCTCAGATCTAGAACATCCGACGGGCGGCCTTGTGGCCGCCCGTCGGCGCTCGTAACCTCCTTCGGTGGCCCGGCACGGACTCGCTGCGCTGCCCCTCCTCGGCGCGCTGCTCGCTCTGGCCTCTCCGGCCGCGGCTTCGACGTTCTATGTGGACGACGGCGCGGGCAGTTCGACCCTGTGCACGGCGACCGCGAAGTGCAACCTGATCAGCGAGGCGATCACCCGCGAGCGCGCCACCCCCGAGGCGGACACCATCGTCGTGGACGCCGGGACATACACGCAGACGATCAATCTCGACCAGGCGGCTGACGCCGGGCTCGTCATCCAGGGATCGGGCTCCGGCGGCGGAGCCTTCGACCCCGCGACCCAGACGATCGTGCGCGCCACAAGCGCGAGCGGTACCGCGCAGATCCGCACCATCCAGGACGACGTGGTGCTGCGCGGCCTGCGCGTGGACGTCCCGTCGCCGTACCAGCGGGGCGGGCTCGACCTCCTGGCCAGTCGCGTGCGCCTGGAGGACGTATTGGTCGAGCTCAACTGGTCCGACAGCGCGGCGATCGCAATCAACACCTCGGCCGCCAAGAGCGGGATCGTCCTCGATCGCGTCCGCGTCGCCGCGCCGCCCGCCGGCCGGGGCGTGCTCGCCTACGCCGCGAACATGGTGATCGCCGACTCGCAGATCGCGAGCGGACAGCAGGCGGTTGAGCTCCTGGGCCCGGGCCTGACGATCGCCCGCAGCCGGCTCTCGCGGGGCGGGGGCGGGGCCGTGGTGTTCGGCAGCGCGCAGGGGCTCGTCATCGACTCGTCGCTGCTCACCGGCGGCGGCGCCGGCCTCGAGCTGTATGCCCCCGACGCGACGACCATGAGCGCCCAGCTGCGCGGAGTGACGATCGACGCCGGCGAGGCAAAGGTCAGCGACCCCGGGCTCGCGGCGCTGCGAGCCCGGGCGGACTCCGGCGCGGCCACGGTGGGCACGGCCACAATCACGGCCACCGACTCGATCCTGGTCGAGTCGCAGGCGAGCGAGGGCAGCGGTGTCGGGCAGATCACCTGCCTCTTCAGCGATGCCCCGAGCCAGGTCGAGTCCGCGGGAGCGGACTTCGTCTCGTGCCCGGGCAACGCCGCCGGGAACAGCTCGTCGAGCCCGGGTGCCCTGTTTGCCGCGGGCGCCGACTGGCACCTCCTGCCCGGCTCGCCGGCGCTCGACAGTGGGTCGCCGGCCGCGCTTGCCGGCGGCGAATCGGCCACCGATCTCGACGCAAACCCGCGCGTGGTGGACGGCAACCGCGACTGCCTCCCGCGCCGCGACAAGGGCGCCTACGAGCTGACCGGCCAGAGCGCGCCCTGTCCGCCGGCTAACCCGGCGCCCGTCGTGCGCGGCTTCTCGGTCACCAACAAGGTCTTCCGCGCCGCGGGCAGCCGAGCGGCTGCATCGGCCAAGCGCCCCACCCCCATCGGGACCACCTTCCGCTGGCGGCTCTCCGAGGCCGCGCGCGTGAGGATCGTCGTCGAGCGCCAGGGGACCGGGCGCCGCGCCGGCGGCCGCTGCCGCAAGGAGACGCGCAAGAACCGCAAGGCGCGCAGGTGCACCCTCTACACCGCGAGCGGGGCGCTCACCGCGCGCGGCAGGGCCGGCAAGGGCACAAAGCGCTTCGACGGCCGCCTGCGCCGCAAGGCCCTGCCGCCCGGCAGCTACCGCGGCGAGATGATCGCGACCGACAGCGGCGGCCAGAAGTCCAAGGCCAAGCGCATCGCCTTCAAGATCGTCCGCCGCTAGCGCGCTCGGGCTCGGGCTCTGTCAGCACGTCGGTCCTCGAGTAGTGGCCGACCGCGTCGAACCAGCGCTTGGCGTGCAGGCCGCGGCGTAGGTCGCAGTCGGCCACCACCATGCCCTCCTCGTCATAGAGCGGGCCGGCGATTACCTCGCCCCACTCGGGGTCGACGATGCAGGCGCCACCGCGGCCGAACACATCGTGGCCCTCCGGTAGAGCGATCGGGAAGTCGTCCGGGAACGCCGAACGCGGGATGTACTGCGGCGCCGACACCACGAACGCCCCCGACTCGATCGCGATGTGGCGCATCGATGCGATCCAGCCGTCGGAGTCGTCCGCTGTGGGCGCGACCCATATCTGCGGCCCGCCCTTGTAGACCGCCCAGCGCGCCAGCGGCATGCGGTTCTCCCAGCACACCAAGCCGCCGATACGCCCGAGCGGCGTCACGACCGGGCCAAGGTCGTCACCCGAGCCGATGCCGTGAAAGAGCTTCTCGTGATGGGTCGGCATCAGCTTGCGGTGCTTCCACAGCAGGCCGCCGGGACCGAGCAGCAGCAGCGCGTTGTAGACGGTGCCGGGTCGCGCCGTCTCGCGTTCGTTCACCCCGATCGCACAGTGCACGCCGTGGTGGCGACACGCCGCCACCAGCTCGTCGACGATTGGCCCGGGTACCTCGACCGAGCTTGCCCAAAACCGCTCCCACAGCTCGTCAGAGCCGGAGAACGTCGACGCCTGGTGTGCCCAGGCATTGGACGGATACAGCGAGAAGAAGGTCTCGGGGAAGACGACGAGCTCCGCTCCTTGCGCCGCCGCTCCGG
>JBEVKF010000010.1:0-35877 GCA_040509755.1 Thermoleophilaceae bacterium | reverse complement strand
GCGCACCACGCCGCCCGCCGATACGCCCAATCGATCCCGACATACTCCATCGTGGGGCCTCCCTCACGGGTTGAGCTACAGACCAACGCTCAGTTTGCTGGGAGGCCCTCCTTCATGACATTCCATGCAAAGCAGGAGCAGCGGGGCCAACTAGGCCAAAAGTACGGATGACAACCACGAGGAGCCATGGCCCGCGGGCTCCTGCTTTTCGTCCGACGCGGCAGTGCTGCGGTCAGGGGCTTCTCGACTGCCGGCTCGTCACCGGCAGGTGATGAATCCTCCGTCAACGTCCGCGACTACGCGTCCATCGACAATAGTGGTGCGATGTCGGGCGTGGAATTGCTCGTAACCGAGGATGTTGTCGTTCGCGTCATACAGCGTGCCGCGTTCGTGGAGCGTGCTGCCAAGCGTCACGACCCGGTCCGCCTGCGCGCTCGTGAAGTGAAGCGGTTCCCGCTGAGACGCCAAGAGGTAGGAGCCATCTGGAAAATCGACCCGATAGACAAGGGTGTCGGTGCCGGTGAAGTGTTGGCCGGTGGAGGTCGTGACGAACTGGCCGTCGATCGTCTCGGTGCCGGTTAACACGCCGACCACGCCCGCGCCCGCGCAGGTGTCATCGACAAGATCGGGTCCAACCGATGCCGAGGACGTAAAGCGCTCAATGTCAGCCGCGCCGAACGCCGGCCCGGCGACGGCAACACAACTGGCGACGACACCGACCAATGCACCGCAGCCTGCGAGCCATCGTCTCATCACAGCCCTCCAGAAACAGTCGATCTCCGGCGCCCCCATCGAGGAGCGCCGTGCGCCGCCCTACACCTACCAGCCGCTCACGTCGCACGCGATTGTCGCTCCACCAAGACTCAGATCAATGCTCCGGTGGGACGCCCCTGCACGCCTCCACGTTGCCAGGGTTGAACACGTGCGGATCGGCGAAGTCGCCCTTGCCCGCAACGTCGACCCCGTATGACTGCACGAGGAAATCGGTCTGACCTTCACCTTCAACTAAGTCGTTCAGCCCGTTAAAGACACAGGCCGAGTGGGCGTGTGCCGGCCCCTGGGTGTCCTCGCCGCCTGCGCCCGGAGGGCCCTTCACCTCACCGGCGAACGCGGGGCCACTGAGACCCGCAAGGGCGGCTGCACAGACGGCAACCGCGAGTAATGACTTCTGGCGCATTGCGCACCTCGCGTCCTACGTCGGGGGCGACGCCTGATTCCCGCTTCTAAAGCCTAATTCAGCTGGAGCTATCTCGCCACTTTTCCGCGCCGAATGCTGGGCAATGCCGCGGTGGTAGCTGCACGGACCAACCGCTGCTGCTTCCGCCTGCTTGCGCAAGTCAATGTTGCGCTGACCCGAGTGCTGCTTCCCATGCAAAGCGGTAGCGGTCGCAGCAGCCTGTGCCCGCTCCGTCCGCGCGAGCTCAACCGCGAGTGGCGGGATCGGGACCGCCGCGACAGAGTGGGACTAGAGCTACCAGGGTCCGCGGCCAGCCCGGTCGCCGTCGTCACCACGGCCAGGTTCTGTTTCGTTGGGCGTGTGGTCCGCAGGCGCCGCCGGTGCATCGTCACCCGCCCAGGATGCCACCAGCGCCAGCAGCGCCGCACGGCGTTCGGCAAGCATCGCCAACAGATCGCGCCGGGGTTCAAGTGGTTTCGCGCGCAGATCGGCCAAAATCATTTCCGGCCTCTACCGCTGTGTACTGAAACGAAGGTGAAGGGAAGACGACTGCGGCTACACCGCCATGTTGTCCCCACACCGGGTTGACTACCGTCCCGCCCGAACAGTCACTTATTGCTAACTAGGTGAGTGGTGAGCCCTGCCACCCCTACGGCGCCGTCGTTGGCGACGTAGGGGTTCTGGTGAGGAAACGGCTGACCCGATGCGTACTACCCCCGTTGCGGGGGGCAGTACGACGCGACGGTTTCCGTACGAGGTCTCCGTGTGCCGTCAGCATGGGGTCGTGGTGCGCGCCCAGGTGTAGCTTTACCGCGCGGTCGTTTCCGACTCTCGACCCCACCTACCTCCACATTGCGTGGACTACGACGGGATGATCTGGGGGTTCCGCTCCCTCACCTTCGACCGCGTCACGGTCGCTTTGGCTCCGCAGCCCAGGGCCTGGTGGGTGGCCCCGTTGTACGCTGGCGCCGTTCGCCTGGGGGTGAACACGAATCGGCGGAGGTGGCGAGGCTGATGGGAGCGGAATCCCGGCCTCGCCGCCTCGACTCTGGTCACGCCTGATCAGACCAGTGGCAGCACCACCTCCGCGTCGACCGGCGCGGCGACGAACGGGGGCAGTGGCACGGCGCCCTCGGGGTAATCCGGCAATTGGTGGGAACCCTGGCACTGCCAGTTGCCATTAGCCGCAAATCGGAAGTTTGGCCCGAGCGCGCCTTCGTCTGGCCACCGCTTCAGCGTAGCTCTCGTAGGCGCCCGGAAAGCGCAGGCCCCAGAAAGGGTTTCGGTATCGCTGCTGGTCCATACCAGGCGTCTGCATCAGCGCGGGTGTCAAGCAGACCATGGGCTGTGGGGTCCGCTGACGATGGCCACGTCGGTACGGTCGTTGTGTCCACCTGGTCACGGCCCCGGATCCCGGGCTGGTTTGCTGCCAGTGCAATCATCCGCTAGCTGGGCCCCGCGCTCAACCAATCGATCCCAGTGTCGCGAACTGGCGGCGTGTCGCGGCCGCCGCGACGGCGTTGCCCTTTGCCTCGTCGAGCGAGAGGGCACGACGAGCCGCTATCGCCGCCTTGTCAGTATGTCCCCCGGCCTGAAGCACTGCGGCGAGGGTGCGGTAAGCGTTCGCGGAGTAGACGACCAGGCTGGTGGGGTCTGCTGCGGCTACCGCCGCCCGCGCCTCCTCCAGCCCCCGCTCGTGGTCGCCGGCCTCAACGGCGACAAGGGCCCGCGCGGCGTGTCGCTTGATTACCCACTCGGCATCGCATGGCGCCGGCACCGTTTCGATCCGCTCGACGGCCTCAGCAGCATCCGCGTGGCGGCCCTGCGCGAGGATCGCGTGTGCATGGTCGACATGCACGATCGAGAGAAAGCGACGATCGCCGGCTTCGGACACGATTGCCTCGGCGTCGAGAACCGCTCGCTCGGCCGCGGCGAGATCGCCCGCCAGCGTCTCGGCGATGACGTCAAGATGGGCCAGGTAGGCCGTCATCTCGCCCAGCTGGAGTTCGGCGAGGCCGGCCCGAGCGTGGGCCATGCTGCTACGTGCCTCTCCGTAGCCTCCAACCATGGCCACGAGCACGGCTCGGCACCCGAGCAGCGTCAGCTCGGCGGCCCGCTGGCCGGCTGCTTCGGGCGCGAGCGCGTCGCAGCGGGCGATTGCTTCCGGCGCCGGCCGCGGGCCCTCGACGAGCGACCAGCCCATGAAGGCGAGCGCGGTGGCGGCGTCGAACCCACTTCCCGCGAGGCGAGAGTGAGCGAGCATCTGCTCAGCGTGCGCGTGGCTGGTCACGAGGTCGCCCTGGAGCCAGGAGAGGTCGCTCATAAGGTAGGCCGCCCGTGCAAGCCCCCATTCGTCCCCCAGGCGGCGGAGCGTTTGTGAGGCCTGCTCCGCGACGACGACGGCGGGTTCGAACAGAAACGTCTCAGGGTGGCAGGAAAGACGGATGCGCTCGCGCTCAACGGTCGCACGGGCGTGGACCCGAGGTAAGTCGAGCGAAGTGCTCAAGGACACCGCTCGTTCCGCAACCTCCTTCGCCCGCTCGAACGAGCCCGCCTCGAAAAGCGCCGATACCAACGCCGGGAGCAGCTCGGCGCCCTCCTCCTGACCGCTGCCAAGGAGCGCGAACGACCGGTCGAGAAAGCCGATCTCTCCCGGCAGGTCGCCGCGGCTGCGGGCCACACGCGCCGCCGCCGCGAGCCGGTGCCCGGCCCGTGTTGTCAGCTCGGCCGGTACAGCCCCGTCGATTTCTCCGGCGTAGCGGGAGGCCGTTTCAAGGTGAAATCCGATCCTGGCGTCGGCTTCCAGGAGGACGTTCCCGAGCCCTTCCAACCAGGATGCGTGTTGCTCATGAAGCCGCGCCCGTGCCGACTTCGCCAGCGACGCATAGGCGGAGTCGCGAATGAGGGCGTGCCTAAACCGAAGCGGCGCGCGGTCACCGCCGGCTTCCTCTCGGATGAGCAGGTCACGCTCGACCAGCCGGTCGCAGGCCTGCTCGACCTCGGCAAGCGTGATACCCGCCGCAAGCGCGTGAACCGACCCGGTCTCGAAAGCGTCACCCGCGACCGCGCCGAGGGCGAGCGCGGAACGCTCGGCGGTGCCCAGGCGGTCGAGTCGCGCGGCGAGCAGGGCATGGATCCCCGGAGGAAGATCGTCCATCGAGCGGCGCTCGCCGACGTACGCCACGAGTTGCTCGAGGAAGAGAGGGTTGCCGCCCGCTGCCTTCGCTATCCGGCGTTCCTCATCGGTGTCGAGGCGGTCGCCGGCGCTCGCCGCGAGGAGCGCTTCACTGGCTGCGGCGGAGAGCGGTTCGAGAGTCAGCACGGCAGTCTCTCCGACTCGACGCGTCCATACCGAACGATCCTCCAACCCGTCGGAACGCGCTACCAAGACGAGGAGCACAGGCACCTTGAACAGGCGGGCCGTGACGTCGACCAGGAGATCCAGGAGCGCGGGCTCCGCCAAGTGAGCATCGTCGACGACGATGATGAGCGGCTGAATGCGGGCGAGCGCGTCGAGCAGCTGCAGAAACGCCCAGCTGGCCTCTTCACCTGTCTGCCCCTCCGCGAGACCCACCGCAGCGGCCACACGGTGCACCACCAACGGCGGGATCCCGAGCTCCGCCGACAGCTCGTCGACCGAGCGATCGGAGGCAGCCTGGAGGACGATCTCACGCAGCGGCCAGTACGTGATCCCCTCGCCATAGGGTGGACAGCGCCCGGTGAGGACCGTGCCGTGAGCGCCGGCAATCGCCGCCAGCTCGGCGACGAGGCGGGACTTCCCGATGCCCGGCTCGCCGAGGATGGTCACGATCTCCGCCGAGCGCTCGGCGACCACTCGCGCGAACGTGTCGCGAAGGCGGCCGAGTTCCTCTTCGCGCCCGATGAGCGGGCGGTCGAGCCGGCGCCCGATCGCTGGGGCATCGTCCTCGATGTCTCGCAGCAGGAAGCCGCCTTCGGGAAGCTCGGAGACCCGGGCGGCGTGCGACACAAGCTGCCATGTCGATTCGGCGATCCGGATCTCACCCCCCGCGGCTGACCTCGCGAGCTGCTCAGCCGCGGCCACTGCCTCGCCGATCACCGGCGCAGCACCTCGTCCTCGTGCAGACGCGACGACATCGCCGGTGCAGACGCCGGAGCCCCCACGGAGGCCAAACGGCAGATGCTCGGTTCGGGCGCCCAGCTCGGCGGCGGCGCGGAGGGCCCGCTGCGCGTCATCCTCGTGCGCCACGGGCAGCCCGAAGACAGCGAGGACGGCGTCGCTGCGCAGCTCGGCCACGGTCCCCCCGTGGCGCGCGCACACCGCTCGTGCCGTGTCGTGGTACCCCTCGACCACGGACCTGAGAGACTCCGGGTCGAGATCCGCAGGCTCGTCCGGGCGGGCAAGCTGCGAGCAGAGGCAGGTTACCCGGCGGCGAGCGTCCGGCCCCACGGATGTTCGATCCGCCGACGGCTCCAGTGCCGGAGCCGGTGCTGGCACATCCTGGCGCAGGATCGCTGCCTCCAACGCCCGCAGCCGCGGCGAGGGCTCGATTCCCAGCCCGTCCACGAGCGCCCGGTGCGCGCTGCGGTACGCCTCCAGTGCGTCCGCCTGGCGCCCGGCGTGATACAGGGCGAGCATGAGCTGGCTCCGCAGTCGCTCGCGAAGCGGGTGCTGACGAACGAGCGCCTCAAGCTCGCCGGCCACCTCAGCGTGCCGAGCGCATGCGAGGTCAGCACCCACGCGCTCTTCGAGGCAGGTGAGGCGCAGGTCGTCGAGCCGAGCGATCTCCGGCTGGGCGAAGCCTTCGTCGCGGATGTCGGCGAGCGCCGGGCCACGCCAGAGCGCGAGCGCCTCTCGCAGCACCTCCGCCGCCTCCTGCGGCTTGCCCTTCGCGAGCTCTTCGCGTCCGCGTTGGAAGCGTTCTTCGAAACGGTCGGCGTCGAGCGCGCCGGGCGGCAAACGCATGGCATAACCGCCGCCCGCCGAGACCACGACGCCGTGCCCCACGGCGGCGCGCAGCCTCGATGCGACGACATGGACCGCGTTCTTCGCGTTCCTTGGGCCGGCGCCCTCCCACAGCTCGTCCACTACCCGGTCGAGGTGGACGATCGCACCGCGGTGTACGAGGAGGAGCGCCAGGAAGGAAAGCACCCGTCCGCCCGGTAACGGAGCGCTCCGACCACCTTCGAGCTCGACCTCGATCGGCCCGAGGATCCTGAACTGGCTCTCCACTTCTTGGCGAGCCTATCTCGTGGTGGGCAGCTGACTGAAAGCGCTTTGAAAGCGCGTGCTGCGACCTTGCAGACATGGAAACCTCGACGAAGGATCGTCCCGACTCCGGCGGTCGCACCGACGTGCCCTGGGGCATGCTTGCGGCGATCGATCTGCATGGCTGCGAGCGGCGCCGCCTCGAGGATCCCGACAGCATCCGGCGCTTCGTTCCGACCCTTATCGAGGCCATCGGAATGCGCGCCTACGGCCCGCTCATGCTCGACCGCTTCGGCGACGATGAGCTCGAGGGCTGGTCGGCGATGCAGTTCATCGAGACGAGCTCGATAACGATCCACGCCGACGAGGTCTTCGGCCGATGCTTCGTTGACGTCTTCTCCTGCCGGCCGTTCGATCCGGACGACGCGGCCGCCATCGCCGTTGCACATTTCGGCGGCACCGCCACGGTGACGGTGCTTGAGCGATGAGCGAAGCCGCGCCCGGCTCGGAGGGATGGGGAAGGACAAGGAGATGGGCCATAACCCTCCTTGCCACAGCGATATCAACCTACGCCTTGGACGGGGTGGCCACCGTGGCCGGAGTCCTTCTGGCGGCGTCTCACGTCCTCCGCGGCCTCGACTACCCGCTCTTGCTCGTACTTCTCGCAGGGACATACCTGCTCTGGGGCGCCGCTTTGCGGGTCAACCTCAAGGCCAACTGGACACTGCTCGAGGAGACCGGGACGAGCACCAACTTGGCGTCAAAGGCTGGGTATGAGCTGGCGAAGCTCCGGCATGGAAATCTCCACACCCAGAGAATCGCTTCGGCGAGCGGCTACGTAGGTACCGAAATCGCGAAAGAGTTGCCGTACTATGCGGGCGCGTTCGGCGCCGTCTTCCTTAGCGATTCGGTGTCCTCGACCGATGCGCTGGTTTTTCTGGCGGGCACCAATTTGGGTGCGGCAGCCTACGAGTACGGGCTCGCACGCATTACTCGGGCCTTTCTGCACGTCAAATCCCCGCTGTGGGCGCGGTGGAGCAGGCACGACGCTGCGCTCTGCTCGAAAACGGAAGTGGCGCCGTGATCGACCCGGTGCAACGCTGGCGCGAGTACGGAGAGAAGCCGGATTTCGCGGGCCCGCTCAGCTTCGCTGGCGTCCCGTTGACGCAGGACAGCCGCGATCTGGAGGGGACCGACGTGGCCATTGTCGGGGCCCCGACCGACAACTGCGTCTCCGATCGCCCCGGGACGCGCTTTGGCCCGCGCGCGATTCGGGCTGCGAGCTGCCCGCCCGGCCCCCACCTCGAGGTGAGGCTCGACGCGTTTGCGCAGCTGCGGATCGTCGACTTCTGCGACGCGCCCGTGCTGCCCGGCGACGTCGTGCGAACGCACCGGGCGATCGCCAAGACGGTAAGGGAGGTCGTCACCGCCGGCTCCGTTCCGATCGTACTCGGCGGGGATCACTCGATTACCTATCCCGATGTGCGATCGTGTGCGCTGGAGCACGGGCCGGTCGGGCTCGTCCACTTCGACACCCACACCGACACCGGGAGCCAGGTCTTCGGCGTGCGGGAGTCGCACGGCACGCCGATGTACCGCCTGGTCGAGGCCGGTCTAGTGGCACCCGAGCGCTACGTCCAGATCGGCCTTCGTGGCTATTGGCCGGGCGAGGAGGTGTTCGCCTGGCAAGCCGAACGTGGAATCACGAGCTTCTTCATGCACGACGTCCGCCACAGCGGGATAGGTGCAGTGATGGCGGCAGCGATCGAGCGCGTCGGACCAGGGCCGGCCTTCCTGACCGTCGACATCGACGTCCTGGATCCGGCCTTCGCGCCGGGTACGGGCACCCCCGAGCCCGGCGGCATGAGCCTAGGCGACCTCCTCGTGGCCTGCCGCGAGACCGCAGCCGGTCTCGACCTCGTCGGGGCGGACGTGGTCGAGGTGATCCCCACCGCGATCGGCTCCGCAGACGTAACGGCGCTAGCGGCCGAGCGAGTGGTGCGCGAGATACTGACGGGGATCGCGCTGCGGCGAGTGGGAGATCAGCGGGACCGAGCCACGGTAGATCGACCACAGGCGGCACCGTGGCATGGTGAATTGTCGCCGACGAGCCTAGCGTCGCGACCGCATGCGGGGGTGACATCGTAGGTATTCCGAGCAGAGGGAGACGACCGCGAAGGTGAGCGTTTCCACAGAGCACGTGACTGACCCGGAGCTGCCTGAGCCGGTGGTGCTCCGCGATAGAGCCCCACCGCATGAAGATCGAGTGGGTAGGGTCGAGGCGCGCGGGGTGGACTACATCCCCGAAGTCGAGCGCAACTCGCGGCCCGGCAACATCGCGGCGGTCTTCTTCGGGGGCAACCTCGCGTTCTCGGTGATCGTGTTCGGTTGGCTGCCGGTCGTCTTTGGCTTGGGCTGGTGGAGCGCTGTCACGTCGAGCGTGGTCGGCCTGGCGGTGGGAACGCTGGTGACGGCGCCCTTGGCGCTGCTCGGGCCGCGAACGGGCACGACCAATCCCGTGTCCAGCGGCGCGCATTTCGGGGTCAGCGGCAGGCTGATCGGATCGGCACTCACGCTCCTGTTCGCGCTTGCCTACGTCGCGCTGGCGGTTTGGACAGGCGGCGATGCGCTCGTGGCCTCGGCGACTCGGCTCGTCGGGACGCCCGGCGGGGACGGAATGCTGGCGGTCGGCTACGCGCTCATCGCCGCCGGGATCGTCACGGTCGCCCTCTACGGGCATGCGACCGTGGTGGTCTTGCAGAAGGCGGTGGCTCCGCTGATGGGCGTAATGCTGGCGCTTGGGATCGTGGCGTTCGCCGGCGACTTCGACGGCGGCTACGGCGGAGGCAATTATGTCCTTGGTGGCTTCTGGCAGACGTGGATGCTCTCGGTGGTCGTCGCTGCGGCCGGGCCCATTTCCTATGCACCGAGCCTCGGGGATTACAGCCGGCGCATCTCCTATCGCCGCTATAGCGATCGCCAGGTACTCGCGGCGGCCTCGCTCGGTGTGTTCTGCGGACTGCTGATCCCGACGCTGTTCGGGGCGTTCACGGCGGTGACCTTCAGCGAGCCCGGCGATTCCTACGTCCTCGACCTCGTGGCTGCGTCGCCGGCCTGGTACGTGCTGCCGATCCTCGTCATGGCCCTGCCGGGGAGCGTAGGCCAGGGCGCGCTCAACCTCTACGCGACCGGCTTAGACCTGGAATCGCTCGTTCCGCGTCTGCGGCGCGTGCAGACCACCGTGATCACATCGCTCATCGCCGTTGCACTGGTGTTCCTTGGGACCTTCGTTCTGAACGCCGTCGACTCGATCATTGCGGTGACGCTGGTGCTCAACGGGCTGGCCGCGCCTTGGGTGGTCGTCAACCTCGTCGGGTTCTTCGCCCGCCGCAGGCGCTACGACCCCGAGGACCTGCAGGTCTTCAACCAGCGGCGGCATGGTGGACGCTACTGGTTCGTCGGCGGCTGGAACCCCCGTGCCGTCCTGGCATGGGCGGCGGGCGGGACGTTCGGGCTGCTGAGTGTGAACACGACCCTCTACGTCGGCCCGCTCGCAAAAGTGGCGGACGGCGTCGATCTGAGCATGCTGGGGTCCGGCCTCATCGCCGGCGGCCTATACGTTGTCGCGATCGCTCTCTATCCCGAACGCGTTCCCGAGCCGAGCGCTGCCTACGCCTACACACCGGCAACGCGCGACTGAAGAGTAGCCCCCGATGATCGACTCGAACGCGGAAGGGGCTCCCATGGAGATAACGGACAGCGAGGATCGGGGCGCGCGGATCAGCGCGGCGGCCGAGGTGTTCGTCTACGGCTATCCGCTGGTGTACTCGCTGATACTTCGCAGCCCTGATCGAGATCCCCGGCGGAAAGATCGCGCATACGCGGGAATACCCCACCTGCGCCGAAGCCCTCGAAGCCGTGGGACTGCGCGCTTAGCCGCGAAGGACGCCGACTTGTAGCGCGGGCGTGTTGAGTCGTCACGCGGGTGTGTTGAGTCGTAACGCGGGTGCCGGGATCGTCGTACCCCATGACGACGGCGAGGGGGCACCGGGCGGGGTTGGGCCGCGAGGTTGGCCAGGCGTCGTTGCTGTTGCTGGGAATGCTCGCGGCCCTGCTTGCGGGCACGCTGGTCCTGTTTGGCTTCGGTCAGGCGCTGGGCGCCCGCGGTAAGCATCAGCGGGCGGCCGATCTGGCCGCTGTGTCGGGGGCCCAGGCGATGAGCCGTAACTACCAGCGGCTCTTCGAGCCGGCGGTCTTGGAGGACGGCTCGCCCAACCCGCGTCACCTCTCGAACGAGGAGTACCTCGCGCTGGCCAGGGCCGCGGCGCTGCGGGGCGCACGCCGTAACGGCGTGGCCGAAGGCCGCGTCGCGGTGGAGTTTCCCGTTGGCGGCTTCGCGCCCACGCGAATCGAGGTCAGCACGAGCGGCGCCGCGAGGGTGCGTTTGGGCGAGCGGCGAACGCGGGAGCGGATCCCCGTCGAAGCCAGCGCCACAGCCGAGATCGCACTCGATCTGAATGTCGCCTTTGGCATGCCCACGCACGGCTCTGGTGGCGGCTACGACGGGCCGCTGGCGTATCGGATGGGCAAACCGATGCGGCCCGACGTGGCCGCCGCCTTCGATCGCATGGCAGCCGCCGCCCGGCACGAGGCTGGGCTCGTTCTCTCGGTCAGCTCCGGCTTTCGCTCCGACGCCGAGCAGGCGGTCCTCTGGAACGCGAACCCGGATCCGAGGTGGGTCGCTCCGCCCGGCACCAGCCTGCACCGCTACGCCACCGAGCTGGACCTCGGACCCATCGCCGCCTACGGCTGGCTCGCGGCGAACGCGGTCCGCTTCGGGTTCGTGAAGCGCTACGCCTGGGAGCCGTGGCATTTCGGCTACGCGCGCAACACCGGGTCGGCGTCCGTCGGCTTCGGTGGTCGCGGGGACGGCCGCGGCGCGCTGCCCTCGTTCGTGCCGGCCGCCTATCACGAGCCGATCGTGCGCGCGGCGCAGCGCTGGAACGTGGGCGCAGCGCTGCTCGCCGCCCAGCTCTACGCGGAGTCGAATTTCAACCCGTTCGCCCGAAGCCCGGTCGGGGCAGAGGGGATCGCTCAGTTCATGCCCGGCACCGCCGGGGCCTATGGCCTCGACGACCCATTCGACGCGGCGGCCGCGATCGACGCGCAGGCTCATCTGATGCGCGACCTGCTGCGCCGCTTCGGCTCTGTGCCGCTGGCCCTCGCCGCCTACAACGCGGGGCCGGGTGCAGTGGAGAGCTGCGGCTGCATCCCGCCCTTCCCGGAAACGCGCGCTTACGTGGCGAAGATCCTCGGGCTGCTGGGCGGAGCCGGTGACCTGCCGGTGGCGCAGGGCTTTGAGGTGAGACTGGTCCGCTGATACGTATGGTTCGCGCGGTGACCGAGTCCCGGCTGTCGCTCGTCGAGTTTCCCGCGGACGATCCGGAGCGCGCCAGGCGCTTCTGGTCGCAACTCCTCGGGGTCGAGCTCGAGGCCCGGCGCGACGGAGAGGGAGAGGGCTGGCAGACGCACTCGGGGGCGAGCGAGGTCGGCGTCCACGCGCGCGGCCGCGGCCCCGGCGACACCGTCTCCCTGCCCTACTTCACTGTGGTCGACATCGCCGTGGCGCTCGAGCGCGTCGAGGCGCTCGGCGGCAGCGTGGTCCACCCCGGCCAGACGTGGGCGATCTGCAAGGACTCCGAGGGAAGCCCGTTCGGGCTCGCCCGCGCGGTGGCGCCGTGAGCGCCACGCCCAAACGGTTGGCCAAGGGTCTGTGGCGCTGGACGGCGCGTCATCCGGAGTGGCACCCGGACGGCTTCGGGGCCGAGGTCGGCTGCTTTGCGATCGATGCCAAGGGCGAGACGCTGCTGGTCGACCCGCTGCTTCCGGAGGACCCGGAGCCCGCGTTCGATCTGATCGAGAAGATCCTGGGGGACCGGCTCACGATGCTGATCACCATCCCACTCCACGTGCGCAGCTCAGAGCAGATCTGGCGTCGGTATCGCAAGCGGGCCGACACCACGATCCGGGGTCATCCTGCATGTGCGAAGCGCCTGAGCGACCGCTCCGGCTTCCGCGAGTTCGACCCCGATAACGAGCTTCCGGCCGGGGTCACCGCCCACCGGATCGGCAAGCCGCGCCGCTACGAGACCCCGCTCCACATTCCCTCTCACAAGGCGCTGGTCTTCGGTGACGCCGTGGCGGGGGTGGACGGTGGTCTGCGCGTCTGGTCGGAGGACCGCGTGGACGAGAAGGTGGGGCGCTTCTACCGCGAGCGCTTCAACCCGTCGCTCAAGCCGCTTCTCGACCTCGACTTCGAGCGCGTTCTCGTGACCCACGGGCAGCCCGTCCTGAAAGACGCAAAGAAGGAGCTGCGGTCGGCCCTGCGCCGCAAGCCCTGGTACTACGTGCGTGAGGGATAGCCTCCGGCCCATGACAATCACCGTGAGCGGGATCGAAGAGCTGAAGGGACTGGTCGGCCAGACCATCGGTCCGAGCGACTGGCGCGAGGTGACCCAGGCGGCGATCGACGGCTTCGCCGAGATCTCGGGCGACGACCAGTGGATCCACGTGGACGTCGAACGTGCGAAGACCGAGAGCCCATTCGGCACGACGATCGCGCACGGCAACCTGACGCTGTCCATGATCGACGGCTTTCGCTCCGGCCTCATGGAGTCGACCGGCTTCAAGATGGGCGTCAACTACGGGTGGAACAAGGTGCGCTTCCCGGCACCGGTGCCGGTGGGCAGCTCGATCCGCGCGAGCGTCGAGATCCTCTCGGTAGACGAGGTCGGCGACGGCTGGTTCCAGGTCACCCAGCGCTGGACGGTGGAGGTCGAGGGGTCGGAGAAGCCCGTCTGCGCGGCCGAGTCGGTCGGCCGAGTGCTCGCCTAGAGCGCTCATTGTCGACTTATTGGGCCAGGGGCCCGGTAACTCGACAATGGACGTCGGGGACCGGCGTCGCCGTCAGTTAGTTGTCGACTTAGTGGGCCAGGGGCCCGGTAACTCGACAATGGACGTCCGGGCGTCCGGGCGCCCGCGTGCCCGGTATCCGGGGAGCCGCGCGTGCCCCACCCGCGAGGGCCGCCCGGCCGCCCACCTATCCTCGGAAGAGGTGGCCGCAACCGAGACTCATGGCCGAGAACAACGCCTCAAGGAGCAGCGCGCCGCGCTGCCCGACGGCCCCGGCGTATACCTGTTCCGCGACGCCGAGCGCAAGGTCCTTTACGTGGGCAAGGCGCTCTCGATCCGCAAGCGCGTTGCGGGCCACTTCTCCAAGCCGCGTGCCGAGATGGTCTCGCACGTGCGCGATATCGAGTTCATCGCAACCGAGACCGAGGCCGAGGCGCTGCTGGCCGAACAGGAGTTCATTAAGCGCCACCGGCCGGTCTACAACGTCCGCCTGCGAGACGACAAGTCCTACCCCTACATCGGGATCAGCCTGGACGAGGACTACCCGCGCATCTACTTCACGCGCGAGCGCCACCGCCGCAACCGCGTGTACTTCGGCCCGTTCTCGAACGCCAAGCGGGTTAGGGAGACCCTCGATCTGCTCGGCAAGGTGTTCCAGTACCGCACCTGCGACGGCCCCGAGCCGGGCCGCGCAAGCGGCAGCCCCTGTCTCGACTACTTCATCAAGCGCTGCCAGGCGCCATGCGTGGGGTACATCTCGAGGGAGGAGTACCGCGAGAACGTCGACACCATCATCGACTTCCTCTCGGGCCGCTACCGCCAGATCGATCGCGCCCTGGACCAGGGCATGAAGAAGGCGGCGCAGGAGCAGGAGTTCGAGCAGGCGGCAATCCTGCGCAACCGCCTCAAGGCCGTCCGTTCGTTGCTCGAGCGCCAGCGCATCGCCAACGAGGCGGTCGGCACACTCGACGCGATCGGCGTGGCGGCCGAGGACACCGACGCCAACGCTCAGGTGTTCCAGGTCCGCGACGGCGTGCTCCAGGATCGCCAGAGCTTCTATCTCGAGAACGCGGCCCGGCGCGACGAGGGCGAGGTGGCCGAGGAGTTCGTCCTCCAGTACTACGCGAGCGCGATTGCGGTGCCGCCGCAAGTGATCGTGCCGAAGTCTGTGACCACGGCCGCGACGCTCGCCGAGGCGCTCGCGGAGCGCCGCGGCGCGCCCGTGGAGGTGAGGCACGCCGAGCGCGGCGACAAGCGCCGCATCCTCGAGCTCGCCGAGCGCAACGCGAGGCTCGCGCTCGACCAGGACCGCCTGCGCTCCGAGCTGCGGCGCTCGCAGCGCATCGAGGCGCTCTCCGGACTACAGAGCGCGCTCGGCATGGACGTCATCCCGATGCGCATCGAATGCTTTGACATCTCCAACCTGATGCACGCGCACACGGTCGCGTCGATGGCTGTGTTCGAAGGCGGCGCGCCGAAGAAGTCCGACTACCGCAGGTTCGGCATCCGAGGCGCGGTTCAAGATGACTTTGCCGCAATGTCAGAGGTGCTCTCCAGGCGCATGGCCCAGTACGTCGCTCAACGCGAGCGCTCACCGCACGAGAAGGAGTTCGACGAGAGCTTTGCCTCGGTCCCGGCGCTGATCGTCATTGACGGCGGAAAGGGCCAGCTGTCCGCCGGGCTCAAGGAGCTCGGCCCCTTCCGCGACCTCGGGGTGACGGTGATCAGCCTGGCCAAGCGGATCGAGGAGGTCTTCGCGCCGGGCGCCCGGCACCCGCTCCGGCTTGCCCACGACACGCCCGAGCTGCAGCTGCTCCAGCGCGTGCGCGACGAGGCCCATCGCTTTGCGATCGAGTTCCACCGCGGCCGGCGCGACCGGGCGATGACGCGCTCGGTCCTCGACGACCTGCCCGGCGTGGGGCCCGCGCGGAAGCGCAGCATCCTTCAGCACTTCGGCTCGCCGGAGCGCTTCTTGAAGGCAAGCCAGGAGGAGCTCGAGGCGGTGCCGGGCCTGCCGCAGAAGGTGGCCCGCGACATCCACGCCTACGTGAACAAGATCCGATGATCGAGGACTTTGTCGTCATCACCGGCTTCAGCGGCGCGGGCAAGTCGCAGGCGATGGCCACCTTCGAGGACGCCGGCTACTTTTGCGTCGACAACCTGCCGCCGGAGATGATCGGCTCGCTGGCCGACCTGTTCGGCCTCGAGGGCAGCAAGGTCGAGCGCGCGGCCGTCGCCTCGGACACGCGCGGAGGCGAGTTCTTCGACGGGTTGATCAAGGTGCTGGAGGACCTCGACACGCGCGGCGTCCCGTACCGCCTGCTGTTCCTCGAGGCGAGCAATGAGGCCCTGATCAACCGCTTCAAGGAGACCCGCCGCCGCCACCCGCTGGCCAACGGCGGCTCGGTGGAGTCGGCGATCGGGCTCGAGCGCGAGCGCCTCGCGGCGCTCGCGGAGCGCGCGGACGTGTCGATCGACACCTCCGACCTGTCGGCTTCGCGGCTACGCAAGGTGGTCGCCGACAAGATGCTCCCGCGCGGCAAGATCGGCCGGCTCGCGGTGACCTTCGTGACCTTCGGCTTCAAGCACGGCTCGCCGCGCGACGCGGACCTCACCTTCGACGTCCGATTCCTGCCCAACCCTCACTACGAGGCCGACCTGCGTGACCTGACCGGACTCGACGACGCGGTGGTGCAATACGTCGTGGAGTCGAACGGGATTCACGAGTTCTACGACCGGCTCGTGCCGCTGCTCGACTACCTGCTCCCGGCCTACGAGCAGGAGGGCAAGTCGCACCTGACGATCGGCATCGGCTGCACCGGCGGTCGCCACCGCTCCGTGGTGATCGCCGAGCATCTGGCGCGCATCTACGGCGCCCGCGGCGACCTGCTCGTCGACGTCGTGCACCGAGATGTGACAAAGCCGCCGCGCCGGCCATAGCCCGCTGACGGTTTGCGATGGGCTGCGACGGGCACGGAGTCTCGATAGATTCAGCGCCCTCACAATCCGCGAACGGAGCCTCGATAGATTCAGCGCCCTCACGATCCGCGAACGAAGGAGCATCTGAATGGCCTTGAAGGCCGGCATCAACGGCTTCGGGCGTATCGGCCGCAACGTCTTCAGGGCGGCGCACGCCACCGGCGCCGACATCGACTGGGTGGGTGTCAACGACATCACCGACACGGCAACGCTTGCCCACCTGCTCAAGTACGACTCGGTCCTGGGACCGTTTCCGGGCACGATCGAGCACACCGACGAGAGCTTGATCGTCGACGGCGACGAGCTGCGCGTGTTCGCCGAGCGAGATCCAGCGGCGCTGCCGTGGCGCGACGCCGGCGCGGAGGTCGTGATCGAGTCGACCGGTTTCTTCACCAAGCGCGACGACGCCGCCAAGCACCTGGAGGCGGGTGCGAAAAAGGTCATCATCACGGCGCCCGCCACCGAGCCCGACGTGACCCTCGCTCTCGGCGTCAACGACGACGCCTACGACGCCGCCGAGCACCACGTCATCTCCAACGCCTCCTGCACCACCAACTGTCTCGCGCCCGTCGCGAAGGTCCTCAACGACGCGGTTGGGATCGAGCGCGGGATCATGACCACCATTCACGCCTACACGGCCGACCAGAACCTCCAGGATGGCCCCCACAAGGACCTTCGCCGTGCGCGCGCCGCGGCCGCCAACCTCGTTCCCACCTCGACGGGAGCGGCCAAGGCGGTCGGCCTTGTGCTCCCCGAGCTGGACGGCAAGCTCAACGGCATCGCCGTGCGCGCGCCGGTGATCACCGGCTCAATGGTCGACCTCGTGTGCGAGGTGTCGCGCGCGACGAGCAAGGACGAGGTCAACGCGGCCTTCGCCGGCATGGCGGACGCAGGCCCCATGGAGGGCATTCTCAAGTACAACGAGGACCCGATCGTCTCGACCGACATCGTCGGCTCGGCCTACTCGTCGATCTTCGACTCGCCGCTGACGATGGTGATCGACGAGAAGCTTGTCAAGATCGTGGCGTGGTACGACAACGAATGGGGCTATTCCAACCGCGTGGTCGACCTCGCGCAGCGCGTCCTCGCGGGGGCGCCGGTTGGCTAGCGCTTTCGGCAAGCGCAGCGTCCGGGACCTGGATGTCGCCGAGGGCGAACCAGTGCTGGTGCGCGTGGACTTCAACGTGCCGCTCGAGGGCGGGCGCGTGACCGACGACGCGCGCATCCGGGCGGCGCTGCCCACCATCGAGCTGCTGATCGAGCGGCGCGCACGACTCATCCTGTGCTCGCACCTCGGCCGGCCCAAGGGCCGTGACCCGAAGACCTCGCTCAAGCCGGCGAGTGATCGCCTCGCCGAGTTGCTCGGGGTCACGGTGCACCAGGCTCCCGAGGTCATCGGCCCCGAGGTGCGCCGTGGCGTCGAGCGGCTCGAGGCGGGTGGCGTGCTCGTGCTCGAGAACACGCGCTGGGAGCGGGGCGAGACCGAGAACGACCCCGAGTTGGCGGAGGAGCTCGGCTCGCTGGCGGACGCCTACGTCAACGACGCCTTCGGATCCGCGCACCGGGCGCACGCGTCGACCGCCGGCGTCACCGAGCACCTGCGCCCGGCGGTCGCCGGGCTGCTGCTCGAGCGCGAGGTGACGACGCTGCGCTCGATCGTCGAATCGCCCGAGCGTCCGCTGGTCGTGGTGCTGGGCGGCGCCAAGGTGACCGACAAGATCGCGCTGATCGACCGCTTCCTCGACACGGCCGACACGCTCCTGATCGGCGGCGCGATGTGCTTCAGCTTCTTCCGCGCCCAGGGCAAGCCGACCGGCGACTCGCTCGTCGAGGAGGAGGGCGTGGAGGTGGCGCGCAAGGCTCTCGACAAGGCAAGCGAGTCGAGCTGCCAGCTGCTGCTGCCGCTCGACCTCGTGCTTGCCGACAGCTTCGATGCCGAGGCCGACCGGCGCGTGCAGGACGGCACCGACGTGCCAGACGGCTGGATGGGGCTCGACGTGGGTCCACGCACCGCCGAGGCCTACGGTGAGGAGATCGCCCGCGCCGGCACGGTCTTCTGGAATGGGCCGATGGGGGCGTTCGAAATGGCGCCGTTCGCGGGCGGCACGCGGGCGGTCGCCGAAGCGGTGGCAAGGGCATCCGCTACCACCGTGGTCGGAGGCGGGGACTCCGGCGCGGCGCTGGCCGAGTTCGGGCTCGACGACGACGTGGACCACCTCTCGACCGGCGGCGGCGCGTCGCTCGAGCTGCTCGAGGGCAAGCGGCTCCCCGGCGTGGAGGCGCTCGACGATGCCTGACGAGCCCGCTGCCGCGCGCCGGCCGTTCATCGCCGGCAACTGGAAGCTCTGGGGAACGCGCGCCCAGGCTGCCGAGTATTGCGAACGGCTGCTCACGCTGCTGCCCGACGAGGGGCGCCGGGCCGCGGACGTGGGCCTCTGCGTTCCCTACACCTCGCTCGAGGTGTGCGTGGAGAAGCTCGCGGGCCACGGCGTGGGCGTGTTCGCTCAGAACATGCACGCCGAAGAGACCGGAGCGTTCACTGGCGAGGTGTCCGCGGCAATGCTCACCGAGCTGGCCGTGTACGGGGTGGTGCTGGGCCACTCCGAGCGCCGCGCCTACAACGGCGAGACCGACCGCGCGCTGCAGGAGAAGGTTCCGGCCGCGCTGGCCGCGGGCCTTCGCCCGATTCTCTGCGTCGGCGAGTCGGAAGAGGAGCGCGAGCGCGGCGAGACCCAGCGCAAGCTGCGCCACCAGGTTCAGGAGGGGCTCGAGAGGGTGCCCTCCGAGCGGCTGGCCGAGGTGGTGATCGCCTACGAGCCGATTTGGGCGATCGGCACGGGCAAGGTCGCCACCCCGGAGATCGCGCAGGAGGCGCTCGGCTTCGTGCGAGCGCTGGTCGGCGACCGCTCCCGGGACGCCGCCGCGCGCGTCCGAGTCCTGTACGGGGGGAGCGTCAAGCCCGACAACGCGGCCGAGATCCTGAGCCAGCCGGACGTCGACGGCGCGCTCGTGGGCGGCGCGAGCCTCGATCCCGACGGCTTCGCGCGGATCGTGGCGGCCGCGGCCGACGCATGAGCTTCGACCGGGTCTGCCTGATCGTGCTCGACGGCTGGGGGCTCGCCGAGCCGGGCCCCGGCAACGCGGTCGAGCTGGCCGACACTCCCGTCTTCGACGAGCTCTGGGAAAGGCATCGGCACACGACGCTCACGGCGTGGGGCCCGGCCGTCGGGTTGCCCGAGGGCCAGATGGGCAACAGCGAGGTCGGCCATCTCAACCTGGGCGCCGGCGCGATCGTCAAGCAGGACCTGCTGCGGATCGACGAGGCGATCGAGGACGGCTCGTTCTTTGAGAACGATACGCTTCGGGCGGCCTGCCAGACCGAGCGGCTGCATCTGCTGGGGCTGGTCTCGGCGGGCGGCGTGCACGCGTCGATGGATCATCTGCGCGCGCTGATCGAGCTGGCCGCCAACGAGGGCGTCGACGACGTCGTCATCCACGCCTTCACGGACGGCCGCGACACCAACCCCGACTCGGGTGCCGGCTACCTGGCCGAGGTCGAGAGCTGGCCCGGCGCACGGATCGGCTCGGTGACCGGGCGCTACTACGCAATGGACCGCGACAAGCGCTGGGACCGCATCGAGCTGGCCCTCGACGCCATGGTCAAGGGGGAGGCGGAGTTCAGGGCGGACTCCGGCGAGGCGGCCGTGTGCGCGGCCTACGAGCGCGGCGAGACCGACGAGTTCATCAGGCCGACGCTCGTCCGCGAGGGGGCCCGGATCCGCGAGGGTGACAGCGTGATCTTCTTCAACTTCCGCCCCGATCGCGCCCGCCAGCTCACTCAGGCGCTCGGAGATCGCGTCAAGCTGACGACGCTCACCCAATACCAGGAGGACTGGGACTACCCCGTCGCCTTCCCTCCGGAGCGCCCCTCGGTGACGCTGGCATCGACACTGGCGGAGCGCGGCATCTCCCAGCTTCACGTGGCCGAGACCGAGAAGTACGCGCACGTGACCTATTTCTTCAACGGTGGGGAGGAGGACGAGTACGAGGGCGAGGAGCACTGCCTGGTCGACTCCCCGCGCGACGTGCCCACCTACGACAAGAAGCCGGAGATGAGCGCCGAAGCGGCCACGGACCTATTCGTGGAGCGCTGGCAGGCGCGCGTCTTCGGCTTCGCGATCATCAACTTCGCCAACCCGGACATGGTCGGCCACACCGGCGTGATCGAAGCGGCGGTCAAGGCGATCGAGACCGTCGACGCATGCCTGGGCAGGGTCGTGGAGACGGTGCACCACAGCGCGGGCGTCTGCGTGATCACCGCCGACCACGGAAACGCCGACCACATGCTCGAGGACGACGGCAAACCGAACACAGCGCACTCGATGAACCCGGTGCCGCTCGTGGTGAGCCCCGAGGTCGGGGAACTGCGTCGGGGAGGGATCCTCGCGGACGTGGCGCCGACCGTGCTCGCTCTCCTGGGCCAGGAACAGCCCGAGGCGATGACAGGCACGTCATTGCTGGAAGCTGAGACAGCTTAGATAGAAAAGTTGACACAGCAACACTTAGGTTTTATCATCACAGGCAATGTTGACCGTTGTCTTGATGGAGGTAACCTAGATGGCTCTTCTGATGAAACCCGAGCCGTTCTCACGTGAGGTGGACCGGCTGTTTGACGCATTCTTCGGTGGCGAGGCGCAGTCCGCGCGCCGCTGGGTGCCCCCGATGGATCTCGTTGAGGCCGAGGACCATTTCGTCCTCAAGGCCGATCTTCCGGGGCTCGGCGAAGGCGACGTCTCGATCGAGGTGCAGGACGGCAATCTCACGATCTCCGGCGAGCGCAAGGCCGAGCACGAGGCGCATGAGCGCGGGTGGTACCGCATCGAGCGCTCCTTCGGCGGCTTCAACCGCTCCCTGACGCTCCCGGACGGCGTGGACGCCGACGGCATCTCCGCCGAGTTCGATCGCGGCGTACTCGAGGTGCGGATCCCCAAGCCCGAGGAACGCAAGCCGCGTCGCGTGGCGATCACGGCCACCGCTCGAGAGGGCAACGGCGGGGCGCCGGCCGTCGAGGGCACAGCCCAAGACGCATAGCGGGTCGGGACTTCGAGATACGCGGTTCGACGAGGGGCCGTCCTCCGGGGCGGCCCTTCGCACCGGGTCTGCGCCGTTACCAGATGTTGCCGGCGCCAGGTGTATAGGAGGCCGCGACCACGCTGTTTGCGATCAGCGTGTCGCATTGCACGAGCCCCGAGGCCTTGACCATCCCCGCCGCCAGATTGACCATGCTCGCCGAAAGCTCGACCGTCGCAGCGGTCACGTTCAGCTTCGAGGGGACCGTGACCGACACACCCGCCGAATCCAGCACGACGGTCGCGCCGGACGAGTGCTCGATCGAGACCTTGTGGGCGCTTAGGGGCGGGTTGGCGGAATCCCACAGGCAGCCCGTCCAGATCGGGCGCTGGGGGTCACCTTCCTCGAACTCGATCCAGACCAGGGCGCCGATCGCCGGCAGCATCAGGAAGCCGTGACCGCCGCAGTAGGGCAGGCAGGGCTCCGCCCACGCCCTGGCGGCCCTTCCCAGCGTGGGACTGCTGACCTCGACTCGGCCGGCGCCGGTGGGGTCAGCGTTGTCCTCGACCTGAGCCCGGTACTTCCCGAACAGCTTCTTCACGTGAGCCACCCTCCGTAGTCTGGCGGTCCTGACCTCGGCAGTTTTCACGATCCAGGCGCGCGACGGCGACGCTCGCGCCGGCGTCATCCACACCCGGCACGGCGATGTGCGCACGCCGGCCTTCGTGCCGCTCGCGTCCACGGCGACGGTCAAGTCGCTGCACGCCTCCGAGGTCGCCGCGCTCGGCTACGACATCGTGCTCGGCAACACGTTTCACCTGTACATCCAGCCGGGGCCCGAGCTCGTCCAGGAGATGGGCGGGCTGCACGAGTTCATGGGCTGGCGCGGAGCGATCATCACCGACTCCGGCGGCTATCAGGTCTTCTCGATGGGGCACGGCTCGGTGGCGGAGGAGATCAAGCGCCGGCGCGAGCGCCCGAGGTCGATGATCGTCTCGATCGAGGAGGAGGGTGTGCGCTTTCGGTCATACCTCGACGGATCCGAGCGCTTCATGGGCCCGGAGACCTCGATGGAGGTGCAGGCCAAGCTCGGATCCGACATCGCGCTCGTCTTCGACGAGTGCACGCCCTTCCACGTCGAGCGCGACTACACCGCCCGCTCGATGGAGCGCACTCACCGCTGGCTCGATCGTTGCCTGCGCTGGCACGCCGAGCACGCACCCGAGGGCCAGCTCGTTTACGGAATCGTGCAGGGCGGGACCTATGAGGACCTGAGAGCGCAGTCGACCGCCGCCGTAGCGCAATCGGCGGCGGACGGGATTGCCATCGGCGGCTCGCTCGGGCAGTCGAAGGAGCAGATGCGCGAGGTGGTCGGCTGGTCGCTGCGACACCTGCCGGACGCGCCGCCACGCCACCTGCTCGGGATCGGCGACGTCGACGACCTCGTGCACGCCGTCGGCGCCGGCATCGACACCTTCGACTGCGCGACTCCCACCCGACTCGCTCGGCACGGAACCGCCTTGGTCCACGACCCGGGCGCACGTTGGCGGCTCGACCTCGGCAAGGCCCCGCACCGAACGAGCCGCGAGCCGATCGACGCAAGCTGCCCGTGCCCGGCCTGCCGCGAGCACACGCGCGGGTACCTGCACTACCTGACCCGGGCGAACGAGTTGACGGCGAAGCGCCTGATCACGCTGCACAATCTCACCTTCATGGCCGAGTTGATGAAGGAAATGCGGACCGCGATCACCGTCGGCGAGTACGCCGCCTTTGCCGAGCGCACGCTGGACGGGGTGCGGTGAACGCCGGCACGCTCCCCTACTGGCTCGACGCTCCCTACGAGGCGCGCCCGCCGCTGGCCGGCCGGGTGGAGGCCGAGGTGGGCGTGATCGGTGGCGGGGTCGGCGGCCTGTCCTGTGCCCGCACGCTCGCCGAGCGCGGTGTCGACACGATCGTGCTCGAGCGCACCACGATCGCCGGCGGCGCCAGCGGCCGCAACGGCGGCTTCCTGCTCGCGGGAGTGGCCGCCTTTCACAACGACGCCCGGGAGCTGTACGGCCACGAGCATGCGCGCCGCCTGTACGCGAGCACGCTCTCGGCACAGCAGGAGATCTACGACCTGGCAGCCCGGCTCGGCATCGGTGAATCGGTGCGTGAGGTCGGCTCTCTGCGGGTGGCGGTGTCCGAGGACGAGGCCGAGCGCGTGAGCGGCCAGGTGGCCGCGCTGAAGGAGGACGGCTTCCCCGCGGAGCTGGTCGAGCGCGACGAGCTCCCGCCGGTGCTGCGCCGCCGCGGGCTGTGCGCCTGCCTCGTCGACCACGACGCCGCGCTGCACCCCGCTCGCTGGTACCGCGCACTCGCCGGCGCCGCCGAGCAGGCGGGGGCGCACATCTTCGAGGGCACCGCGGTGCGCGGCCCGGTGCCGGCGCCCGGTGAGGGCGAGCTCGTGACCGGCGAGGGATCGGTCCGCGCTAGCCACGTGGTCGTGGCCGCGGACGGCGCGCTGCCCGCGCTCGTGCCCGACTACGAGGGCCGGGTCCGGCCGCGACGGCTTCACATGGTCGCCAGCGAGCCGATGGAGCAGCACATCGTGGACCAACTCGTGTACCCGCGCTGGGGCTTCGAGTACTTCCAGCAGCGCCGGGACGGGCGGCTGCTGCTGGGCGGCTTCGCCGACCTCGACGGTCCCGCGTCCTACACCGATCGCGAGGAGGGGAGCGAGGAGGTCTGGGCGCGCCTGGAGGCCTACCTGCGCGACGAGCTCGGGCTGGATACCAGGGTCAGCCACCGCTGGGTGGGGGTGGTCGGCTATACCCAGGACCAGCTGCCGTACGTCGGGGAGGTCCCGGGCCGGCCGGGGCTCTACGTGGCGGGCGGCTACTCGGGTCACGGCAACCTGCCGGGCTATGTCGCCGGCCAGGAGATCGCGGACCTCATCACGGGGCGAGAGGTGGAGCCGCTGTTTCCCAGCGACCGCTAGGGCGAGTTGTCCTGGATGAAGTCCCGCAGGTCTTGGATCTGCTGCTCGACGTCATTCGCGTCCGGCGCATCGGCTCCGCCTCCGCCGTCGTCGGAGGCCAGCACAGCGAGTCCCACCGCGGCGATCGCCGCCACCACGAGCAGCAGCGCGAAGAGGGAAGCTAGGTTGCGCCGGCGCGCTGCCCGCGCGGCCTCGCGGCGGTCTTGGTGAGCCGGAGGGGGCGCGGTCTCGGCATTGGCGGGCTCGGGGGCCTGGGGCGGCGGGGCGTAGGCCGTGCCCGGGAGGGCGCGAGTCGACGAGGTCGGCTCCTCGGTCACGAGTACCCGCGTCGCGTTCGTCGACTCCCCCCGCAGCCCCGCCTCGAGGGCCTGCGCCAGCTCGAGCGCCGAGCGGTAGCGGTCGCCCGACCTGCGCTCGAGGCAGAGCCGGATCGCCGCGTCGAGCTCGGGCGGCACCTCCGGCCGGAGCTCCGTGATGGGAGTAACGGGATCCTGCTGTTGCTTTAGCGCCAGTTCGGTCAAAGAGCTGTATTCGTGCGGGAGCCTGCCGGTCAGAAACTGGTAGGCGCAGACTCCGAGCGAGTAGATGTCCGAAGCCGGTCCGGCCTCCTCGCCGTGCGCCTGCTCCGGCGACAGATAGGCCGCGGTACCAAGGACCGCGCCGACCTGGGTGATGCGCGTCTGCTCGGCCGCCTTCGCGATGCCGAAGTCCGCGAGCTTGGTAGTGCGCGTCTCCTGGGCGACGAGCAGGTTGCCGGGCTTGACGTCGCGGTGAATGACTCCGGCGCGGTGCGCGTAATCGAGCCCATGGCAGGCGTCGCGGGTCAGCTTCACGGTCTGCTCTACCTCGAGGCGCTTGTACTCGCGCAGTAGATCGGCGCCGGAGGGACCGTCGACGTACTCCATGACGATGTAGTGACGGTGGCTCTCCGGATCCTGGCCCGAATCGAACACCTGGACGATGTTCGGATGCTGAAGCCGGGCGGCGGAGAGCGCCTCGCGCCGAAAACGAGCTACGAAGTCCTCATCCTCGGCGAGGTGCTCGGCGAGCAGCTTGACCGCCACGGGGCGCTCGAGGACCGAGTCGGTGGCCATGAAGACCGTCGACATGCCACCCGCGCCGAGGCGCTGCTCCATGCGATAGCGCCCGGCGATCACCTGGGGCGGGCTCATCCGCCGTCCTCCGGCCCGGGTGGCCCGCCCGCTCCACCGTCGCCGGGACCCCCCTCGGGCGGAACCGGCTCGGCAGGCGCCTCCTCGGTCTCCGTCGGGACCTCCTCGGTCTCCGTGGGGACCTCCTCGGTCTCCGTCGGCAGCGGATCGGGTTCGGTCTCCGTCGGCAGCGTATCGGGCTCGGTCTCCTGGCCCTTCTGCTCGTCGCACTGCTCGGCGCTCAGCTCAAAGAGATGGTCGAAGCCGCTCTGCAGGGCCTCGCGAACGTCGCGGTCCACATTCGGGGGCAGAGCGCTGATGATCGCTTCGACGCCGGGCTGCGAGTCGTTGATGATGTCGGCGCAGGCGCCGCCGCCGAAGTCGAAGCGGCGCTGAACCTCATCAAGGCGCTTGTTGAGCTCCTGCGCCGAGGCGACCGGGATCGGCTCGCCCTTCTCCTCGTCGGAGCCGCAGCTCGCGGCCAATCCGGCCGCCGGCAAGAGCAGCGCGATAATGGTGGTGCGAAGTCTCATTGGCCCTTGTAGAGCCGGTCGGCGAGCTCTTGAGGGAGACCCGCCTTCTCGATGGCGCCGGCGGCCTCGGCGATCGGGTACTCCACGCGCCGCCACTCTGCGCTCCATGCCTCGGTGTCTAGCAGGAGCCACGCGGCCCGCTCGTCGTTGTCCCGGGGCTGGCCCACTCCGCCGGGGTTGATCAGCCACTCGCCCTCGCTCATGTCGCATTTCAGGCCGCCCTTCGCCTGGGCGCCGTGCACCTGGCCCTCCCCGTTGCGCCGAAACCAGAGCGCCACGTGCGAATGCCCCACCGAGCCCACGCGCGGCTCCATCAGGTCCATGCATTCGTCGGCCTGCCAGGTTGCGAGCACGTACTCCCACACCGGATCGCGCGGCGAGGCGTGCCAGAGCCCGATCTCGCGTCCCGCCTCGAAGGGGCGCAGCCCGCGCAGGAAATCGAGCGACTCCGCCCCGATCGTCTCGCGCGTCCAGGTGGCGGCTTGCGCGGCGTGGCTGGAGAAGTCCGCGATGTCGAGCTCGCCGAGTACAACCAGATCGTGGTTGCCGGCCAGGCAGAGGCCGCAGCGCTCGCGGGCGAGCTCGACGCACGCGTCGGGCTGGGCGCCGTACCCGACCAGGTCGCCGAGGCACCAGACCTCGTCCACGCCGACCTCGTCGACGTCGGCGAGCACCGCCTCGAAGGCGGGCAGATTGCCATGCACGTCGGAGAGCAAGGAGATGCGCATTCGGGTGCCTTCTACAGTGTCCGCAGGATGAATCGTGGGCGTTCGCGACTGCCGCTGGCGATCCTGGTGGCGGTCGTGACCGCCGGGGCGGCCACGTTCTTGCTCCGCCCGCGCAGTGGCCTGATCGAACCCGCCGCGGTGGACGTGAAAGGGTACTTCACGGCCTTCCAGCTCGACCGGGCCGAGGATTATCGCAGCGTTCAGCGCCTCCTGGGCGTCGGCGGGCTCGTGGCGGGCACCGCGACACTCGCGTTCTTGGCCTGGCGCCCGCCGCGCCGCGTCTTCGCCCGGCTGTCCAAGCGCCCCATCCTCGGAGGCGCCGCTGCGGCGGTGGGCATCTCGCTGCTGCTGGTGCTGGTCGAGCTGCCCATCTCCGCGGTCAGCCACGCGCGCGCGGTCGACGTCGGCCTGGCCACACAGGACTGGCTCCCCTGGCTCGGGGACATCGCGAAGTCGGCCGGCATCGACGCCGTGTTCGCCGCCGCCGGCGGCGCGCTCGCGCTGGCGCTGATCCGGCGCTTCCGGCGCAATTGGTGGGCGCCCGCCGCTGCCGTGATCGTGGCCTTCGGCGTGGTCACGATCTGGCTGTTTCCGATTGTGATCGATCCGCTCTTCAACCGCTTCGAACCCCTGCGGCCGGGGCCGACGCGCTCGGACGTGCTCGAGCTTGCCGACGAGGCCGGCGTGGACGTGGGCGAGGTCTATCGGGTCGACGCCAGCCGCCGCACCACGGCTGCCAACGCCTACGTAATCGGCCTCGGCAAGACCAAGCGGGTGGTGCTCTACGACAACCTGATCTCTGCGTTTCCACGCGACCAGATGCGCTTGGTCGTGGCGCACGAGCTCGGCCACCAAAAGCACAACGACCTGACCCGGGGCCTGGTCTGGCTCGCGCTCGTGGCGCCCGCCGGGACCTTCCTCGCCCAGGCGCTCGCCGAGCGCTTCGCGCGCCGCGAGGGGCTGGCCGACGAAAGCCGGAAGCCGGGCCCGATCGTGCTGCCCGCGATCGCCCTGTCGCTCGCAATAGTGAGCTTCGGCCTGGGCGTCGCTTCCAACGTGCTCTCGCGCCAGGTCGAGGCCCGCGCGGACGCCTTCTCGCTGCGGCTGACCGACGACCCGGCCGCGTTCGTCCAGCTGGAACGCCGGCTCGCGCTGCGCAACATCTCCGACCCCGATCCGCCCCCGGTCCTGCAGACGCTTTTTGGCACACACCCGACCACGGCTGAGCGCATCGGGATCGGCGAGGCGTTCAACCGGTCGCAGTGACATGAGCCGCCGCGAGCTGATCGAGCGGGTCGTCCGCGAGCTGTCCTCCTACGAGCGCCCGTCTGCCTCGGAGGGTGAGCGGCGCGCGGCCGATTGGCTGGCCGCCGAGTTCCGCGCCGCTGGCGCCCGCACGGTGAGAATCGAGGAGGAGTCCGCCCACGGCGGCTACTGGTGGCCGCTCGGCCTGCCCAATGCCGCCGCGCTGCTCGCGAGCCGAAGGCGTAGGCTCGGCGCCCTCGTCGGCGGACTCGCGGCCGCCGCGGTCTACGACGATGTGAGCGGCGGCCGGCTGTGGTTCCGGCGCCACCTGCTCCCGAAGCGCTCCACATCCAACGTGATCGCCGAGACGGGCGACCCCGATGCCGAGCGCACCGTCGTCTTCATCTCTCACCACGACGCCGCGCACTCGGGGCTCGTGTTCCATCCCGGGCTGCCGCGCCTCGCGATGAAGCTCATGCCCAGGCTCCACGAGAATGCCGAGCAGAGCGTTCCGATCATCTTCGGCGTGTTCCTCGGCCCCGTGTTCGTCGCCCTCTGGGGGCTAACCGGCCGGCGTTCCCTTCGCCGCATCGGCGCGTTCTTCTCTGCGCTCGCGGGGGCGGCGATGATCGACATCGGCGCCCGCGCGGTGGTCCCGGGCGCCAACGACAACCTCAGCGCCGTGGCGGTCAACCTGGCGCTGGTGCGTGCCTTCCGCGAGGATCCGCCGCCGGGCGTGCGGGTGATCTTGCTCTCCACCGGCTCCGAGGAGTCGTTCATGGAGGGCATGCAGGGCTTCATGCGCCGCCATCGCGGCGACCTCTCGACCGAGCGCACCGAGTTCGTCTGCCTCGAATGCGTCGGCTCGCCGGAGCTGTGCGTGGTGGAGGGGGAGGGGATGCTGCGCATGCGGCTCTACAGCGAGCGCTCGCGCGAGGCGCTGGTCGCCGCCGGCCGGGCTGCGGGCGTCGAGCTTCGGCGCGGCCTGCGCACCGTTGCCGCCACCGACGGCCTGATCTCGATGCGGGCCGGCTACCGCACCTGCACGCTCGCCGGGGTCGACGAGACCAAGTTTCCCTCCAACTACCACTGGCCGACGGACACCCCCGACAATGTCAGCTGGGAGTCCGTCGAGGGTGCCGTCGCGGTGTGCGAGCGCTACGTCCGCGCGGGCTGAGCCTCCATGAACTCGTCGACCTCGTACTGGTGTGCCTCGAAGATCGAGACCTCCACGATCGCGCCGTCGCGGATCCGGTAGAGGTTCGTTCGGCGCATGTTCAGCTCCCGGCCGCCGCGCGCCAGCCGCTCGCGAAGGACCAGCGCGATGTGTTCCTCCCCGGCCAGCATGTCCTCGAGCTCGACCTGCACGGCGGTGGTGCCGGCCAGGGCGGCGGACAGGTACTCCCTGAGCGACGCCTTGCCCTCATGGCGGCCCGCGTAGCGCGAGCGTCCCGGAACCGTTAGGACCACGTCGTCCGCCATCAGGGCGAACGCCGCGTCCCAGTCCCCGCTGCGGGCGGCCGCGAGGTAGTCGTGCATGAGCGTTGAGATGGGTGACGTGTTCATGCCGTCCATCTTCGCGCCCGGCGGCGGTCAGGACATCAGGGTGTCGGCTGATCCGGAGGCTCGTCGTCGAACTCGGGCAGGTCCCGGATGCCCTCGCGGGTCCTCCACTTGGAGAAGTTGTCCTCCATCGCGTCGATCAGCTCGCGCATGAAGCGCGGCGAGACGTTGATTCGGGACACCACGACCCCGGGGACCTCGGCGTCCTCGACCTCGTGGTCGACGCGCGCGAACGTGAGTGTGAACTCGTAGTCGGAGTGAGAGACGTTGGCGAAGTTGCTGTAGTGCCCCGCCATCGTGTCGGGGTCGGTGTGGATGTTGAAGTGTCGCTCGGCGTCCTCGGGCATGCGCGTACTATCGCACCCCGATGCGGATCTCAGTGATCGCCGTCGGGCGGGTGCGTCCGCCCTACCAGGACGACGTCGAGCACTACCGCAAGATGCTGACCGGGCACGTGAAAGTGGACCTGGTCGAGGTGCGCGATGACGCCCAGGTGCGGCGCCGCATCCCGGACCGGTCACTCGTGGTGCTGCTGGCAACCGACGGCGAGGCGCTCCACTCGGAGGGACTCAGCTGCTGGCTCGAGGAGCGCCGCCGCGACGGGCGCGACGTGTGCTTTGTGATCGGAGGTCCCAAGGGGCTCGAGCTCGAGGCCGACATGCGGCTCTCCCTCGGCCCGATGACGCTCCCTCACCAATTGGCCCGGGTGGTGCTGCTCGAGCAGATCTTTCGCGCCCACAAGATCCTCGCCGGCGAGCCGTATCACTATTAGTTACCGGGCATGACCGATCCCGTCGCCGACCTCTACTCCGCCGTTTCCGAGACCGCCGCCGCGCTCGCCGGTGGCGGCCGGGTGGCCGAGCCCCAGCTCGATCGCCCGCCGCGGCCCGACTTCGGCGATTACTCCACCAACGCCGCGATGTTGCTTGCGCCGACGCTGGGTGAGCCGCCACGGGCGATCGCGGAGCGCCTCGGCGAGGCCCTGCGGGAGCGCCTGGGAGCGGCGGTGGAGAAGGTCGAGATCGCCGGCCCGGGCTTTCTGAACCTGTTCATGACCGACGCCTGGTACCTCGAGGCGATCGCCGCCATGCGCGAGGCGGGCGAGCGCTTCGGCGCCGGCGACGCGGACAAACGCGTGCAGGTCGAGTTCGTGTCGGCCAACCCGACCGGTCCGATCACGGTGGCATCCGCCCGCCACGCGGCGTACGGGGACTCGCTGTCGCGAATACTCGAGCGGGCCGGCAGTCGCGTAGAGCGCGAGTACTACGTGAACGACGCCGGCAGCCAGGTGCTCAAGTTCGGCGAGGCGATCCGCGCGCGCGCTCGCGGCGAGGAGCCCGAGGAGTATGGCGGCGCATACCTCGCAGAGCTGGCCGAACGGATCGACGGCGCGGCCGAGGGCGATCCCGGGGTGATCGCTCAGCAAGGGATCGCGCTGCTGCTCGAGGGCGTCGAGCGCACGCTCGCGCGATTTCGCGTTCACATGGATCGCTTCTTCTCCGAGCGCTCGCTGCAGGAGTCGGGCGCGGTGGACCGGGTGCTCGGCGGGCTCGACGGCATCTACGAGCACGACGGGGCGGTCTGGCTGCGCACCACCGACGCTGGGGACGACAAGGATCGCGTGCTGCGCCGCTCCACTGGCGAGCTGACCTACTTCGCCACCGACATCGCCTATCACGCTGACAAGCTCGCGCGTGCCTACGACCTGTCGATCAACGTGCTCGGCCCAGACCACCACGGCTACGTGCGGCGCATGTCCGCGGTCTGGGAGGCGCTCGGCGGCGCCCCGGACGCTTACGAGATCGTGATCCTCCAGCTCGTCAACCTGCTGAAGGGCGGACAGCCGGTGCAGATGTCCAAGCGGGCGGGGGAGATCGCCACCCTCGACGACCTGATCGACGACATCGGCGTGGACGCAGCGCGCTGGTTTCTGGTCTCGCGCAGCCACGACACGCGCATCGACCTCGATCTCGAGCTGGCCGCGAGCCAGTCGCAGGACAATCCGGTCTACTACGTGCAGTACGCGCACGCGAGGATCGCCTCGATCCTGCGCAAGGCAGGCGACGAGCGAGTGGCGGCGGCGGCGCGAGCCGACCTCGCCTCGAGCTCAGAGAGCTTTCATCCCTCGGCGCGCTCGCTGGTCAAGCGCCTGCTCGAGTTCCCCAGCGAGGTCCGCGAGGCGGCCGACCGGCGCGCGCCGCACCGCATGACGACCTACGTCCACGAGACCGCCCACCAGTTCTCCGCCTTCTACCGCGACTGCCGCGTGGTTGGCGCCGCCGAGGAGGGCGGCGACGAGGATGTTCGGATCGCGATCTGCGTTCTGGCCCAGGACGTGATCGCCCGCGCGCTCGATCTACTGGGGGTCGAGGCGCCCGACTCGATGTAGGGTGGCCCGCGTGGGTCGCCTCGCCCTTTTCGCAGCGCTGGTCGCTGCGCTCGCCGCAGCCGCGCCGGCGGGCGCCGCCGAGCGCTTCACCTCGCTCAAGGGGGTCCGCGCGGCCGGGCCCGCCAAGTACGACCGCGTGTTCGTCCAGAAGATCGGGCCGAAGGACGCCAAGCGCGTGCTCGTGCTCGTCCCGGGCTTCTTCGGCGGGGCGGGCGGGATCGCTCCAGTCGCGGGCGACATCGTCGCGCGCGTGCCCGGGCTTGCCGTCTGGGTGGTCGACCGGCGCGAGAACGCATTCGAGGACACCTCGGTGTTCGAGAGCGGGGACGCCCAGACCGCCTTCGACTACTACCTGAACTTCCAGTACGAGGCGGTCCGCGGGGCCGATGCCCCCTTCGCCGGCAAATGGGGTCTCCGGGTGGCCTTGGGTGACCTGCGCAAGGTGATCCTCGAGGCGCGCGCGGGCGGCAGGCGGGAGGTGATCCTCGGCGGGCACTCGCTCGGCGCATCGACGACCGTGGCCTACGCCGCCTGGGACTTCAACGGCCGGCCCGGTTACAGGGACATCGACGCGATGGTGTTGATCGACGGCGGCCTGCGGGGCTCATTTGACGCGGCCGACAAGAAGCGCGCCCGCGCCGTCCTGGCCGAGATCGACGGCGGCCAGGTCTTCGACGACCTCCTCGGCCTGGGACTCCCTGAGATCAACGGGATCTTCACTGAGGTGGCAGCCCAGCTCGCCTACGAGAAGCCCGACGATCCGTCGGTCCTTCAGGGCTATTCGTTGCTGCCGGCTGCCTTCAAGGCGCCGTTCCCGGTCACCAACGAGGCGGCGCTCGGCTTCGCGTTCGACGCGACGACGTCCCCGCCGGGCTTCGAGCTGATCCGCATCCGCGCGGGTGGCCTGGCCGCGAGCGGCGACCCGCGGCCATGGCAGGACAGCGAGCTCACGCCGATCCGGCGCTTTGCGAAGGCCTGGGCCGCCGAGCGCCCGAACGCGACCCAGTGGTACTTCTCCAAGCGGCTGCGGCTCGACGTGGACGCGATGAGCGCGCTCAAGGTGACGCCCGCGACGCGGCTGCTCGGGCTGCGCCCACTGCACGCCAAGACCATCGACGTGCCCCTGTATGCCTACGGGACCGATCTGACCGGCGGACGAGTGGAGAGGGGCGCTCGCTCGCTCGCGCGGCTCTCCGACATTCCGCGGTGGACCGTGGTTGCCGATCCGAACGCGAGCCACCTGGATCCGATCTCGGCGGCTCCCTCGAAGAACCGCTTTCTGAAGACGGTGGTCCCGTTCCTCAAGCGCTTGGCTAGATCTCGCTGAAGAAGTTGATGCCGAGGTCGTCCATGACCCTGAGCGCCTCGCTGTTGAGGCGCGTCAGCTCGTTGGTGTAGAGCAGCACACCCATCACGATCAGCACCAGGCCCGACACGAGCGTGATCGCCTGATAGTGGTCGCGGAAGAACCGAAAGACGCCGGAGAAGGTGGAGAAGGCGAGCGCGCAGAGGATGAACGGCACCGCCAGGCCCAGCGAATAGAAGGCGAGCAGCACGCCGCCCTCGCCGACGGTGCCCTCCGTCGAGGCGGCGGTGAGGATCGCGCCGAGCGTCGGGCCGGTGCATGGAAGCCAGGCGACCGCGAAGGCCAGCCCGGCCACGATCGGGCCGCCGGTCTGGGCGTGGCGCATCAGGTCCTCCGGCCGCCACTCCTTATTGAAGACGGGGATGAACAGGGTGGCGATGAACAGCACTCCCATTAGGGCGATCACGATCCCCGATATCTCGCGCAGGAGCGCCCGGTGGTCGTTGAGGGTCTGGCCGAGGCCGGTTGCCGTCATCCCGAGAGCGACGAACATCGCGGTGACCGAGATGCAGACGAGCAGCGCCGGGCCGAGCACCCTCGCCCTGCCACGCCCGTCCTGGATGTCCGCGAACGAGACGCCCGAGACCGTCGACAGGTAGCCGGGCACGAGCGGCAGCACGCAGGGGGAGACGAACGAGATGAAGCCGACGGCAAAGGCGGCCACGACCGTGGTGTCGACGGCGTCGGCGGCGATCACAGGTCGTAGCGCTCCATGTCGGCGTCGAGGCGGCCGGAATCGCCGCCCGCGGCGGTGACTCCGCCGGCGCCGCCGGCGGGCCGCGGGCCGCGGTCGCGCCAGCGCACCACCGCAAAGGCGATCCCGCCCAGGGCGAGGAGGAGCGCCAGGGCGGGGATCAGGTAGACGAGCACGTCATCGAGGTCGCGATCGCCGTCGTCGCCGGGGAGTGCGAGGACGCCCTGCCCGAACTGCGCCACGAGCGCCGCCTTGATCTCGTCCTTGGAGCGACACGCCGCGATCTGGCGCTCGATGTAGGCGCGCTCCTGCTGGGCCTGAGGCGCTTCTGTGGCGAGCGCCAGCGGTGTGCCGCAGATCGGGCACATCACCTCGTCCTCGATGTCGGCGAGCGTGGTCTGCGGACAGTCCTGGGCGAAGGCGGCAGCTGGAACGGCGAGCGCTGAAACGGCGGCGACGAGCGCGGCGAACCGCCTCACGCCCGCTCCTGGAGGAGAGGAAGGACTCGCTCCCGCATGAAGCGCTCGTCAACCGGCCCGCGGCGCACGGCGGCGATCCGGCCGCGGCGGTCGAGGACGAAGGTCTCCGGGAAGCCGATGATCGCGAAGCTCTCGCGAGTCAGGCCCTCGCCGTCGCGCAGCATCGGATAGGTCAGCTTGTACTCGGCGATGAAGTCGCGGGCGTCGCCGGTCACGTCCTGGACGTCCACACCCAGCACCGTGCCCTGCCGGCGCTCCATGCGCCGGTGCCAGCGCTGGAGCAGCGGCGACTCCTTGCGACACGGGTCACACCACGACGCCCAGAAGTTGAGCACCACGACCTTGCCCTTGTAGTCCTCGAGCGTCTCGGCGCCGAGGCCCGAGAGCCGCGGCAGCTCCAGCGGCGGGGCCGGGTTGCGCACACCGGCCGCGACATCCCGGTCGACATCGCGATCGGGCTCGCTCTCAGACAGGCCGTAGGCGAGCAGGGCCACCAGCGCGACGATGGCGCAGATAACGGCGATCGGAACAGGTGCGAGAAGCCTCCGCATAGGGCGCTCCGAAGACTAGATGTAGCCCTCCCGGGCGGCGCTAGAATCGGCCAGTCGCGGTCACCGGACCGCCGCGCGGACGTAGCTCAGTTGGTAGAGCGTTGGCTTCCCAAGCCAAAGGTCGCGGGTTCGAGGCCCGTCGTCCGCTTCACCCGGAACCCCCTGCAAAGGGGCGTATCCCCCGACTCTCCCCGCCCGCCGGCGCTTCCCGCCTCTGGCCCACTAGTGGCCCAAACGGTCGAGCGGCCGGCGGCTAGCCGCATACGAGATCGAGCTCGGCGGTTGGCTCTACATCTCGCTGGTCCAGCGCAAAGCGCTCAGCCCCAACAGCTTCGACTCGCTTGATGAGCTCGCCGATCGGTGGTGCGCTTCGGCGAGCACTACCGCCAGATCGCCCGACCGTTCGACTGGACCTTCACCCGCGCCGACCTGGAGCGCGTGCTCGCCAAGATCACCGAGCGCGAGCCACGGCCTGCGCTTGCGGCGTAATGGACCGAAATCGCGTGGCCTTCTCGCGCCTCAAGGGTGCTGCCAGAGGGCGTTGACGATCTTCCATCCCTCGCGCGTACGCACCAGGTGCAGGTATTCGACGTAGACGGCGGAGCGGACGGTCACGTTCGCGATCTCGCGATGCACGTGCTCGACTTCGACGTCGAGTCCGCGATCAGGGACGTCTCGCGTCTTCCCGATCCCCTTCGCCGTGGCCTCGATCATCTCCCGCGCCGTGAGCTTCTCCAGGTCCCCAGGGGTAGGAGCGTCGTCCGGGGATCGCTTGGCCAAATCGGGATGGAGCGTCCGCTCCATGCGGGCGGCGTCGCCATCGAACCATCCCTCGAAGTAGTCGAGCGCCACGCGCACGATCGCGTCGCGGT
>JBEVKF010000009.1:0-8719 GCA_040509755.1 Thermoleophilaceae bacterium | reverse complement strand
GTGAGTCAACAAACGCTTCCTCCACCATAGGTCCGATCGTCGCCACCCGCCAACGCGGAGCCTCCCAAGATTTCGCCAGCAGCAGTCCTCCCCAGATCGTCCGGGAGGGCAACCCTCCGGTTAGCACGAGCCGGACAGCGCCAACGTCCTCTCAGCGCTGCGGGGGACGCCTTCTCGCGCCATGCGAGGGCCCGAGGCAGGGGAACATACGTTCGTGGACCCCAGCGGCTTAGAAACGCTTAGACGCCTATCGAACTAAAACCGACGCACTCCGAACCCTGTGCGTCGGTTTTGCGTCGGTTTTGTCGCTCGCATCGCCCCGCGTCCCCCCGCATCCTTGGCTTGACTCTGCCGTCTGCGGGGCTACGCGAAGCGGTGCGGGGAGAATCCGGTAATCGGGGCGACTGGATTTGAACCAGCGACCTTTCGGCCCCCAGCCGAATGCGCTACCAAACTGCGCCACGCCCCGTTCGCCATCAAGATAGCGCCCCCCAGGCGGAGGCGTACCCTGCGCGCATGAAATCCACCGCCACCTCCGTGCTCGTCGTCGCGCTTGCGCTTGCCGCGGCCGGACCAGCCGCGGCAGCCGATTGCGGCAACTACGGCTTCCCCCGAGGCCACCAGGGCGACAAGCCGATCTTCACGCAGAAGGAGGTCTTCGGCGCCGGCGTGTTCGACGTCAGGACACAGCGGACGCGATGCCGGACCGCGCGCCGGATGGTCAGGCTTTTTTGGGCCGGCCGGTGGGGCGAGTGCGATCCGGTTTGCCGGCGCGGGTCCTACACCTGCCGCGACCGCCGGCTCGGCGACGAGTTCTTTCGAATGACATGCACCGCCTCTCGCGACCGGCTGGTGCGATTCGAGTTCGGCGCCTGAGGCGGCGCGGCGGCGGTCAGCGCCGCCGGGCTGCGTTCCGAAACGAACACGTCCTGGGAGGCGCCGCAAGTCGCCCCAACCACAGGGTCGACCCGTCGCGAGACAGCGAGGCGCCCGCGGGGCCGATCCAGGGCCAGAGGCTGCTGAGGAGAGCCTCGCCGCGCGGCGAGGCTCTCCCATTGGACTTGCAGAGGTGCGGCGAGCCGCTTCTAGCCAGAGGTGGCCGTCCGGCCGCGCCCGAAGCCACCCTGCTTGTGGTACACGACCGCCAGGGTGCTCCCGAGCCCGAGCAGGATCAGGCCGAGCAGGCCGCCGGCCCCTATCCCCGCGTCGCCCCAGTCGATGCCGCCGTTCGGGGACGCGGGCTCCGCGACCTTGATGACCGTGACCTCGGGGGCGTTGAAGGTGCCGCGCCCCTCGGCGGTGTCGCGGGTGTCGGGCGATTGCAGGTCCTGCGCCGGCTGGTCCTGCCGGGCCTCAGCGGCTCGCGCCGCGTCGGTCGCGTCGGCCGAGCGCAGGTCCTGCTGGGCGACGGCCGTGGGCGCGGCGAGGGCGGCAAGCGCCAAGCCGAGCGCTGCCGGACGGGCGATACGAGAGTGGGTCATCGTGGCTCCTTCGGTCTTGACCGCCTGGTGCGATCTCGTTGCGCACACCCTGCGCGTCCGCGGTTAACGCGCGCGGCACGGAGCGGTAGACGCCGGTAAACACCCGCGCAGCTCACCGCATCCGTGCTCTGGCCCTGGCTCGGTGGTACGGTCGCCTGGAAGGTCGGTCGACCGCAGATGGAATTTCGCCTCCTTGGCCCACTCGAGGTCGTCGAGCACGAACGGGTACTCGTGCTCGGTGGCGTCAAGCAGCGATCGCTCCTGGCGGTCCTAATGCTGCACGCGAACGAAGTCGTTTCGGCCGATCGCTTGATCGACGAGCTGTGGGGTCAGACCCCGCCGCCCACGGCCTCGAAGAGCATCCAGGTATACGTATCAAGGCTCCGGAAGGAGCTCGGTGAGGGCAGACTCGTTACCCAACCCCCCGGGTACGTCCTGCGTGTCGAGGCCTCGGAGCTCGATCTCGCCCGCTTTGAACAGCTCCTCGACGAGGCGAGACGGGAAGATCCAGAGAGGGCGGCCCAGAAGCTGCGCCGGGCTCTCTCGCTTTGGAGGGGGACGGCGCTTGCCGACCTCGCCTACGAGTCCTTCGCTCAGGCCGAGATCGCCCGACTCGAAGAGTTGCGCTGGGTCGCGCTCGAGCAGCGGATCGAGGCCGATTTGGCTCGTGGCCGCCACGGCGAGCTGGTCGGCGAGCTCCAGGCCCTCGTAACCGAGCAGCCCCTGAGGGAGCGGCTGCGCTGCCAGCTGATGCTTGCGCTCTACCGATCCGCTCGGCAGGCCGAGGCACTCCTCGCCTACCGCGAGGCCAGCCGCGAGCTCTCGGAGGAGCTTGGACTGGAGCCGAGCGAGGAGCTCAAGCGACTCGAGCGGGCGATCCTCCAGCAGGATCCGATCCTCGACCTGCGCGAAGAAACACCAAGTCCGAGGCGCGCGACGCTCCCGCCGCCGCCCGATCGATCGCTCCTGGTCGTGCCGGGCAGGCTCGGCGGTGTCGAGCCGCTCCTACGTCTCGCGGAGCCGCTTGCGGCGTCAGAGCCGCCGCGCGAGCTGATCGTCGCGGTGATGGTGGAGACGGCAGAGCTCGGTGAGGCCACGGCGGCGCTCGCCGGGCACCGGGACGAGCTCCTCGCTCGCGGCCTCGCCGCCCGGACCGCCGCGTTCTCCTCTCCGGCACCGGGAGCGGATGTGGTCCGCCTCGCATCTCAGGAGAACGTCGACCTACTCCTCATGGACGCGGCTCGCTCGCCGCTTGGGGGCGAAGCCGGCGTCATGCTCGAGCAGGCGCCGTGCGACGTGGCCATGCTAGTCGCGGGAGGCGGCTCGATCCGCGCGGGGGCAGTAGTCGTCCCCTTCGGCGCGGCTTGGCACGACTGGGCGGCGCTCGAGCTGGGTGCCTGGGTCGCCCGCGCGACGGAATCCCCGTTGCGGCTGATCGGTGCGGCATCGGATGCCCGCACGGACGGGCGCGATGCGAGCCGCCTGCTTGCCGACGCGTCGTTGATCGTCCAGCGAAGGGCTGGTGTGGTGGCCGAGCCGCTCTTGGCGAGCCCCGGACGAAGGGGAGTCGTCGCCCTCGCCGACGGGGCCGGACTGCTCGTGGTCGGCGTCTCGGAGCGCTGGCGCCAGGAGGGGCTCGGCCGGGCTCGCAGCCGGCTCGTCGAGGCTCCGCCCGCGCCGATGGTGCTGGTCCGGAGAGGGCCGCGGCCGGGAGGATTGGCGCCGGCAGAGTCGCCGACTCGTTTCGGTTGGTCGCTGACGGCCGACGCGCCGTGAGCGTGGCCATCGGTCCCGGCTCGAAGTTCGCCGGCTATCGGGTTGAGTCGCTGGTCGGCCGGGGCGGGATGGGTGTGGTGTACCGGGCCACCGATCTTTCGCTGGAGCGCCCGGTAGCTCTGAAGCTGATCGCGCCCGAGCTTGGGCAGGACGAGCACTTCCGGGGCCGCTTTCTCAAGGAGCCACGCCTGGCGGCCGCTCTCGACCACCCGAATGTCATCCCGATCTACGAGGCCGGCGAGCGCGACGGACAGCTCTACCTCGCGATGCGCTACGTGGATGGGAGCGACCTGAAGGCGATCCTGGCTGACGACCGCAAGCTGGCCCCTGAGCGCGCCCTGGCGATGCTGGCCCAGGTGGCAGCTGCCCTCGATGCGGCGCACCGCCGGGGACTCATCCACCGCGACGTGAAGCCCGCCAACGTGCTGGTGGACGAAGACGAACATGCCTACCTGACCGACTTCGGTATCAGCAAACAGCTCGGTGGCGCATCCACCGACACCGGCCGGCTGGTGGGCACGCTCGACTACCTCGCGCCTGAGCAGATCCGCGGCGAGGCGGTCGACGGGCGCAGTGACTGCTACGCGCTGGCCTGCATGCTCTACGAGTGCCTCGCGGGCGCCCCGCCGTTTCGCCGAGAGACCGAGGCCGAGACGCTGTGGGCCCACATGCAGGAGGAGCCGCCGCCGCTGCGCGGTCACCCGCGGCTTGACCCGGTCCTCCGAAAGGGACTCGCAAAGGAAAAGGACGACCGCTACGCGACCTGCGCCGAGCTGATCGAGGCAGGCCGTGTGGCACTCGGCCTCGCCGGGTCGGCAACCGCGCGCCGCCCGCGAATCCCGCCTGGCCTGGTGCGGCACCGTCGCACGGTGCTGGCCGCCGGTCTGCTGGCGCTAGCCGCGACGTGTGCCGCGGCGATTGTCGCGCTGACCACAGGCGACGAGGATGGCGACCTCGCGCCGGCCGGCAATGGGGTGGCCGCCATCGACCCGGGCAGCGGAAAACTCGAGTCGTTCACGACCGCGGCGACGGCTCCGAGCAACATCGCCGTCGGCCAAGGCGCAGTCTGGTTTCTGAACACCCAAGACGAGACCGTCTCGCGCATCGACCCGAAAACGAAAGCCGTCACCAAGCGATACAAGACGATCGGCGTGCCGACGGATCTGGCCGTCGGAGAGGGAGCGCTCTGGGTAGGGAACGGCGGTGGCCGGGACGCCAACTTCACGGTCAGCGTCTCGCGTCTCGATCCGAAGACGAGCGCCATCACGCACACCGTGAAGCTGCCCGACCCGACAGACAGCGCCTTTGTCGCCACGTTCAACTGGGGCTTCCCGGGAATAGCCGTGGGAGAGGGCGCGGTGTGGGCGACGAATCCTGGCGGCACCATCTCTCGGATCGACCCCGAGAGCGGCCGGCTCGTCACGACCGTTGATGCCCATGCCGGATCGATCGCAGCAGGCGACGAGGGCGTGTGGTTCCTCGGAGGCCCAGGCGTCAAGCGCATCGACCCGCGCACCAACCGAGTCGCCGAGACGATCCCGATCGCCTCGCAATCCCCCGCAGGAATCGCCCTGGGCGCCGGCTCGGTCTGGGCGACCGCCGAGGAGGAGGGCTTGGTCTGGCGAATCGACCCGGGGCCGGACCCGGTCGCTCGGACGATTGAGGTCGGGGCCGGAGTGACCTACATCGCCTTCGGCGCGGGCGCGGTCTGGACGGCGAACTACATCGACGGAATGGTCTCCCGTATCGACCCGGACACGAACAAGGTGACCGCGACGATCCCGATCGGCGCGGCGCAGGCGCTCGCGGCCGGCGCCGGGGCGGCGTGGGTCAGCACGGCGGGCGGCCCTCCGGAGGGTGGCTTCCCGGCCACGGCCTGCGGCGAGCTCGTCTCGGGCGTGGCGGATCCAGACGTCCTGATCGCGTCCGACCTTCCCCTTCAGGGGCCAGCCGGCGCGGGGCCGCGCGCAATGGCAGACGCGATCCGGTTGGTGCTCGCGCAGCGCGGCTTCAGGGCGGGCAGGTATTCCGTCGGCTACCGCTCGTGCGACGACTCCACGGCACAGACCGGCGGCTTCGAAAACCGCAAGTGCGCGGCGAACGCGAACGCGTTCGGCCGGGCCGAGCAACTCGTGGCGGTGATCGGCCCCTACAACTCCTATTGCGCCCAGATCGAGATCCCGATCCTCAACCGAGCCCCCGGTGGGGCGCTCGCCATGATCAGCCCCACCAATACGTACCCTGGGCTCACTCGTGCCGGCTTCACGGACGGACCCAGGGGTACGCCGGACGTCTTGTACCCGACCGGCGTCCGCAACTACACCCGGCTCGGCCCCCGAGACGACCTGCAGGGGGTGGCCGGCGCGGTGCTGGCGAAGCGCCTCGGGCTGAAGGACGTCTACGTGCTCGATGACGGTACGAGCTACTGGAAGGAGCTGCTCGCCGACCCGTTTCGCCGGACGGCCAGGAAGCTCGGGGTCGGGATTGCCGGGTCCTCCACGTTCAAGCCGGCCGCCCGGAGCTACGACGCGGTCGTCGAGGGCGTCGCCCGCTCGGGCGTGCAGGGCGTCGTGATTGGAGGCGATCAGTTCGCCGGCGGCGACCGTCTGCTGAAGGCCCTGCGTAGTCGGCTCGGCGAGCGCACGACGATCATTGCGGGCTTCCTGTTCAGCAGCAAGATTCCGCTGCTGCTCGAGAGCGCCGGGCCGGCTGCTCGCGGCCTGTACGTGACCACGACCAACGTCCCGCGTTCCGCGATGCCCTTGACCGCCGCCGGCAGGCGTTTCTCACGCGATGTCGGCGCCTCCGGCACGCCGCTCTACGGGGTGCTGGAGGCCGGCCAGGCAGCGCAGCTCGTGCTGGACGCGATCGCGCGCTCCGACGGGACGCGCGCCTCGGTGCTGGAGGAGCTGCGGGCGAGCAAGGTCGAGGACGGCATTCTCGGCAGCTTCCGGTTGGACGACCACGGCGACATCACCGCGGCGTCGATACCGATCCTCCGCGTGACCGGCGCCACCCCGCCGGGTTCCGGCCTACCCGAAAGTCTTCAGGGAGCGGTGGTGGACCGCGTGATCAAGGTGCCAACGAGCTCGGCGGAGTAGAGACTCGGCTCAGATCGAGAACCCGGGATGGGTGGCGAACGCGTTGTCGATCACGACGTTCCCGCGCTGGCGGGCCCGTTCGCGCAAGGCCGACGTGGTGCGGGCGCCCTGCGCGTAGTACCACCAGAGGTAGAGAGCGCCGTACATCCACGCCCCCTCGTAGTCCCACGTGGAGTCCGCGCCTGACTTGCCGCTGCCGAAGGTCGAGCCCGACGGGAAGTTGGCGTTGTGCGGCTTTCCGCCCTTGTGGCGCGCCTCGTGGATGAGCGTCTCCGCCCGGCCGGGGACGTCCTTCGTGTAGAAGAACCCCAGGTAGACGTCGACCAGGCCGCCGCTCTGCGACCGGGCGATGGCTGTGCCGTCGCCGCAGAAGCAACGTAGGTCGTCGATGTTCTCGCGGACATAGCGGCGCCCCCAGTTGAGGATCGCCGAGCTGTAGCTGTCGTTGAGGTAGTCCTGAGCCGAGTAGGTCAGGGCGTAGCACCCGTTGAACGCCCGGGCCAGGGGCTTGTTGGTGTTGCAGCAGTCGTCCCAGCCCCAGCCATCGTCCCAGTACGCCTTGTTCCCGTTGAAGCCATACGTGTTCCAGAAGTAATCCACGTAGGCCTGGTTGCAGATGACCGCTCCGTAGAAGTTGTCGCCGCTGACGTTCTTGTCTGGCACCGTGTAGGTGCAGCTGGCCATCGCTCAGCCCTCCCCTCGGCCAAGGTCGTGGGAAGGTGGCTCGGACTTGGTCTCCGGGCTGACCACGAATCGGCCCCCGGTCGCCTGTGGAGCCTCGCGCACGTCGATCCGCTTGATCTTCAGGAGTTGCTCGTCGCCGCGCTCCTTCAGCAGCGCGCGGAGCTCCCGCTTGTCCTCGTCGCTGCCGGTGTCCATCAGGCCCTGCACGCAGGCCCGCCGGATCGAGAGCATCCGGTGCTTTGCGTGTCGCAGGAGCACCTTCCGGGCCTCCTCCACCCCATCGGCGCTCAGCCGGACGAGACCCTCGACCGCTGTGGTGCGGATCATCACCTCCTCGGTCACGGTGGAGATGTCGTGCGACTCCTTGGCCTTCTCGGCCGGGATCCTGGTGGTGATGACCCGGTTCAGCGCCGTGGTCGTCGTGGGATCGCGCAGCTCGGAGAGCAGGTACACGAGCGACCAGCGATCCAAATAGGTGTCCTCGGGGAGGGCTTCATATTCGGCGAAGAGGACATCAACGGCCTTCTCGCCCTTCGCCCTCAGCGGCTCGAGGGCGCGTTGGTATTCGTCCTCGGCGGCGTCGCCTGTCCCGCCCATCCGATTGACGGCCTCCACGATGAGCCCGTTGAGCTGCTTATCGGTGCTCCCCCGGAAAGCAAATGGATGCTGGACCACCTTGGCATCCAACGTGTCCGGACCGCCGAGGAACGGGGTGTCCGAACTCTTCCAGCTCGCCACTATCGCCCACCTTTCACGGCCTCCGCGCGCCGCCGCTCTGACTCTGGCGAAGCCTCTACTCCTCGATAGAGCGTGTCAAGACCGGCAGCGCGGCTAGCGCGCCTGGGAAGGCGGGATGCCGTGGACGCGCTTGAAGGCCTTCGAGAACTGGCTCGGATTTCCATAGCCCACCCGCCGCGCGACCTCTTTGACCGAAAGGTCCGTGGTGGCGAGGAGGCGGTGCGCGTGGGACATTCGAACTCGCCGCAGGTACGAGCGAAAGCCGAGTTCTCCCTCATCGGCGAAGACCCGCTGGAGCTGCCTGGGCGAGACCGCGACCCGCTGCGCGACCTCCTCAATCCTGATCGGCCGGGAGAACTCCGTGGAGAGGATTTCGACCGCGGCGTCGAAGGCCGTCTGGCGCGCCTGCCGCGTCGACTGCCTCTGGGACGCCGGCTTCAAGGAACTCGGCCTCATCATCATCGCTCTGCTGCTGACCATTGACGTCATTCTGAACGTTCTCGGCGTCTAAGTGGGAACTATCGGACCTAACAGAGACAAGGGTCGGCGGACTGTTTGTGGAATGTCCCGGTAAGGTGCGAGACATGCGCTCCGACGCTCGCCGCAACCGCGCCTCCATGGTCGCTGCCGCTCGGAGGGACCTCAGCGAGCGCGGCTCCCTGAGCATGCGCAGGGTCGCCATGACGGCGGGAGTGAGCCGATCGACGCTCTACCGGCATTTTTCGACCCGTGCGGCGCTCGAAGACGCGCTGCGGGAGGAGGCGCTTGGCGCCGCCCGCGTGGCGATCGAGAGGGAGGTCCAAGAGGACCGGCCACCCGTGGCGGTGCTGAGGCGGTTGGTGGAGGCGCGGGCGGGGCCCGCCCCCCCGCGCCCGGGCGCGGCCCAGGTGCGGGGTGCGGGCCGGGGCCCGGGGCGCCCGGGGCGGGGGGCGCGGCGGC
>JBEVKF010000008.1:0-23727 GCA_040509755.1 Thermoleophilaceae bacterium | reverse complement strand
TGGGGCTGGCCCTGCTGTGCTGGGCCGTCTCCGTCGCCAGGACCGACGTGAGCCACATCGCGGGTCTCGGTCTGCTCGACGCGCTGCCGGTCACCTACTACGTCGCCATCGGGCTGCTGATCCTCGGATTCCTGGACGCGGCCACGCGGAGCGCCCCGGCGCCCCGTCTGCTCGCGCTGTACGTGCTCGCCCTGATCGTCGTCATCCACGGGACGGCGCCGCTGCTCTACGACGAGCCGCGCTACTCGTGGACCTACAAGCACCTCGGTGTGATCGAGCTGATCGGATCGACCGGTCGGGTCGACCGCAATATCGACATCTACAACAACTGGCCCGCGTTCTTCGCCGCGAACGCGTGGTTCAGCCACGTGGTCGGCCTGAGGCCGATCGCCTATGCCGAATGGGCGCAGGTCTTCTTCGGTGTCGCGAACGTCGCCGCGCTCCGGTTCGCGTTGCGGAGCTTGACGAAGGACGAGACGGTGCTGTGGACAGCCGCCGCCCTGTTCGTGCTCGGCAACTGGGTTGGTCAGGACTACCTCGCCCCGCAGGCGTTCAGCTTCCTGCTGTCGCTCGTGGTCGTGGGGCTGTGCCTTCGGCGGGTGCCGAACGCGCGCGCCGCGACCGTGGCGGGTGCCGTGTGCTTCATCGCGGTGGTCACGAGCCACCAGCTCTCGCCGGTCATGCTGATCGCGAGCCTCGCCCTGGTGTGGCTGGTCACCCGGCGCGTGCCCCTGTGGGTGATTGCCGCGATGCTGGCCGTCGAAGGCTGGTGGCTCGCACTGGCGTCGCCGTTCATCACCAGACACTTCCAGCTGTTCGACATCGGCTCGGCCGGCGGCGCCGCAGGTGCGAGGGACCTCGCGGCGGCGCTCCCGGGCGCGTGGCTCCGGACGTACTCACCGGCCGTGGTGATCCTGACGATGGGTGCTCTCGCCGTCGTGGGCGGCGTCCGGATGATGCGCCGTCGCGAGAGCGTCGGCGTTCCCGCGTGCCTGGTGGTCGCGCCGCTGCTCGTCGCGGTGCTGCAGCGCTATGGCGGGGAGGGGGCGTACCGGGCCTATCTGTTCGCGCTCCCGTGGCTTGCGTTCTTCGCGGCCTCGGCATGCCTTCGGCTGCCGAGGCCGCGTGGCCGGGTACGTATGGCTCGCCGGCCGCTCGCGCTCGCCACGGGCGCGCTCAGCGTCTCGATGCTGTTCGCCTACTTCGGCTATGAGCTCGCCAACCACATCTCGCCCGGCGAGGTCCACGCGCAGCAGTGGTACGAGCGCCACGCGCCGTCGGGCTCGGCGCGCATCCAGCTGGCGCCGAGCTCGGCGGCGCGGCTCACCGCTCGCTACCCCGAGGTCTCGCTAGCTGACGGCCCGGCGCTCCTCGAGCAACCGCAGTTCATCGGCCGCCGGTTCGGCGCGCGCGACATCCCCCGCATCGAGCGCGCCGTCCGGCAGAACAGCCGCCGGCGCACCTATCTCGTGCTCACCCGCCACCAGTACGAGGCCGCACGCCTGAACGGCGTCACGCCGCCGGGCTCTCTGGGCGGGCTGGTGCGAGCGCTGTCCGCGTCCCCCCGCTTCCGCCTCGTCTACGGCCGTCCGGGGGCCTGGATCTTCGTGACCGGGAGGCACCGCTCGTGACGCTCGTGCCCGTGCTGCTCTACCACTCCGTGAACGATCGTCCCGGGCGCCTCGAGCGGCCCTACGCGGTGTCGCGGGCGGCCTTCGCCGCACATGCGGACGCCGTGGCCGCGTCGGGTCGCCACCCGCTCACGGTGACGGAGCTCGCCGATGCGCTCCGCACCCTGCGCCCGCTCCCGGCGCGCCCGGTCGCCATCGCCTTCGACGACGGCTACGCGGACACGCTCGAGGCGACCGAGGTCCTCCTGAAGCTCGGCCTTCGAGCGACGATCTACGTCACTGCCGGCGAGGTGGGCGAGCGCGACAGGCTCACGTCGTCGCAGCTGGCGGAGCTCGCGCGGACACCGGGCGTGGAGATCGGCGCGCACTCGGTCAGCCACCCGCGTCTTGACGAGCTCGGTCAGGCGCAGCTGGTGGAGGAGGTCACGGCAAGCAGGCGCCGGCTCGAGGACCTGACCGGCCGGGAGGTGCACTCGTTCGCGTATCCGTACGGCGCATATGACGAGCGCGTGCGCACGGCCGTCGTGGCGGCCGGGTACCGGTCCGGCGCCGCGGTGAAGGATGCGCTTTCCCATGACCGGGACGACCCGTTCGCGATCGCCAGGTGGACGGTGCACCGCGGCACGTCGAGCGCGCGCATCGCGGCGGTGCTCGACGGCGTGGGGGTGCAGCGCGCGTGGAGTCACGAGCGCCTTCGAACACGGGCCTCTCGCGCCGCGCGCCGGTCGCGGCGACGGCTCACGCGGGTGTGGGCGCGGTGAGCGAGGTGTCGGCGGCCGTTGTCGTGTGCACCGCGACCCGGGCGCGGACCGGCCTGTTGCTCGACTGCGTCGATTCGATCCTGGCCGGCGAGCGGTGGCCCGACGAGCTGCTCGTCGTGGTCGATCGCAACCCCGAACTGAGCGCCGACCTGGCCGCGCGGCTGCCGGCGTGGGTGCGGGTGCTCGACTCGGAGCTCGGCGGGCTCTCCAATGCGCGCAACGCCGGCAGCAGGACCGCGCGCTCGGACGTCGTCGCGTTCGTCGACGACGACGTGACGGTGGAGCGCGAATGGCTGTCCGCCCTGTCGGCGGAATTCGCGCGCGATCGAGAGGTGCTCGGAGCCGGCGGGCCCATCGAGCCGCGCTGGGGTGCGGAGCGCCGGTGGCTGTGCGACGAGCTTCTCTGGGTGGTCGGCTGCACCTACGGCGGGCATCGCGACGATCCAGGGCCGATCAGGAACCCGATCGGCGCGAACATGGCATTCAGGCGCGAGCCGCTCCTGTCGCTGGGCGGGTTCGCGGCGGCCTTCGGCAAGCGCGGGCGAACGCTCGGCACGTGCGAGGAGACGGAGCTGTCGCTCCGGCTGGAGCGCGCGTACGGGCGGGGCCGGATTCGGTACGTTCCGCGGGCGCGGGTGCGCCACTTCGTGCCTCCCGCGCGGATCTCGTGGCGTCTACTCGTGCGGCGGTCCGTGAGCGAGGGTCTGTCCAAGGGCCGTCTCAGCCGCATGTACACCGGGCCCGCACTCGCGACCGAGGGCGCATATGTGCGTCGGCTCGTCATGAGAGCGCTGCCGGCGCTCGCTCTACGGGCCGTGCGGGCGCGCGATCCGGGGGCTCTCCTGAGCGCTGCCGCGGTGGCCGTCTCGCTGGTGCTCACGGGCGCTTCGTTCGTGGCGGGCGCCGCGGCGGCTCGAGGACGCGAGCGATGAGCGTCTCGGGCCGAGCGCGGCTGGTCGAGCACGTGCGGCTGCCGCTGCATCGCGATGGCTACGCGCTCGCCGCGAACTCCGCGTTCACGGCCGTCACCGGGCTGGTCTTCTGGGTGGTGGCCGCCCACCCGTACGGCCCGCGCGTCGTCGGCGTGAACGCCGCGCTGATCTCGAGCATGATGTTCCTCTCCGGGATCGCGGGACTGAACCTCGCCAACGTGGTGGTGCGCTTCCTGCCCGACGCGGGCCGGCGGACCGCGCGGCTCACGGTCATCGCGTACGCGGCGGCAGCCTCTACCGCTCTGGCCGTCGGGCTCGTGTTCGTGCTCGGCGTGGGCGCGTGGGCGCCGGCGCTCGACTTCCTGCGCGACGACCTCCTGCTTGGCGGGTGGTTCCTCGTCTCGACGCTCGGCTGGTGCCTGTTCGCGATTCAGGACAGCGTGCTGACCGCCCTCGGCAGGGCCGTCTGGGTGCCGCTCGAGAACGCGGTCTTCGCGCTGCTCAAGCTCGGACTGCTCGTTGTGCTGGCCGCGCTGATGCCGGTCTACGGCATCTTCGTCTCATGGACCGCGGCGATGCTGGTGTCGGTGGTGGGCGTGAACGCCGTGATCTTCATGTGGCTCATGCCGCGCCGACGGCCGGACGCCGCGGAGGGACTCACGACGCTCAGAACCCCGGCATTCCGCCGCTACTTCGCCGCCGACTACATGTGCTCGGTCGCGTGGATGTCCGGCACGAACCTCATGCCGCTGGTCGTGACGGCGGTGGCGGGACCCGCTGCGAACGCGGGCTACGCGCTCGCGTGGGCCGTGTCGCTGCCGCTGTACGCGTTCGCCGCGAGCATCGGCATGTCGCTCGTCCTGCACGGCTCGCGTGAGGGCGCGTCGCTGCCGGAGCTCGAGCGCAAGGCCGCGCTTCAGGGCGCGCGTGTGCTGCTTCCCAGCGTGCTCGTGGCGGTGGTGCTCGCGCCCGAGATACTCACGCTCTTCGGGAGCGGCTACTCGGCGGCGGCGACGACGGTGCTCCGTCTTCTGGCGCTCTCCGCCCTGCCGTATTTCGTGCTCACGCTCGCGATCAGCGTCGCCAGGATCGAGCGCCGGCTCAGGCCCGCGGTGGTGGCCTGGGCGACGCAGGCCGTGCTCGCCCTGGGGCTCGCGGCTCCGCTCGTGAGCGCTCTTGGGGTCACCGGCGCGGGTGTGGCGTGGTTCGCGAGCCAGTGCACGGTTGCCGCGGTTGTCCTCGCGCTGCGGGCCGGCCGGCACGTCCTCAGTCTCGGAACCTCAGCGCGCGCTTGACGGCGCTGCGCACCACGTTCTCGGCCGCCGTGAGCGGCCAGCGCTCGACCCGGTACCCCGTGTAGGGCTCCTCGCGTGCCCCGAGCCGCCGCTTGAACTCCGCGAGCGACGACGACGGGGCCGAGTCGCCCATGTGATACCACCGCCTGCCGGCCTCGCACGCCTCCTCGATTGCATGCTGGTGGAGCAGCTCGTTGGCGCCGGTCCCCTCCGCCAGCTCGCGACGCATGGCGCCCCGCCAGTACGTGCTGTGCTCGCCGTGCGCGAGCACCACGATCGCCGCGGCGGGCTCGCCCGCGCGCCACGCTACGCCGATCCTGCAGTCCGGCCCGAGCCGCGCCGCCACGGACTCGAACTTGCTCCTCGGGTCGCGGCGCCGCGCGCGCCAGCGTGCGAGCGCGCCGGGTTCGTGCTGTGTCTCGGCCCAGCGAGCCACGGCAGCGCGGTAGAGGTCGTCGAAGATCGGCACGAGTCGTGTGCCGGCCGCCCAGTCGACCGCGATGTCGCCGCGCTCCGCCCTTCGGATGTTCCGCCGCGTGCTCGAGCTGAAGCGGCCCGCCACCTCGGCGAAGCCGCCGGCGAGGTCCACCGACTGGGACATGTGGCGGGTACGGATCGCCTGTGGCGGCATCCCGCTCCTCCAGGACGCATCCGCCGCGGGGGCCGGCCGGAGCGTGGCCCGGACGGGGCGTGCTCTGCCGATGTCCGCGGCCACGGCCGCGACGTCGGCAGCGGTCACGAACCCGCCCGCCGTCAGCAGGCCGCCGGTCCCCCAGGCGAAGGGCATCGATGCCTCGACCGGAAGCGCTGCCGGGATGTGGACCCGGCGGGCGAGCGGGAGCACGAGCTCGCGGCCGCGATCCGCCTCGTAGGCGCGCGTGGCGTCCTCCCAGCGACCGGACGCGCAGACGCAGTCCATCCACACGGGCGTCTGAGACACCGTCGCCAGGGGGTCCTCCGCCAGGATCCGGTGCCAGGCGGCGCGGGCGGCCGCGCCTTCAGCCATCCGCCTCACAGCTCTGCCATCACCGGATCGACGTTCCGTCGCTCCCACACCCGATAGCGCAGACCGCGGCGCGCGCCCTGTTGGCGCGCGTGCTCGGCCGCGCGCCTCAGCCAGTACAGGAGCAGCGCGTGGCGCTCCGAAATGCTGCCCGCGCCGGTGAGGCCGCCACCGCGTTCGAGCAGACCGCGTTGGTCGTCATGCCACGGTTCGCCCCGCAGATGGCCGGCGACGAACACACCGAGCTCCCGCCCGACGGGTGCGGGTCGGGCGTATAGGGCCAGGTGAAGCAGGTCATGCACCGGGAGCTCCGGCGTCGCCGCGCTATCCCAGTCGACGATCCCGTGGATGCGCTCGGCGCCTTGGTCGACCAGCAGGTTGCCGGGCCAGAGGTCGCCGTGTACCCAACTGACGTGGAACGTGCCGCCGATCAGGGTGGCGCGCAGCTCGTCCCGCAGGTGAGCCGCTCGAGACGGTAGCCCGACCCCATTCGCGGCGCCCGGCCACAGATCTCGAAGCCGGGCATCCACCCAACGGTCGGCCAGAGCGGCGTCTCCACACATGGTCGTGGCGGTGCGCTGGTGGAGGACGGCGATTGTGTCGGCAGCCGCGGCGACCAGGCACCGACGCTCGTCCGGCGCCAGCCGCTCGCCGGGCGGCGCGCCCAAGAGCGCGGCGTCTGCCCGGTAGGGGCGGCCGCCGGCGTCACCCTGCGCCACGGGCCGGGGCAGCAGATCGCGCCAGTCGCCGAGTCGCGGGTCGGCGCGGAGTGAGGTGAGCACCTCGGTCTCCCTGTCGAGCCCGGCGGCCGCCTCCGCCGTCGTCGGGACCTTGGCGACGAGCCGCGTGCTTCCGTCCGCGTCCACCAGGACGAATACCGCCATGCCAGTCGACGTGCGGCGCCCGTCGGCGACCGTGAGGGACGCCGCGTGCTCACCGAGCATCTCCGGCACCAGCCCGCGCAGCCGGGTCAGGCGTCTGTCGAGCCTCACGGCGTGCGCTCCCTCCGCCAGCGCGTTCGGACCCTTTCCCAGATGATCGCCGAGACGTCCGCGCGCACATCGTCGGCTCCGCGCGAGGCGTCCACGAGTTCCACATGCGGCTCGCGCGCCGCCAGCTCGGCGTATACGCGGCGCTCCGACTCGAGCTCCTCGGGCGGGTTCTCCTGCTTTCGCTGGTAGGCCACGTCTCCCGGCACGTCGAGCACCACGGCCGCGTCGGGATGCGGCATGAGCCGTGCGAGCGCTCCGAGGTACACCCGCTTGGTCGCCAACAGCGGCGGCTTCGGTGGGAGGCTCGCCTCGTAGACGTAGCGGTCGTAGATCACGAGCCGGCCGCGGGCCTGGTGGTAGTGCGCGAGCGCCGATATGGCCCAGAGGCGGAAGGGCCGCGCGAGGATCTCAGCGAGCCTCGCCGCTGCGGTCGTGGCCGTCGCCCGCTTCCAGATCCCCATGTGCAGCACCCGCGCCTCGAGCGGGAAGCCGCGCTTCAGTCCCACCGCCAGAGTCGACTTGCCGACACCGTTCGGGCCGAGCAGCGCGATGCTCACGCCGCGTCGCCGCCGGAAGAGGAGCAGCTTGCGCCCCCAGCGCAGCATGGCCTGTGCATCGGTCCGCCAGCTCTCCGCACGTGACCTGCGCGACCTCAGGTCACTCACGAGCCGTGCTCCCATCCGCTCGAGCAGACTCCAGTCGCCGGCGAGGACGGCCTCACGTAACGCCGGCGGTTCGCCCCCGCCGCCGGCCGCGACCATCGCGCGGCCGAGGGAGTCGCCGGACGCGCGCACGGCGAGCTCCCGAAGTCGCTCCCGGTAGCGGATCGGAAAGGCGCGCTCGTCGAGCAGGCAGTGTCCGAGGAGCAGCCAGAACGCGTCATCGTCGTCGGGCACGGCCACGTTGTCGTGCACCCGCCGGCGTGAGAGAACCGCCTCCGCCGCGCCCCGGAGCTCCCACGAGCTCGGCAACCGGAACGAGACGCTGGTGGCCACGTCCAGGACGATCCAGTGGTCCGACGCGCGGTCGTAGGAGACCAGGATCAGCCCGGGCGGCGCCTCCCAGCCGGGAAGTGGAACGAAGCCCAGTGCCTCGGCGGCGTCGACGACATCCTGGGCGGATTCCGATGCAACGAGGAGGTCCACGTCTCCAGTCGGCCTCGCGAAGTTCTCCGGTACGCGAAGCAACACCCAGCGGAGCCCTCGCCGTTCGAGCGCGGCGAATAGATTCCGGAGCAGTGGATGGGCGTCCAAGCCCTAAACTCGCCTCCCTGAGCTGGACCGGTTCCAGAGCGCGCAAGGCAGGTTACTGCGCGGGGGCTGTCGCTTTCGCCACCGCGCTGGCGATCAGTGGCGTCGCGTTGTGTGAGTCCAACGCGCGAGTGACATGGAGACCCGTCTTCCTCGACGACTTCCGGCACGGGCTCGACCGGTCGAAGTGGGGGCGGTACTCGGGCCAGCCCGGCGGCGATCCCGGAGGCTGGTGGGCGCCCTCCCACGTGGTGGTAAGGAAGGGTGTGCTGAATCTCGAGACCTATCGCGATCCACGCTTCGGCGATCGCTGGGTGTCCGGAGGTCTCTCGAACGCGCGCGCTCTCAAGCAGACCTACGGGAAGTACGAGGTTCGCTTCCGGATGGACCGAGGTAAGGGGGTGGCGGCCATCCTCCTGCTCTGGCCGGTGGCCGACCATTGGCCGCCCGAGATCGACTTTGCCGAGGACGGCGGTGCCACGGGGGGACGCCGGTCGATGTCGGCGACCTTGCACCATGGGGAGGACAACCGTCAGATCCAGCGCACGGTACGCGCCGACTTCAGCCGGTGGCACACGATGGGCGTCGAGTGGACGCCAGGGAAGCTCGTGTACACGCTCGACGGCCGCCCCTGGGGACGGGTCCGGAGCCGTCACGTGCCGAGGGAGAGGATGGAGCTCGCGATCCAGGCTCAGGCCGGGACCTGTGGCGACCGCGACGCGCCGTGCCCGGACCGGAGCACTCCGCGGATGGTGCGGCTGCAGGTGGACTGGGTGCGTGCGTATACCCGCAAGTAGCGCGTTCACGCCAGTGCCAAAGGTGCGCGTTTTGCGCGAATCGGCCCGGGCACGCTTCAACTAGATACTCATCGGGTCCGGCGCGCCAGGACGGCGCTGAACCGAATCTGTACGCAGATTGCGAAGACCGCCTGAGGATGATGGCGTGCGAGCAATTGGGACACCAGGCACCATGCCGGACCGCGATTCTCGCGGCTGGAGTCCTATTCGTATGGGACTCGCGGCGAGTGCCATCGCCGCGATCGCGCTGACCGTCCCAGTAAGCCTCGCCGCCCCGGACGCCTCCGCACAGGATCAACCGGCCCAGGCGGGGCAGACGACGCCGGAGGCGGATGCCGCGACGCCCACCGACCCCGCGGGCGTGCCGGCCGGTCCCGGGACGGAGCCGCCAGGCTCTGGTGTCACGACCGAGTCCTCCGAGCCGGCGGCCGTACCCCCGGCTGCCGAGGAGCCGGTCTCCCAAACTGGTGACGCCGCGGGCGGCGGATCCGCCCGATCGCCGACGCTGGCGACCGACCCCCCGAAGCCGGCGCACGAACCCGCGAAGCCGGCGCCGTCGGCCGAGCCCGTCTCACCGACCGGCGCGCCGGAGGCGAAGCCCATCCCGGCGGGTCGCGCGGACACTGCCGATCTGCGCAGCGAGACGGTTGCGCCGGCCGGGATCGACTTGGGCGCGAACGGAAGCATCGTCGCGACCAGGGACGACGCGGAGCTCGCACCGGCCGAGAGATCCTCGGCGAAAACCGTCACTCGGTCGCCGGCGGCCGACACGAGCGCCGGGGCACCGATGACCTGCCTCACCAGTCCGGTGTCGTGTGCAGCGCTCCAGCCGGATCCAGTCGAGCTGCGGAGACGGCCCAGCCGGCCCAGCGCGCGGCCCCGCGCGGAGAAGGCCAACCGGCGCGCCGACAGCACCCCCCGCAACCTGCCAGTCCGCATGCCGCGTGTCCCGGATAGCGCTGTGTGCTCGTCCTCAGGCGCATGTGCGGCCGGCCCGCTCGGGATGATGCCGGTGCTCGCGGCGCTCGGTTGCCTGTGCGCCCTCATCTTCGAGCGGCTCCTCCAGTTCACCGACCGGTGGCGGCCCCACCGGTTCGTCAGCCTGCGCGAACGACCCGGCTAGCGCACTTCCCGAGAGTCTCCCCCCGTCGGCTGGATCCCGGCCGGCGACGACTCGAGAAAGGAAGGCCTGATGTACACCGCATTGAGCCAGGCTCGCTTGTGGCCGCCTCTCGTCTACGGATACGCAAGCGTCGCTGTGAGAGACCGCAACATAATCAACAGAGAGCTCAGAGAGCAGGCCGAGGCGATCGCTAGTGAATGTGAGCGCCTGGGGCTGGAGCTGATCCAGATCATCGCCGAGCGCGAGCCCGTGAAGCGACAAGGGCTTAGCCGGCCGGGCCTCGAATTCGCCCTTTCGCGCATCAAGGCGGGCGACGGCGACGGCCTGGTCGTGGTCGACCTGTCGCGGCTCACCCGTTCGGCGGTCCAGCTCGGGGCGATCCTGCAATGGGTGATGGCGCACGGGCTGAGGCTCGTGTCGGTCGCCGAGGAGATCGACACCGCCGAGCCAAGCGGGCGCGTTGCGATCAAGACTTTGATCGGATTCTCGAACCGCGAACGCGCGCGCATCACCGAGCGCACCCGCCAGGGACTCGAGAGCGCGCGCGAGGCCGCACGCCGCCGTCGTCCGGCTGTCAACGACGATCCCGACCTGCGCGAGCGCATCCGGAGCATGCGCGAGGAGAACATGAGTCTGCAGGCGATAGCGGATGCGCTGAACGCCGAGGGAGTTCCCACCGTCCGGGGCGGCACCAAGTGGCGACCCTCGAGCCTCCAGGCCGTGACGGGCTACCGGCGCAAGCAGCCTGGGCTCGGCTCGCTGCTCAGCGGGGACGCCTCATGAACCACATCGACGCGCCGCGCGGACCGTCAGCCCGGCCGAGCTCCTCGTAACCGTTGCTCGCGTAGTAGGGAACATTCGCCGGGTTGGCCGTGTCGAGATACACGGGTGCGGTCGCATCTCCATACACGCGCGCGAGGAGAGCCCGTCCGACGCCGCCGCGCTGGTGGCTCGGGTCGACCGCGAGAAACCACAGATAGGCATGCTCGTCGTGCGGGTGCCCCTTCTCCTGGACGGCGGAGAACCGGAGCCCTCGGACGATCGGCGCGGGACCCGCAAGGAGAAAGCCGGGGACGAACCTCAGAACGGTCCGGGCCGGCGGGGGATAGAGGCCGGCCGCGAATGTCGCGGCGACGCCGGTGAGCGCACCATCAGCTTCGCCCTCGCCCTCATCGAACGCCCCGTAGATCGGTCCGCCATACCGCTGAATCACATCCAGCGCGGTGCGGTGATAGCGCCGAAGTACCCCGTGCCGATGCCCCGCCCGATCCGGCCCAACGGCAACCCACCCAGGATCATGAAGAAACGCGTCAGCAAATAGTCGCGCCGCCGCATCAAACTCGTCACGAACCAAGTGCCTAATTTGCATCTCCGTCCGGCATCTTCTCGGAATGCACTGGCGCACACAGCGAGACCTCGGCGAACTGTCGGCGGCGGAGTGGTTCGCATCGAAGGGAGCAAGGATCTGCTTCCCCGTCGGCCACAGCCCGGACTGGGACTTCATCGCAGAACTCGACGGTCGGGTCATTCGTCTGCAGGTCAAGACCTGCATCTCGTTCCAGAATCGCCGCTGGAACGTCACGGTATGCACCCGAGGCGGCAATCAGAGCTGGAGCGGGATCGTGAAGCGCTTCGATCCCGAGAGCTGCGACTACCTGTTCGCGGTGGTGGGCGATGGGCGGCGCTGGTGCATTCGCTCCGACGCGCTTCAGGGCAAGACGAGCATCGCTCTCGGCGGCCCTCGATACGCGGAGTTCGAGGTCGAGCGAGGCCACCCGCGGCCCGGCCGCATCGACGACGAAGCCGTCTCTACAATCGCGCCCTGACTGTCTCGGGGGGATGTCCGAGCGGCCAAAGGAGATGCGCTGTAAACGCATTGGCACTGCCTACGCAGGTTCGAATCCTGCTCCCCCCATTTCCTGCGAGCTAAGGGCTCAGCGTCCCCTTCGCGCGCAGCTTTGCGCGCGAGGTGTTGCGGCTCTTTGCCGTGACCGTCAGCTTCAGGGACGCGTTGCTTGCTCGGCCGAGCAGCGCCTTGCCGGCCGCGGTCAGCGGGATCGTCAGCGTCGTCTTGCCGCGCTTTCGCTTCTTCGCCTTGGTCTGACCCACGACGCTGTTGCCTAGCTTCAGCGTCGCGCCGAGTCTCGTGCGCTTCACCGCCGTGATCAGCGTGCACTTCAGGCCTGACCTCAGCACCGAGCCCAGGCCCTGCTTCCTCGGGATCCGCAGCTTTCGCGCGGCCGGCGGCTTGAAGGTGTAGGTCAGCGTCGACTGCGAGGTCAGGCCGGACACGTCTGTGGCGGTTGCGCCGAGCCGGTGCCTGCCCGGCTTCGAGGAGAGCTTCCCGGTGACGCACGATGCGATCCCCGAGGTCGCGTCGGTCGAGCTGCACGCGACGCTGCCCGGCAGCTTCTTCAGCTTCGCCCCCGGCCTGATGCCGGTGAACGCCGGCGGGCTCGGCGGTTCGGTGTCGCGCATGATCGTCGCGGGCTGGTTCGTGGTACCGCCGGCGCTCTGAGCCGTGCACGTGAATGCCACGACAGCGTCGGCGGCGACCGTCCTCGGGCCGCAGTTCGTCGTCATCGCCGGCGAGTCCCCGTCGGTCACGTTCCAGCTCAGCCCGACGGCGCTGTGGAACCAGCCGTTGGCTCCGTCGGGCGCGGCCGGCGCGGTCACGGCGGCCACCGCCGGTGGCGACGCGTCGAGCGCCATGTTCACCTTCGCGTCGGCGCGCAGGAAGCCCCATCCGCAATCGGCGTCCGGCTGCCCGGCCGCGGACGTGCAGTCGATCATGCCGCGCGGGTCCTTCAGGATCGCGTAGAGCATGTCGACGCTCATCAACGGCTTGGCCGACCACACCAGCGCGGCGACGCCGGCCGCGCTGGGCGCGGCGGCGCTCGTCCCGTAGAAGGGGTTGAGGTCGGGGCTCCCGACGTCGAACCCCGAACTGGTCGCGACGCCATCGGCCCCCGCGAGGTCCGGCTTCAGGCGAACATCCGGCGTCGCGAGCCTGTTGCCGTCCTTGTCGAAGTAACGGGTGATCGTCGGTCCCCGAGAGCTGTACGACTCAGGTGTGTTCAGGCCGACGTCGCTGTGTCTCACGGCGGCGACCGTGATCGCACCGCGCGCGGACGAGGCATCCGGGTCGATGGCACCCGACGTGCCCGGATACTCGGCCGGCAGGGAGCCCGTGAACGACCCGTTCGCGATCCACTTCAGGTGCGGCGTGCCCGTACCCGAGACGCGCCGGATCGCCATCGCGAAGGTCGTTCCACCGGGGCCGCCGTTGAGTGTCGCACCCTCCGAAGGCACCCCGGTGGCGACACCGCTGTTGATCGTCCCGATGAACGCGCTCGTGTTGGCGTTGTAGAAGTCGAGCGCGAAGTCGTTCGTAACGGCGCCGACCGGGTCTTCCCACTGCACGAAGATGCTGAGCTGCTGACCATTCGGAACGGTGGCGATCGTCTGACGTCTGTCCTCGGCCGCGCTTGGGTCGAAGTCGTTCTCGGCCGTCACGACGGCCCCCGGCGTGAACACTCCCTCCCAGCTTTGACGCGCGCGGTTGCCGGCCGAGACCAGGTAGGCGGTGCCGTTCGCCTTGGCGCGGTCCACCGCCTGTGCCACGACGCCGTCTTGGAAGAACGGCTCGCTGAGGATCACCACATCGTCCGCGATCACCTTCGCTCCGGCCGCGACGAGCGCGTCGATGTGGGCCGCTCGCGTTGCGGCCCCGCCCATGCCCGTCGAGAACAGGATTTTCGGAATCCCGGGCGCGGTGTCGTAGAGGACCTCCGCCATCGCGCGCCCTTCGTCGGTCCCCGACGCCGGGTCGTTGAGTACCTGGACATCGGGCGGTAGGTCGCCCGTCGCCTGCGAGCCGGCGACTCCGGTCCCGCGCCTGTTGATCGAGTCGGACATGATCCCGATCGGGATGCCGGCGCCGGTCGGCCCGAGGGCCCGGGCCTGCGGGCCCCGATGCGCGGCGTCGCCCTCCGAGGTCACGCTGCCGGTGTTGAGGACTGGCTCGTACACCGGCACTACCGCCCGCGTGCTCTCGAGCGCCGCCACGTCCTCGAGCGCGCTGACCGCCAGCCAGCCCTCGACCATCCGCTGCGGCTCGTGCCGGCTCACCGCCTCCACGCGCATCCCGTACTCGCGGAGCCGTGCCGCGCGCTCGCTCACAGCATCGCTCACGTAGACGTCAACCAGCACCTGTCCGTCCCGCACGATGCCCGGGAGCGGCTGGACCGCCGGCCCTGTCGGCTTCGCCCACGGGTGGCCGCCGCGGGCCAGCTCGGCGAGCCCACCCGCCAGCTTGTCGCGCGGGTGCGCGGACGCCGCCGGCGCGACCGCCAGACCGAGCGCCATCACCACCGCGAGGAGGCCAGTCAGGCGATGCACGAGGTAACAGTATGCGCACCCCACGACGGCCGTCACCCCGCGCTAGGCTGACCACCCAGCGCCGACGTAGCTCAGCTGGTAGAGCACCTCCATGGTAAGGAGGGGGTCCGGGGTTCGAGTCCCCGCGTCGGCTTAGGCCAAGCCGCGCACGGCGCATGCCGTCGCGCTCAGCGTGAACGGTCCTGACGGCTCGCCGAGGCGTTTGAAAAGCTCTGTGCGCACCTGCTCGCGTTGGCCCCGCGAAAGCTTCGCCAGGTACGCGCCCGCCGGGCCGACGCCAAACGTGAACGGCTCCCACAGGTCGTCGAAGCCCGTGTAGCTCGTCTCGACGCGTAGGTGGTCCGTCTCCACGTCGGCCAGCCCGACGCGTCGCCACAGCTCATCCAGCTCCTCAGCAGTCCGGTACGGCATGGTGCTTCCCTCGTCGGGGGCGCCCGAGTCGAGCCGGCGCGCCGAGTCCCAGAAGTTCCGCAGCATCTCCATGTCCTCGCCGTAGGACCAGGTACACGCGGCGACCACTCCCCCCGGTCGCACGACCCGCCGCATCTCGGACACGCCGGTGTCCGCGTCGCGCATGAAGTTGACGACGAGCTGGGACAGCGCCGCGTCAAACCGATCGTCCTCCCACGGGAGCTCCTCGGCTGCGGCGAGCCGGACGTCCGCACCCCGCGCTCGCTCGGCGGCCGCAGTCACGAACGGCTCGGACGGATCGGCGGCGGCGACGTTCTCGGCTCCGATCCGTTCCACCAGGCGCTCGGTCAGGGCCCCAGGCCCGCATCCCACGTCCACGACCGCCATCCCGGCGTCGACCCCGGCGAACTCGATGAGCGGCGGCGCGAGCTTGCGCGAGTAGCGCCCCATGAACCGGTCGTACTTGTCACCGTCGACGGCGAAGCTCATCACGCGGTTCGCATCGTAACCCGCCGTCAGGCAGCCACTGCGACCGGCTCGCGTACGAAGTCGGCCAGCACCTCAACCACGAGCGGGTCGAACTGCGACCCCGAGTTCATCTCGAGCTCCACGAGCGCCGCGTCCACGTCGAGCGGCTCGCTGTAGTCCCGCCGGCGCGTCATCGCTCCGTACGCGTCGCACGCCGCGACGATCTTGCTCGCCATCGGGATGCGCTCGTCGGTGAGGCCGTGGGGGTAGCCGCTGCCGTCGGGCCGCTCGTGGTGCAGCCGCACGATCAGTGCGACCGCCTCGAGCCCCGGCACGGCCCTCACCATCTCGCAGCCCCACTCCGGATGAAGGCGCATCAGCTGGAGCTCGTCCGAGTCGAGCGGGCCCGCCTTTCGGAGGATGTGCGGCGGCATCCGCAGCTTGCCGAGGTCGTGCAGCAGCGCTCCGAGCTCGACCTCCACGAGGTCCACGTCGGCGAGCGAGAGGCGCCTGCCGACCGCTCGCGCCGTGGCCGCCACCTCGAGCGAGTGGCGGTAGGTGTCGCCGTCGGCGTCGGCCAGGGCGCGCACCAGCGCCCGGATCTCCGCCTTCGAGTCGCCGCCCTGAAGCTCGTGGCTCTCGTGGTGGGTGAGCACCTCGCCGGTGAGCGCGGCGATCTCCTCGAGCAGCTCGACGTCGAGCCTGCTCAATTTGCCGCCGTTCACGTGGGCGCCCACGCCCAGCGCTCCGCGGAGATGCCCGTGCACCATCACCGGTGATGACGCGAGCCCGCCCAGCTCGGCGCGCGGCGAGGACATCCGCCTGCCGATCACGTCGGGATCGGTGCCGGCGGCCGCCACGCCCGTGTAGGTGCGCTGGTCTCCGGGCGGGCTGATCGCGATCCACGCCTCGTGTACGCCGAGGACCGTGCGGGTGTGCTGGGCGAGTCGCTCGAGGATCACGCCTGAGTAGCCGAGCCGCTGCGGCGAGGGCACGCCGGCGCTCGACGGCTCGGCCAGGCCGCGCCGCCTCGCCGATCCCGCCTCGGAGTGCTTCGACATCCGCAGCAGCGGCAGCAGCAGGAGGTATGCGAGCAGGCTCACGCAGAACCATCCGGCCAGCAGGTACAGCAATGTGGAAATCGATCCCGTCCTTGGTCGCAACGCGACCCCGCATGGGGAAGTAAGGCCCTTCCAGCGCAAGGTGTGAAGTCCTGCCTCCAGTGCGCACGAATCCAATGGAGGTTTGCTCACCAAATGACGCGAATTGAGGGCACGATCCGTTGCAGGAGAGCCCACCGAACTGGGCGGGCCGTCATCGCTTTCTCGCCGCTAGACTCAGATTCGACCTCGCGGCCGGCCGCGATTCGCTCGCGTGCCCCCGGCTGCCCTATCCCATCCCAGAACTGCCGAAGGAGCCCATGGCTCGCGGAGATGTCCGAATCGCCGTGACCCTCGCTTGCGAGGAGTGCAAGCGGCGTAACTATCAAACCGAGAAGTCCAAGCGGAACAATCCGGACAGGATCGAGTTCCGCAAGTACTGCCGCTGGTGCGGGAAGCACACGCCGCACAAAGAGACACGCTGACGCATGGCTCGCGATCGCCAGCGCTCGAAGCAGCGCCAGGCTGAGCGTCGTGCGCGCCGCCTCCAGCAGCAGGGCTCCGACGGCCAGGCCCGTGCCGACATCCCGGGCGTGACCCCGGAGCCGATCGAGCCCGTGCAGGACCCCGGCCCGCCCGGCGTCGACGTCGACCACCTCGAGGCCGGCGCTCCTCCAGAGGAGCTGGGCCGAAGCGACTTCACGCTCGAGCACGACGAGGCCCTAGTCGATCGTGACGAGCACGAGGCCGCCCTCGATGACGAGGAGGCCGCTGAGCTCGCCGAGGAGCAGGCCCTCGAGGAGATCGAGGACTGGGAGCTCGACGATCCCGACGCGGCGGTCGCCGATCGCGGCGCGGGCGAATCGGGGTATGCGGTCCGCGGTCGGCGCGGGCGCGAGGCGCACGAGGCGCACAAGCACCGCCCGCGCGTAATACAGTTCCTGATTGCAGTCTGGGCCGAGCTCCAGCGCGTCCAGTGGCCGAACCGCCAGGCCCTGGTCACCCTCACAGGAGTGGTGCTCGGCTTCGTCCTGATCGCGGGCGGCTATCTCGGCCTGCTGGACGCAATTTTCTCCAAGCTGATCCAAGCCATCCTCTAGAAGGACCCCACTTAACTGATGTTCCGCTGGTACGCAGTCAACACCTACTCCGGTCACGAGAACAAGGTCAAGCAGAACCTTGAGCATCGACGCATCTCGCTTGGCCAGGAGAACAACATTCGTCAGATCGTCATCCCCACCGAACAGGTGCAGGAGATGAAGGACGGTCAGAAGCAGACGAAGGAGCAGCGCACGATGCCTGGCTACCTCCTCGTCAACATGAACCTGACCGACGATTCCTGGCAGCTCGTGAAGAACACCCCGGGAGTGACCGGGTTCGTCGGCGCCTCCAACAACCCGGTGCCCCTGAACCAGCCCGAGGTGGACAGGCTGCTGCACCGCGAGACCGCCGAGCGCCCGCGCACCCGCGCGCAGTTCTCGATCGGCGAGTCGGTCAAGGTGGTGTCCGGTCCGCTGTCCGACTTCTCCGGCGAGATCTCTGAGATCAACGAGGACGCAGCTAAGCTCAAGGTCCTCGTTTCGATCTTCGGCCGGGAGACGCCGGTCGAGGTCGGATTCGACCAGGTGAAGAAGATTTAGATGGCACGTAAGGTCCTCACACTCATCAAGCTCCAGGTCCCCGGCGGGCAGGCGAACCCCGCCCCGCCGGTCGGTCCTGCGCTGGGTCAGCACGGCGTGAACATCATGGAGTTCTGCAAGGCGTTCAACGCGCAGACCCAGCAGGACACCGGCACGATCATCCCGGTCGAGATCACGGTCTACGAGGACCGCTCGTTCACCTTCATCACGAAGACGCCGCCGGCCGCCGTGCTCATCAAGCAGGCGATCGGGCTCGACAAGGGCTCGGGTGAGCCGAACCGGAACAAGGTCGGCAAGATCACGCGCGCCCAGGTGCGTCAGATCGCGGAGCAGAAGATGCCGGACCTGAACGCGAACGACGTGGACGCCGCGTCCAAGATCATCGAGGGCACCGCGCGCTCGATGGGCGTGGAGGTGTCCGGCTGATGCCGAAGCACGGAAAGCGCTACCGCTCGAATCTCGAGAAGGTCGACCGCGAGCACGCGTACTCGCCGGCCGAGGCCGTCGCGATCCTCAAGGAGTTCGAGCCGACCAAGTTCGACGAGACGGTCGAGGTGCACATCCGCACCGGCCTGAACGTGCGCCACGCCGACCAGCAGCTGCGCGGCACGATCTCGCTTCCGCATGGGCTCGGCAAGGAGATGACGGGCGCCGTGGTCGCCAAGGGCGACAAGGCGCGCGAGGCGGAGGAGGCCGGTGCCGACGTGGTAGGTGCCGAGGACCTCGCCGAGCGGGTCGAGGAGGGCTTCACCGACTTCGACGTGGCGATCGCGACGCCGGACATGATGCCGGTGGTCGGACGGCTCGGCCGCGTGCTCGGCCCTCAGGGCAAGATGCCGAACCCGAAGGTCGGCACGGTCACGATGGACATCGCCAAGGCGGTGTCGGAGTCGAAGGCCGGCAAGATCGAGTACCGCACCGACCGTCACGCGATCGTGCACCTTCCGATCGGCAAGCTGAGCTTCGACGCCCAGGTGCTTCTGGAGAACTACGCCGCGCTGATCGACGAGGTCGTGCGCGCGAAGCCGGCGGTGGCCAAGGGGCGTTACCTGAACACGGTGACGCTGACCACGTCGATGAACCCGGGCATCCGGGTGGATCCCACGCGCACGCGCGGGATCGTCGAGGACATCGGGGAGCCCGCCGAGGTAGCCTGACCGGCACAGCTTTTCTGCCCCAGACCTCCGGCGGTCGTCTGACGTAAGACCGGGGTAGGTGGAGACGCCGAAGGAGCATCTCGCTTCCCGTGTGTCTTTGCCCTGGGCACACAGCCAAAGGGAACGAGATGAACAGAGACCAGAAAGCAGCGGCCATCGAGGAGGTGGCCGGCCACATCAAGGAGTCGGAGGCGGTCTTCGCCATCGACTACCGCGGGATCTCGGTGCCGCAGGCCGCCGAGCTGCGTACGCGCCTGACCGAGGCCGGCGCCCGGTTCCGGGTGGTCAAGAACACCCTCACCGAGCGCGCGGTCGATCAGGCGGGGGTCGAGTCGCTGAAGGAGCTCCTCGAGGGACCGACCGCGTTCACCTTCGTGCTGGCCGACGGCGGTGACGTGGCGCTTGCCGCCAAGGCGCTCGCGACCTTCCGCCGCGAGCACAGCGTGCTGGAGTTCAAGGGCGGCGTGATGAACGGCGACCCGCTGACGGTCGATCAGCTCGAAGAGCTGTCGAGGCTCCCCGCCCGCGACGTGCTCCACCAGCAGTTGGTCGGAATGATCGCCTCGCCGATCACCGGCCTGGTCCGCGGCCTGAACGCGCTGATCAGCGGCCTGGCGATCCAGCTGGGCCAGATCCGCGACCAGGGCCTGGTGGGCGGCGACGAGCCAGCCGCCGCGGAGGAGGCCCCCGCCGCTGAGGAGGCTCCCGCGGAGGAGGCGGCCGCTGAGGAAAAGGCTCCCGCTGCTGAGGAGGCTCCGGCTGAGGAGGCCGCTGCCGATGAAACTGCTCCCGAGCCTGAGGCGGACGCTGAGGGTGACGGAACTGAGACTGATGAAACTGATGCGCCCTCCGAGGGCGACGCGAAGGAGTAAGGAGGGCCCATGGCCACTGCAGCAGAACTGATCGATGAGATCAAGAAGATGTCGGTTCTCGAGTTGTCCGAGCTGATCAAGGCGCTCGAGGAGGAATTTGGTGTGTCCGCGACCGCCGTCGCGGCCGCCGCGCCGGCCGCCGGCGGCGCCGGCGACGGTGCCGCTGCCGAGGAGGAGTCGTCGACGGTCGACGTCGTCCTCACCGGTGCGGGCGAGAAGAAGATCCAGGTGATCAAGGTCGTCCGGGCCGCCACCGGCCTCGGCCTCAAGGAGGCCAAGGCTCTCGTGGACGAGGCGCCCAAGCCCGTCAAGGAGGGCGTGGACCGCGACGAGGGCGAGAAGCTCAAGGGTGAGCTCGAGGAGGCCGGCGCCAGCGTCGAGCTGAAGTAACCGACTCGTCGCTTAGTCGTTACAGAGGGGCCGCCGTGCGCGGCCCCTCTGCGTTAGGGAGAATCGGCGAGGTGACGCTCCTCGATGCGATCGACCGGCAGGACCAGGAGGCGCTCGAGGGCATGCTCGTCGAGGACGCGATCTTTCACAGCCCGGTCCAGACCTACCGCGGCCGCCACCAGGTTCTCCCGCTGCTCCTCGCCATTGGCGGCATCATCGAGAACCTCGAGGTCACGCGCGCGCTGGACGACGTGACCTTTTTCGCGGCCACGGTCGAGGAGCATCCCGTCGACGGCGTGCTCGTCGAGCGCGAGCTCGAGGAGGGCCGGATCGCGGAGATCACGCTCATGCTCCGACCGCTCGCCCAGCTTCAGGCGGCCGTGGCCAGGATGGCGCGCGTCCTCGCCGAGCGCGCCGAGCTCGACTAGCTGCGTGACCCGCCAAGAGGTGGTGGTTGCGCTAACCCCGGGTAAACGCCCAAGCGATGCGATTCCTATGCGCTTGCGTCGCCCTTCTGGCGGCGCTCATCATCGTCGTCCCGCAGACCGCTATGGCACAGGAGCAGAAGCAGCCGATCGCGGTGGGGAGCGGCGGTGCCGCCGCCAGCGTGGACATCGACGGCACGCGAGCGGCAATCAACGCGCTGCGCAACGGCGGCAACGCGGTGGATGCAGCGGTGGCCGCCGCGAGCGTGCTCGGAGTGACCGAGCCGTACTCGTGCGGCATCGGCGGCGGCGGGTTCATGGTGATCCGGACCGCGCGCGGGAAGGTCACGACGATCGACGGCCGCGAGGAGTCGCCGGCCACGATGAAGCCCGATTCGTTCTGGGAGAACGGGAAGTCGCTGCCGTTCGACGACGCCCGCTTCAGCGGCATGTCCGCCGGCATCCCCGGCACGCCGGCCACCTGGGCGCTGGCGCTGAGGCGCTACGGCACCTGGTCGCTCGGCCGGGCGCTCCGGCCCGGCATCCGCGAGGCCACCGACGGCTTCAAGGTCGACCAGACATTCGTGGACCAGACGACCCCGAACGTCGACTGGTTCAACGACATCCCCTCGACCGCCGCGATCTACCTGGACCCGGACGGCACGCCGCGGGACGAGGGCTCGACCCTGAGAAACCCGGATCTAGCGCGCACATACAGGCGCATGGCGCGCCGGGGCGTCGACTGGTTCTACGACGGCTCCGTGGCGAGTGCGATGGCGCGCGCCGCCCAGAGCCCGCCGAAGGCCGCCGACGCGAACCACGCCTGGCGCCCAGGCCTGATGACCGCCTCCGACGTGAGCAGGTACCGGGCGATCGAGCGCCGGCCGACGCGCATCGGCTACCGCGGCCTCGACGTCTGGGGCATGGGTCCGCCCTCGAGCGGCGGCTCGACGGTCGGCGAGGTGCTCAACATCCTGGAGGGCTACAGCGACCTGGCCGCCGACCGTGTGCGAGCCCTCCACCTGATGCTCGAGGCCTCGCGCTTCACCTTCGCCGACCGCAACGCCTACCTCGCGGACCCCGACTTCTTCGACGTGCCGCTCGCCGGGCTCCTCTCCGACAGCTTCGCGGCCGAGCGCAGGGCGTTGATCGACGAGACCCACGTCGCGACGAGCCCCGTCGCGGCGGGCGACCCGTACGACAACCAGAAGAAGGGCGGGAAGCCTCGCCCCACCAGCGCCACGATCAGCCACCCGCGCCAGTCCACGACCCACCTGGTGGTCTCGGACAGCAAGGGGAACGTGGTCTCCTACACGTTCACGATCGAGTCGACGGGCGGCAACGCGATCGTAGTCCCCGGCTACGGCTTCCTGATGAACAACGAGCTGACGGACTTCAACTACGACTCGCAGACCCACCCGAACCGCTCCGATGGCGACAAGCGTCCGCGCAGCTCGATGAGCCCGACGATCATCACGCGTGACGGGCGGCCCTTCATGGCGGTCGGCTCACCGGGCGGCTCGACGATCCCCGGCACCGTCCTGCAGATCCTCCTCGGGCGGCTCGACCTGGGCGACACACTTCCGCAGGCGCTCGCGCGCCCGCGCGTGACACAACGCAACGGCGCGACCGACACGGCCGAGCCCGCCTTCATCAACTCGCCCGAGGGCCAGGCGCTCGTGGGCTACGGCCACACCTACACCTCGATGTCGGAGATCGGCGCGGCCACCGGCCTGGAGTTCCTGGGTGGCGGCACGACGTTGGCGGCGGCGGAACCGGTGCGCCGCGGCGGCGGCAGCGCGGCGGTGGTGCAGCCCTAGCATCACGCGGCTGCGAGCCCGCTCGGCCATCGCCTGCCTCGCGACCATCGCGGTCGCCGACTACGTGATCCTCCGGCATCCGCCGCCGTGGCACGCGATCGCGCTGTTCGACCACCCCGCCCACGTCGCCACTGCGATCCTGCTCGGCGGCACGGATCCGGTCTACCTGGCCGGCTCGCTTCTCCCGGACCTCGACCACATCCCAGCTGCGCTGGGGAACCCCCAGGTGGGCGATCACCGGCCGAACACGCACTCATTGCCCGTGGTCGGCGCCGCGGGGGCGATCAACAGGAAGCTCGGCGCCGGCACCGCCGCGCACTTCGTCCGCGATCTCGCCGTCGGGCCCGGGGCGCCGCTCCTCTGGCCCCTGACTAAGCGCCGCTTCAGGGTGCCCTACGGCGCCTATGCGGTGCTAGTCTTCGCAGCGGCCTATAGCCGTAGCCGTCCCTCGAGAGCCGCGCCGGCACATATTCCTGGCGCCTCGGGACGGGGTCCGTGATGGCCGAGCTGCCCGAGAAATGCGGGCCGGCAAACGCCCCTCGAGGGGGCGGGTCTTACTCTGCTATATTGGTCGGTCGCGCTTTGCGCCCGTTCCACCCTCGCCCGCTGCTTGTCGTACCTCTAGCTCGAAGGAGTCGCCGTCTTGGCACGCGTTGATGCTGCACGCACCCGCCGCTCGTTCTCGCGCCTTGAGAACATCACCGAAGTACCGAACCTCATTGATATCCAGCGCCGCTCGTTCGACCGGCTGGTCGACACCGAGAAGGGCGGCCTCCGCGAGACGATCGACGACGTCTCGCCCATCGAGGACTACACCGGCAATCTCGCCGTCGTCTTCGAGGACATTCACTTCGACGATCCCGTCGCGCCCATCTCGGAGTGCCGGGAGAAGGACCTCACCTACGCACGCCCGCTGACCGTCAAGGTCGCGTTCCAGAACCGCGAGACGGGCGAGATCCGGGAGCAGTCCGTCTTCATGGGCGACTTCCCCTGGATGACCGACTGGGGCACGTTCATCATCAACGGCACCGAGCGCGTCGTCGTGACGCAGCTCGTGCGCTCCCCGGGCGCCTACGTGATGGAGCCCAAGGACCGCGACAAGCAGGTCTTCATCGCGAACCTGATGCCGGCCCGCGGGTCCTGGCTCGAGCTCGAGATCGACAAGAAGGGTCGCGTCTACGTCCGCATCGACCGCAAGCGGAAGCTTCCGGTCACCGTGCTCCTGCGCGCGATGGGCGACACGCTGCGCGAGGGCAAGT
>JBEVKF010000007.1:0-34278 GCA_040509755.1 Thermoleophilaceae bacterium | reverse complement strand
TGGCGGTCGAAGCGGCCGGGCCGCATCAGCGCGGGGTCGAGCATCTCGAGCTGGTTCGAAGCCGCGATCACGACGATCTCCTCGCGGTCGGAGAAGCCGTCGAGCTCGACCAGCAACTGGTTCAGCGTCTGGTCCTTCTCGCCGGAGATGTCCTTGCCGCGCGTGGCCCCGACCGCATCGAGCTCGTCGATGAAGATGATCGCCGGCGCCTCCTTTCGGGCCTGGCGGAACAGCCGCCTGATCCGGGCGGCGCCCAGGCCGACGAACATCTCGACGAACGAAGACGCCGACTGGGCGAAGAACTTCGCGTTCGACTCGTTGGCGACCGCCTTGGCGAGGAGCGTCTTGCCCGTGCCGGGTGGCCCATGAAGCAGGATTCCCCTCGGAACGCGCGCGCCGAGCTTGCGAAAGCGCTTTGGATCGCGCAGGTACTCGACCACCTCGCGGAGCTCGTCCTTTGGACCCTCGACTCCCGCGACCTCTTCCCACTTGATGGCGGCCGCCGACGACGGCTTGATCTCCTGTGGGCGCGTGCGCGGCATGTACCGAAGCGTCATGACCAGCACGACCGCGATCAGCCCCATGAAGATGATCGGCAGCCACACGACCACCCAGTCCTGAATTTTCTGCCAGCCAAAGCCCCCGCCCGCACCGCCGGCCGGCTCGGCGCTCGTCAGCCGGAAGCGGTCGGTGCCGTCCTCGCGGGAGAAGGTCTGCCTGGATGCTCTGAGCCGCCAGCCGGCCGGGAGCGCGTCGCCGCGCTCGCGCAGGATCTCGCGAAGGTTGTCCTCGGCCGCATCGCAGGTGAGGCTGCCCGTCTCGAGCGTCGTGATCTTGTAATCGCCCGGCTCGAGCGTGAGCCCATCGAGCTGCTGTTTTTGATTGATCAGGAAGGGCTTCGTGCAGTCCGCCGACCCGCCCTGGGCGGAAGCTGCCGGGGCGGCGCACAGCAGCGATGCGCAGACGATGAGCAGGGCGCGTCTCATTCCCTACTCCTTCGGCCGTTGGGGCCCCGCGGTTGAGTCCTAAATGACGCGTTCCAGCCGGGGGTTTGGATTGAGGCGCCGGCCGGCCTTCGCGCAGGGCCGCCCGTCGAGCATGACCACGTCCGCCGTGAAGTCGTTTTCACCGCGCACCAGGGACGATCCGACACCGTAGGCGTCGACCGGAGCGCCGAGCTCCTCGAAGTGGCGGATCTTCGCTGCCTCGAAGCCGCCCGAGGCCACGATCCGGACGTGCTCGTGCCCGGCGCCGTCGAGGGCGGCCCGCAAGCGTTCGACCAGGACCGGATTCACGCCCGTCGGCTTGAAGTCGCCCATCTCCTGCCATAGCGAGCGGTCGACCAGGCGCTCCGAGGTGTCCAGGCGCACGCCCCACAGGTCGTCGCCGAGCGCGTCGGCTACCTCGAGCGCCGTGCGCACGGAGTCGTTCTCGAAGTCCACCAGCACGGTTACGTTCATCTCGTCACCGAAGCGGTCGACGAAGGCCTTCGCCGCGGCGACCGTGTCCCCTCCGAACGCGGCGATCAGACCGTGGGGCACCGTGCCGATCCCGACTCCGCCCCACCAGGAGGCCTGGGCGTCGGTCGACACGCCGATCGCTCCGGCCACGTGAGCCGCCCAGCCGTCGCCGGTCTGGACCATCCAATGGTCGTGACGCGCCGGAAAGAACAGGATCGCCTTTCCGGCCGCGGCTTCGACGACCTCCCGCACGTTGCGCATGATCAGCGTGCGGCGCGCGAGCGAGCCGAGATACACGGTCTCGAGGTGAGCGAAGTGCGCGTAGTCGCCTTCGATGGTCATCACCGTCTCACCGGGCGAGATGTCGTCGCCCTCGTGGAGCGCGTGTACCTCGAGCGCGTCCCAGTCGCCGCTGCAGAGCTTTAGCACCGCGATCGCTTCGTCAATCCCGCCGAGCACGGAGACCTGCTTCTGGAACACCTGCATGGTCACGTGCGGGTGGCGGCCGCCCTCCAGGAGCAGCTGACGGGTGAAGTTGAAATAGGCGTCCGTGTACCAGCCCTCGGCGATCTTGTCGACGGGCAGGCGAAAGACGCCGGGATCCAGCCGCGTTCGGTGGCCGGCCTCGGTGGCCATGGGCCAATGGTAAGGGCGTGCGGTCTAGCGAGCCGGGCCGGCGGGCAGGGCCTCGACCCGAAGGATCTCGGCGAGCGCGGCCTGGCCGACCTCGAGCTGCTGGGCGGTCGGCTCGCGCGTGCCCACCACCCGTTGGATCTCGTTGCCGGGGCGGCGCAGCAGGCGCGTGAGCGCCGAGTCGGGATGCTTCTCACCCCAGACGAAGATCTCGACGGCCACAGCGGCGCTGCCGAGCCCGACGGCGGCGTCGGCTGCGGGGCCACGGAGGCCCGCGCGCCGCGCGGCGACGTTGCCAAGAGCGGCGGCGGTGAGCATCGGGGCCACGAGATGAGAGCCACACCGATCGTGCTCCTTGGTGGCGTCCGCCGCCTCGGAGTCCTCCTCGTAGCCGGCGATCGACTTGTGCTCCACGCCGTGGTAGGCGGCGAGATCGCCGCTTCGAAGAGCCAGCAGGGCGGGTGCCAGGCTGAGCAGCGCGACCGCGACCTCGGCGCCCGCGCCCGCCGACGGGCGAGCCCTCCCCGACCCCTGGTCGCCACTCCTCGCCGCCCGTCGCACCCCGGCGTTGCGGATCGCCGTTCCGCCGATGGCCGCCGCGCCCATCGCGCCGAGCGTCTTTGCGTCCTGCATCGGCAGGCGTGCCTCCGGCAGCGCGCGCTTGACGAGCGGGATCACCCCGATCGCCTCGGCCAGCTTGAGGATGCCGCGCACTCCCGGGACGCCCGCGGCGACCTTGCCGCCGAGATCGGGCTTGCGACCGGACGCAACCTTGATCTCTCCGGAGTCCGTGCGGACCGCGGCCGCCCAGTGCGTCGGCCCGTGCACGAGCAGCCCGTTGCGCAGCGCCATGCCGCCCAGCCTCAGCTTGTCCTCGGGGACCGGCGCGGTCATCGGAGCGTCTCCATCACAAGATCAGAGTAGAAGGCGGCGGCAAGGCCGAGGTCCTCGGCCGGGATCCGCTCGTTGGCTGCGTGCACGAGCGGGAAGCCCTCCGTGAAGCCCATCGAGCGCTGCGGGAAGAAGCCGTAGACCACGCTGTCGGGGAAAGCGGCTCGCCACCAGTGCGAGTCCGAGAACCCGGTCATGGCCATCGGGGTCACGCTTGCGCCCGGGTCCTCGCGCTCGACGAACACCCGGATCGAGTCCATCAAGGCGGAATCAACGGGCGACCGGTTGCCGATCACATTGTGGGCGAAGGCGACCTCGTAGCCGTCCTCTCCGAGCACCGCCCGGATCGCCTTCATCACGTGGTCCTCACCCAGTCCGGGTGGCACGCGGCAGTCCACCTGGAGCTCGGCATGCGCGGGTATCACGTTGATCTTCTCGCCCGCCCGGATGATCGTGGGGGTGAAGCTGACGCCCAGCAGCGGCTCGAGCAGGACGGCCAGCTCAGGGTCGGTTCGCTCGAGCGCCGCGAGCGCCGCGAGAAGATCGCCGGAGTCGAGGCCGAGGCCGCTCAGCAGCGCGTCTACCTCCGGCGTGGGCTCGATCGGCGGGCGGCGTTCGCGCAGCGCGCTCAGCAGCGGGCCCATCCGCGCAAGCGCGTTGTCACCGATGCGCGGAACCGAGGCGTGGCCCGCCTGCCCCGCGGTCGAGAGCGTGAAGCGAAACACGCCTTTCTCGGCCACGCAGACTCCGTAGACGCGCCGGCCGTCGTACGACATCACCTGACCGGCACCCTCGTTGACGACGAGGTCGGCCCGCACGCGGCCGGGATGCTCGCGGCACAGCCACTGAGCGCCGACGGCCGCGCCCGTCTCCTCGTCGCAGGTGAACACGAGCAGCAGCTCGCCCGCCTCGGGACGCCAGCCCTCCTCGACCAGCGCGAGCGCAGCGGCCGCCTCGGCCGCCACCTGGCTCTTCATGTCGAGCGCACCGCGCCCCCACACGCATCCGTCGCGGAGCTCGCCCGACCACGGGTCGGCGCTCCACTGCGAGGGTTCGGCGAGGACGGTGTCCACGTGGCCGAGCAGGCACAGTGTCGGGCCGTCGGAGGCGGCCCCCATCCGCGCGACGAGATTCGGCCGCCCTTCGACCGCGCGGAGCAGCTCGCACTCGAAACCGGCATCCGTGAGCAGATCGCGGAGGAACTCCTGAACCGCCTGCTCGTTGCCGGGCGGATTCACGGTGTTGAAACGGATCAGGCGCTGGAGCAGCTCGGTGGTGCGGCGCTCCAGGTCGGCGCGCTCGGGCACCGGATCGAGTATATGGCTGTCGATGACCGCGCCTCCCATGCCGCCGCGCTCGCTGCGCGCCCGGGTCGGACATGACGACCGGGCCGACGCGTTCGACGAGGTCGGCGCGCGCTGCCGGGCGGCGATCGATCGGACTCTGCCCGCGGACTGGAGCTGGGAGGGGCGCCGGGTCCTCGACTTCGGCTGCGGCTCGGGGCGCACTCTGCGCCACCTGCTCCCGGAGGCAGAGAACTGCACGCTGCTCGCCTGCGACGTCCACCGCGAGAGCGTCGAATGGGTCGCGCGCCATCTGCCGGTGGAAGCGTTCGAGTGCGGGGCCGAGCCGCCGCTTGCGCTGGAGGACGGGACGGTCGACCTTGTGTTGGCCGTCTCCGTGTTCACCCACCTGTCCGAGTCGTGGGCGCGCTGGCTGTCCGAGCTCGGCCGGGTGCTGGCCGCGGACGGCCTGCTGCTCGCCACCGTTCACGGCGCCGGCGTCTGGCAGCGCTCCGCCGGGGCGCGCTTCGGCCTGCGCTACGACGAGCGCATCGGCATGCACGTCGAACAGCCCTGGGAGGATTTCGACTCTGGCTTCGGCCCGGCGGTATGGCACGGCGAGTGGTGGCTGCGCGAGCACTGGGGGCGCGGCTTCGACGTGCTGAGCGTCGCCGCGGAGGGGTTTGCCCCCGCCCCGGACGGCGCGCATCGCGGTCACGGCGTCGTGCTGTTGCGCCGGCGCGGAGCCGTGCCGAGCGCCGCGGAGCTGGAGCGCCCGGCCGACGATCCGCGCGAGCGCGACGCCGCGCTGCAGAGCGCTCTGCTGGCGCGCCTCGAGGGGGCGGAGCAGGTGCGGGCCTGGCGCGGGCGAGCGGTCGCCGCGGAGGCCGAGCTCGTACGGGAGCGAGCCGAGCTCGCGCGTGCCAGCGCGGAGCTCGACGCCGTGCGAGCCAGCACGATCATGCGCGCGAGCGAGCCGCTTCGCCGCCGCTGGTATCGCCTGAAGCGCGGGGTCGGCCGATCGGTGGCGCGGTGAGGGTCGCGGGCGGCCTCGCCTACCGCGAGGCCGGGCCGGCGGAGGGCCCGGTCGCGCTGCTGCTCCATGGCTATCCCGAGTCGTCGTACATGTGGCGTGATCTGATGCCGGCGCTCGCGCGGGCGGGCTGGCGCGCGCTGGCGCCCGACCTCGCGGGCTTCGGCGACTCCGAAGCCGACCCGCCGGGCACCTGGGAACGCCACACGCAGTCGATCGAGCGCTTTCGCTCGGAGCTGGGCCTCGAGCGCTGCGTGCCCGTCGTGCACGACTGGGGCGGGCTGATCGGACTGCGCTGGGCCTGCGAGCACCCTGGCGCCGTGCGGGCGCTCGTTATCAGCTCGACCGGCTTCTTCCCCGACGGCAAGTGGCACGGGATGGCGAAGGCGCTGCGCACGCCCGGCGAGGGCGAGGCGCTGGTCGAAGCGCTCGACCGCGACGGGTTTGGCGCGATGGTTCGCTCGGCGAGTCCGGCGATGAGCGACGCCGCGCTCGATGAGTACTGGAAGGCCTATTCCGACCCCGCGCGCAGGCGCGGCCAGCTCGAGCTCTATCGCTCGGGCGACTTCGAGCAGATCGCGGGACACCGGCTCGCCGGCCTCGAGGTTCCGGTGCTGCTGCTCTGGGGCGAGAACGACCCGTTCGCGCCGCTCGCGGGCGCCCACCGCTTCGAGCGCGAGCTCGGCGACACCGAGCTGGTCGTGGTCGAGGGAACCGGGCACTTCGTGTGGGAGGACGCGCCCGAGCGCTGCGCGGAGGCGCTGACGGGCTTCCTTGCCAGAATCCACCAATCGAGCGGCTCTTCGACCTAGAGGACTCAGCGGGCGGGCAGACGGCGGTGCCCGCCGGAGACCTGCCGCTCGCAGCGCGGATGCGTCCCGCTTCGCTCGGCGAGTTCGTGGGGCAGGAGCATCTGCTCGGCCGCGGCACGGCGCTTCGCACGGCGATCGAGGAGGGCCGGCCGCACTCGATGATCCTGTACGGACCGCCCGGCACCGGCAAGACGACGCTTGCGCGCCTGCTGGCCGTAAACGCGCGCGCAGCGTTCGAGGAGGCCTCCGCCGTCAACGCTGGCCGCGCCGAGGTGCGCGAGGTGCTGGCTCGGGCGGAGCACCGGCGCCAGACCGCCAACGAGCCGACGATCTTCTTCCTCGACGAGATCCATCGCTTCAACAAGGCCCAACAGGACACCCTGCTGCCCGCCGTGGAGGAGGGGCTCATCTCGCTGGTGGGCGCCACGACCGAGAACCCCTACTTCGAGGTCAACTCGGCGCTGCTGTCGCGCTGTCGCGTGTACGAGCTGCGCGCCCTCGAGGACGACCATGTGCTGGAGCTGTTGCGGCGAGCGCTGGGCGACGAGCGCGGCATCGCGAACGCGCCGCAGGTGGAGGATCAGGCGCTGGAGTTCCTCGCGGTCCGCTCGGCCGGCGACGCGCGCAGCGCGCTGTCGGCCCTCGAGCTCGCGTGCGAGACCGTGCCGCAGGGCAAAGCGGTCACCGTGAGCGTGGCCGAGGACGCGCTCCAGCGGAGCGCCATCCTCTACGACAAGGGCGGCGACAAGCACTACGACCTGATCTCGGCCTGGATCAAGTCCACGCGCGGCTCGGACCCCGACGCCTCGCTGCTCTATCTCGCCGCGATGATCGAGGGCGGCGAGGATCCGCGCTTCATCGCGCGGCGCATGGTCGTGCTGGCGAGCGAGGACATCGGCAACGCCGACCCGCGCGCGCTCGAGGTGGCGGTCAGCACCGCTCACGCGGTCGAGCATGTCGGGATGCCCGAATGCGCGCTCAACCTCGCCCAGGCGGCGGTCTACCTCGCGCTGGCGCCCAAGTCGAACGCCTCTTACAAGGCGCTGGTCCGCGCACGCGAGTGGGTGCGCGAGCACGGGACGCCGCTGCCTCCGGCGGCGCTCCAGAGCGCCGCCTACCCCGGCGCGAAGAAGCTCGGACGCGGCAAGGGCTACGACTACCCGCACGACCTCCCCGCGGGCGTCAGCGATCAGGAGCTGATGCCCACCGACGCCGTGGGTGAGCGCTTCCTGGAGCTCTCCGGGCACGGCGAGGAGGCCGAGCTTGCAGAGCGTCTGGAGCGAATCCGCAAGGCACGCGGGCGGACCTGATGGAGCTCGCCCTCGCCCAGCTCGAGTCGTTCAGCCCGCTCGACGGCGCGCGCGTCGGGTCGGTGGCCACCGTGGCGCCGGATCAGGTGCAGGCGGTGGTGGACGACGTGGCGAGTGTCCAGCCGTTCTGGGCGCAGCTTCCGCTGAGCGACCGCGCGCGCTACATGCGCCGGGCCGGCCAGGCCATCATCGACGGGCTCGAGGACCTGGCGAAGCTGCTCTCGCGCGAGCAGGGCAAGCCCATCAACGAGTCGTAGGTGATGGAGCTGCTCCCTACGATCGACTCGCTGCGTTGGCTCGCGGAGGCGGGACCGGGCATCCTCGAGGACGAGCGCATCCCGCTGCCGGTGTTCATCAAGCAAAAGCGCGCGCGCTTTACCTTCGAGCCGCTCGGCGTGGTCGGGGTGATCGCCCCCTGGAACTATCCCTGGTCGATTCCCTTCGGCGAGGTGGCGATCGCGCTCATGGCCGGCAACGGCGTGGTGCTCAAGCCGGCGTCGCTCACGCCGCTGATCGGCGAGCGCATCCGAGAGGTCTTCGAGCGCGCCGGGGTGCCTGAGGGTCTCGTGCGCACAGTCCACGGCGGTGGGGCCGTCGGCCAGGCGCTCGTGGAGTCCACCGCCGCGAAGATCTTCTTCACCGGCTCGGTCGAGGTCGGCCGGGGTGTGGGCGAGGAGTGCGCGCGCCGCATGAAGGGCTCAGTGCTCGAGCTCGGCGGCAAGGACCAGATGATCGTATGCGCCGACGCCAACCTCCCGAATGCGATCTCTGGCTGCCTGTGGGGCGGGTTTGCCAACGCGGGCCAGACATGTTCGGGCATCGAGCGCGTATATGTGGTCGAGGAGGTCGCCGAGCGCTTCATCGAGGGCGTGGCCGCCGGGGCGACGAAGCTGCGTGTGGGTGACCCCCTCGACTACGACGTCGAGGTCGGGCCGATGGTCTCGCGCGAGCAGTTCGAGCTCGTCCGGGAGCTGGTCGACGACGCGGTCGCCGGCGGCGCCGAGCTGCGCTGCGGCGGGCCCCTCGACGTGGCCGCCCATCCGAGTGGGTCCTTCTATGCGCCCGCGGTACTGACCGGCGTCACACACGACATGCGCATCATGCGCGAGGAGATCTTCGGCCCCGTGGTCCCGATCGTCACGGTCGCTTCCGAGGACGAGGCGATCGCGCTGGCCAACGACTCTGAGTTCGGCCTCGGGGCCTCGGTCTGGACGATGAACCGGGCCAAGGGCGAGCGCATCGCCGACCGCATCGAGGCGGGGATGGTCTGGATCAACGACCACATGTTCAGTCACGGCGCCTGCTCGTGTTCCTGGGGCGGCGTCAAGCAGTCGGGCCTCGGCCGCTCGCACTCGCAGTTCGGCCTCTGGGAGTGCGTGAACATCAAGCTCCTGGCCTGGGAGCCCTCGCGGACGCGCGACTTCTGGTGGCATCCCTATGACGAGTCGCTGGGCAAGGCGATGGGCGCCTCGGCACAGCTCCTCTACGGCCGCGACGCCGACAAGCCGGGCGCACTGCGGCGCGGCCTGCTGCCACTCCTGCGGGTGGGCCGCAGGTCACTGCGCGACGTGTTCCGCCGCTAAGGCCGGCCCTGGGGTCATCGGATTGGGACGCCGTGCCGCAGGCCGGCGATCGCCTCGTTGGGCCACGCGCCTTACGTTGAGCACAACTCTTGTCGTCAATGTCAGTCGCGCTGCGGCGGGCCGCCGCCGGGGTGGAGCGAGAGCTCGAGCGGCTGCGCCGCCGCCCTTTGTCGGGGTGACGCTCCTGACGTTGACCGCCACATGGGCGGCCAACGTCAGTCGCGCCGCCTAAGGCCCAAGTCGAGGCGAATTGCCGATGTGGGCGGGAACCCCTCAGCCGTAGCTTGAATGCCATGAGCGGTTACCTCCAATACGAACTCTGGACCGAGCACCTGAGCGACCTGCGCCGGGCTGCGGCGCGCGATCACATGGTGGAGCGCGGCCAGCGCCCGCCGGCGCCGCGGCCCGTGCGGGCGCGGCTGCGGCGGCTGCGGCGCGCACTGGCGGCCTGAGGCCCGCCGTTCTCGCGGCGGACAGCAACCCGGGGATGGATAATGGCCGTGTGCGGCGCGTATCGAGCCCGACCTTCGTCGGCCGCGCCGAGCAGCTTGCCGGCTTCGACGAGGCGCTCGCTCGCGCGGCCGGCGGCGAGCCTTCGCTGCTGTTCGTAGCCGGCGAGTCCGGGGTGGGCAAGAGCCGTCTGGTGGCCGAGTTCGCCACGCGCGCCCGCGCCGCGGGCGCCCGCGTCCTCTCCGGCGAATGCTTCGAGCTCGGAGAGGGTGAGCTGCCCTACGCGCCGATCGTCAGCGCGCTTCGAGAGCTGAGCAGCGAAACCGGCCCCGACGGGCTGGTCGAGCTCGCCGGCCCCTCCAGCGGCGAGCTCCGCCGGCTGCTCCCGGAGGGAGGCGACGCTCAGCCGTCCCCGGGTGACGAGGAGTTCGCCCAGGCGCGGCTCTTCGAGTTCCTGCTGACCCTGTTCGGCCGGCTGGGCCAAGACCTGCCGCTCGTGCTGGTAATCGAGGACCTCCACTGGGCCGACCGCTCTACTCGGGACTTCCTCTCCTTTCTCTGCCGCGCCACCCGCGGCGAGCGCCTCGTGGTGGTGGCCACCTACCGCTCGGACGAACTGCACCGCCGCCACCCCCTTCGCCCCTTCCTGGCCGAGATGGAGCGCGTCGATCAAGTGGAGCGCATCGACCTGAAACCGTTCTCGCGACTCGAGCTGACGGCTCAGCTCACGGGCATCCTGGACACCCCGCCCGACGCGACCGCCATCGACGACCTCTTCGAGCGCACGGAAGGCAATGCCTTCTTCGTCGAGGAGCTCCTGGCGGCGGCGGAGGGCGGGGCGGGCAGCGCCCTTCCGGACACGCTGCGCGACGCGCTCATGGTGCGGGTCGAAGCGCTGGCACCCGCGACACAGGACCTGCTGAAGGCGGTGGCTGCCTCCGGGTGCGCGGTGACGCATGGCCTGCTGGCCGAGGTCTCCACCTCATCCGAGTCCCAGCTCATGGAAGGGCTGCGCGAAGCGGTGACCAACCACGTGCTCGTTCAGAAGGCGGACCGCGAGAGCTATGGCTTCCGGCACGCGCTAATGCGCGAGGCGGTCTACGAGGACCTGCTGCCGGGCGAACGCGGCGGGCTCCACGTGCGGCTCGCGGAGGCGCTGGAGGGAGCCCCCTCGCTCTCGGCGGAGACCGTGGGAGCGGAGGCCGAGCTGGCCTGGCACTGGACCCAGGCGCATGAGCTCCCGCACGCCCTGCGTGCCTCTGTGGGCGCGGCGGCCACAGCCGAGCGGATGCGCGCGCCGGCCGAGGCCGCCCGGCATTTGGAGCGAGCGCTCGACCTGTGGGAGAGGGTCGGGGCGCCGGAGAAAACCGCGGGCACGACCTTGGTGGAGCTCCTGCGCCGGGCCGCCGAGACCCGCTACCTCGCCGGTGAGACCGACAGGGCGGTAGCGCTGGCTCGGCGCGCCGCGGACCTGCTCGACCCTGAGGCAGAGCCGGTTGCCGCGGCTCTGGTGCACGAGCGACTCGGCCGCTATCTGTGGTCGAGCGGGCGCGACCGCGAGGCCGAGGACGAGTACGAGCTGGCCGTAGAGCTGATGCCGGCCGAGCCCCCCAGCGCCGAGCGGGCCCACGTGGTTGCCTCGCGGGCCCAGGTTCTCATGCTCAATGGGCACCCCGGCGACTCAGCCGAACTGGCTCGCGAGGCCATCGAGATCGCCCGTGCGGTCGGCGCTCGAGACGTCGAGGCGCATGCGCTCAACACGCTCGGCGTCGACATCGCGACCCTCGGCGGGCGCGACGAAGGAGTCGAGCTCCTACGTCGCTCGCTCGCCCTGGAGCAGGAGCTCGGCGAGATGGACCACATCCACCGCGCCTACGTGAATCTCTCTGACGTGCTCGATCAGGCCGGACGGGTGGAGGAGGCGATCGGGCTGGCGCTCGAAGGGGCCCGGAAGGCGCGCGAAGCGGGCATGGCGCGTAGCCACGGCTCGTTCCTGCTGGCCGAGGCGGCCCACCGCTGCACGCGACTAGGCAGGCTCGCCGAGGCGGATGAGCTGACCCGCGAGGCACTCAACCATGGCGCAACAGGAGTGCCGGCCGGACTTGCACACGAGGTGCGCGCGCGAGTGCTCATCATGCTCGGCCGCTTCGGCGAAGCGGAAGGCAACGTGGCCGAGGCGCGCAAGCTGATGCGCCGCGCCTCGGGAGCGATGTGGGTCGCGCCCATCTACGCCCGCGTGGTCGATCTGGCCGAACGCGACGGCGACATCGATACGGTCCGGCGAGCCGTGAGCGACGCGCGCGGCCTGATGGCGGGCAGTGAGGAGTACGCGTTCTACGCCGGTCAGCTGTACCTGGCCGCACTGCGGGCAGAGGCGGACGCCGCCGAGCGGGCGCGCGCGTCGCACGACTCGGAGGCCGAGGAGGACGCGGTGGGAGCCGCACGCGAGCTGACGCAGCGCGCGCGTGAGGTCGCGAGCAGGGCCGGAACCCAGGGCACGCCGGCTCCGCAGATCGTCGCCGACGTCGCCGTCCTGGCGGCCGAGGAGTCCCGTCTGGAAGGGCGCTCGGACCCGGACCTGTGGAGGCACGCCGCCGCGCTCTCGCGGCCGATCGGCAATGTGCTCGCTGTGGCGTATGCCCGCATGCGCGAGGCCGAGGCCGTCCTCGGCGCCGGCGGCGCGCGCTCGGACGCAGCGCCGGCGCTGCGCGAGGCTCACGAGATCGCACTCGACTGCGGCGCCGAGCCGCTGCGCGAGGCCTGTGCCGAGCTCGCCCGCCGCACCCGCGTGGAGCTGGCGGCTGACGACGGGCCGGTGTCAGCCGCGCCCGACGACCCCTTCGGCCTGACGCCGCGAGAGCGCGAGGTGCTGGAGCTGGTCGCCGCCGGACGCAGCAACCGTCAGATCGGCGAGGAGCTCTTCATGAGCAGCAAGACCGCCAGCGTGCATGTGTCGCGGATCCTGGCAAAGCTCGACGTCAGCAGCCGCGGCGAGGCGGGCGCCGTTGCACACAGGCTGGGCCTCGACGGCGCATAGACTTTCACGCGTGCCCGCCCAGGCCTACGCCGGCAAGGAATGCGTCTGCCAGTTTCGCAGGAGAGTCTGCGACCAGTCCTGCGTTCAGGGGATGCTCGACATCCCCTTCTACATCGCGTGCCTGAAGCTCAGCGGGCGGCGCTGCCTGGTGGTGGGCGGGGGCCAGATCGGGCTCGACAAGGTCGAGGGCCTGCTCGCCTGCGACGCCGACGTCACGCTGATCTCCCCCGACGCGATCGAGCCGCTCCAAGAGCTCGCGCGGGAGGGCTCGATCCGCTGGGAGCGGCGCGAGTACGCGGGTCCGCCAGACCTCGAGGCGGCGTTCATGGTGGTCGCCTCGACCGACGACACCGAGGTCAACATCGCGATCTACGAGGACGCCGAGCGCCGGGCGATGCTCGTGAACATCGTCGACGTCCCGCCGCTGTGCAACTTCATCCTCCCGGCGGTCGTCCGCACCGGTCCGCTGGCGATCGCCATCTCCACGGCCGGCGCCTCTCCCGCGCTGGCCAAGCGCATCCGCAACGAGATCGCCGACGAGTACGGGGAGCCGTACGCGCGTCTGGCGATCATGCTCAACGAGGTCCGCGGCTGGGCCAAGGGCACTCTGCCGACCTATCAGGATCGCAAGGCCTTCTTCGAGTCGATCGTGGACGGGGAGCCCGACCCGGTCGAGCTGCTCCGCCGCGGTGACGATCACGCGGTGCGCGACCTGATCGCCGCCGCCCAGCGGACCCATCAACCTGCCTGACGACCTCACACACATCGACTCCGCCGGGAGCGCCCGGATGGTCGACGTGGGGTCAAAGCAGGTGAGCGACCGCCGAGCGGTTGCACGGGCGGTCGTGCGGATGTCGAGCGAGACCCTCGACGCGGTCCGCCGCGGCGACGCGCCCAAGGGCGACGTGGTCGCGACCGCGCGTATTGCCGGCATCATGGCGGCCAAGCGCACGGCGGACTTGATCCCGCTCTGCCACCCGCTGGCGCTCTCCTATGTCGACGTGCGCATCTCGCTGGCCGCCGAGCAGGTGGAGATCGAAGCCGAGGCGCGGACGAGCGCCCAGACCGGCGTCGAGATGGAGGCGCTGACGGCGGCGTCCGTGGCGGCGTTGTGCGTCTACGACATGGTCAAGGGCCTGGAGCGCGGGGTGGAGATCGCCGAGGTCGTGCTGCTCGAGAAGTCGGGTGGTCGGCACGACTGGCGGAGAGAGCCTTGACCGTCGATCCCATGGAGACGGTCCGGGGCCTGTATGGCGCGATGCGCTCGCGCGACCTGGACGAGCTGCGCCGGCTCGGCAGGCAGAACCCGCGCTTCGAATGGACCGCGTCGGCGGACGAGATCGATGCCTCGGCTCGCATGCCACCCGCTGCGGCGCTCGAGTACACGCGCGAGCTGTTCGAGATCTTCGACAAGGTGCAGACCGAGATCGTCGAGGAGGTCGAGGTGAGCGAGGACCGGATCATCCTCGTGGTCGAGCACCGGGTACGAGGCGCGGCAAGCGGCATCGAGACCTCGCGTCGCGAGGTGCACCTGTGGACCTTCGAGCACGGTGAGGCCATCAGCCTCCAGGAGTTCGCGACGCTGGACGAGGCCCACATGGCAGCCGGCGTGCGATGAGGGCCGCGATCGTGACGGTCTCCACCAGCCTCGCGCGCGGGGAGGGCGAGGACCGCTCAGGCCCGCGGCTGGCCGAGCTGTGCCGGGAGGCGGGGCTGGAGGTCTCGCACGAGGTGGTCTCCGACGACCGCGAGCAGATCCTGGCCGTGCTGAAGCGCCTGGCCGACCACGACCGGGTGCGCTTCGTGTTCACCACTGGCGGGACCGGCCTGACGGCCGACGACGTCACCCCCGAGGCGACGCTGGCCGCGATCGAGCGCGAGGCGCCCGGCTACGCCGAGGCGATCCGGGCCGACTCCCGACAGCACACCCCGCTCGGGATCCTGACGCGCGGCGTCTCAGGCGTGCGCGGCCGCACCCTGATCGTGAACTTCCCCGGCAACCCCAAGGCGATCGACCAGTCGTGGCCGGTCGTCGAGCCCACGCTGGAGCACGCGGCGCAGACGCTCGAGCGCGACTAGCCGAGCAAGCCCTTCTCGCGCAGCTCCTTCTGGGCCGTCGCCGATTTTTCGAGCCCCGCCAGGCCCATGCCGGCGAGTACCTTGGCGGTCTTGGAGAACTGCACGTCGGAGTACTGCACCACCTGCACGTGATTGCCCCACGGGTCGCGGAAGTCCAGGCCGCGCGAGGGCAGCAACTCGGCTCCAGCCTGCTCCAGCCGCTGCCGCGCATCCTCGAGGTCATCCACCACGAGCCCGAAGTGGCGCCCCTCGTCCGGTGCCTGCGTGCGGCCCTCGGCCAGCACGAGGAACTGGTCGCCCATGTCGATGAAGGCCATGCCGCGAACACGGCCGCGCAGGTCGGCGTCGAACAGGCGGCCGTAGAAATCCAATGCCTGCTGAAGGTCTCCGACTTCGAGAACCACGTGGTTGATCCCGATCAGCCGCGCCATCAGCGGCAGCATAGGATCATCGCTGCGCACCCGGCCGAGCCGGGCGCTCACGCATAGGCTCCAAGCGTGGCGGCGATCGAGCTCGACGGCCTTGAGCGGCGGTACGGCGAGCGGGTCGCGCTCGCCGGCGTCAGCGTTCGCGTGGAGACCGGCCGGACGCTCGCGGTGCTGGGCGGCAACGGGGCCGGTAAGAGCACGCTGCTGCGAGTGCTCGCCGGCCTGCTGCGCCCTCACGGCGGGCGGGCCCGGGTGCTCGGCGCAGACCTACCCGGCGAGCGCTGGAAGCTGCCGGGACGGGTGGGCTACCTCGGTCACGAGCCGCTGCTCTACCGCGACCTGAGCGGGCGCGAGAACCTGCGCTACCACGCGCGCCTGCACGGTGTGGCGCCGGCGCGGATCGACGAGCTGCTCGAGGCGGTGGGCATGGAGCGCCGTGCCGACGACCCGGTGCGCGAGCTCTCGCGCGGCATGGTGCAGAGGCTCGCGGTGGCGCGGGCCGTGCTTCACGAGCCCGAGCTGCTGTTGCTTGACGAGCCGCGCGCCAACCTGGATCCAGAAGCGGCCGGCCGGCTGGAACCGCTCATCGGCCGCGTCTCCGGCTGCACGCGCGTGCTCGTGAGCCACGACGTCAAGACTGCGCTCGCCGAGGCCGACTCGGTTCTGCGCCTGCGCCAGGGGCGCCAGCTCGCGCAGGGCGAGGAGATCTACGCGTGATCCGCCCCGCTCGCGCGATCCTCCGCAAGGACCTGCTGCTCGAGCTGCGCACCAAGGAGTCAGTACCGGCCATGACGCTGTTCGCGCTCACCGTATACGTGCTCTTTCACTTCGGGCTCGACCGCGACTCACTCGACGGCGAGCTCGCCTCGGGCGTGCTCTGGGTGACCTTGCTGCTGGCCGCCGTCATCGGCGTCACGCGGTTGTTCGCCGCCGAGCGCGAACAGGGGGGCATCGACGCGCTCCTGCTCGCCCCGGTCGACCGCACGGCCCTGTTCGTGGCCAAGGCGAGCGCGCTGTTTCTGTTTCTCGTCGCGGTCGAGTTGGTGGCGGTGCCCGCGTTCGGGCTGCTGCTGCTCGGCCCCGGGCTGGGCGGCGCGCTGCCCGAGCTTCCGCTGATCCTGCTGCTCGGCAACCTCGGCATCGCTTCGGTGGGGGCGCTGGTGGCCGCGCTGGCCGCCGAGACCCGCGCCCGCGAGCTGATCGTGCCGCTTCTGCTGTTGCCGCTGCTCGTACCGGTGCTGATCTCCTGCGCCCAGGCGACCGAGCCGCTTCTGCGCCAAGAACAGGGACCGGAGGACCTGGGGCGCTGGCTTGCACTTCTCACTCTTTACGATGTGGTCTTCGTGCTTCTCTCCATCGCCGTCTTCGACTTCCTGCTCGAGGACTGATGTATTCCAAGGGCCTGCGCCCACTGTCGGCGGCCACCGTGGTGTCGCTCGCGGCGGCGATGGTGCTTGTCTTCTTCTACGCTCCGCTCGACGCCGACCAGGGCTTCGTCCAGAAGATCTTCTACGTGCACGTGCCGCTGGCGATCGTGGCGCTGGGCGGCTTCGTGGCCGGCGGCGTGATGGCGATCAAACACCTTCGGTCGGGCGATCCCTCCTGGGATATGCGGTCGTACGTCGCGATCCACCTGTCGATCATCCTCGGCCTCGGGGTGCTCGTCACCGGGGCGATCTGGGCCAAGGCGTCCTGGGGCCACTGGTGGGTCTGGGACGAGCCGGTGCTGGTCTCATTCCTGGTCGTCTTCCTGCTCTATTGCGTCTACTACCCGCTGCGCTTCTCGATCGAGGACCCGGATCGCCAGGCGCGCTACTCGTCGGTGTTCGCGATCGCCGCCGGCGCCTTCGTTCCGCTCAACTTCGTCGCGGTGCGGATGGCCGAGGCCTTCACCCACCCACGGGTTCTCTCTCAGACGGGCGGCAGCCTGCCCGGCGAGATGCGGCTCACGTTCCTCGTCTCGCTGCTTGCCATGACGCTGCTGTTCGTGACGCTCTGGAAGCTCGAGTTGACGGCCAAGCACGCGTCGATGCAACTCAAGAAGATCCGCAGGAGGCTCGATGCCCGCGTTGCCGCTTGACGAGGCGGGCAAGTACGTGGCGGGCGCATACGCCGTCTTCGTGACCCTGATCGTGGTGTACGTGGCGATCATCGGTGCGAAGATCGCGCGCATCGACCGCGAGCTGACCAGCATGGCGGAGGAGGACGAGTGACCGGCGAGCTGCTGGCCCTCGGCGCCAACCACAAGACCGCTCCCCTGCCGCTGCGCGAGAAGCTGGCGCTTCCCTCGGGCCGCGCGGCCCGGGTGCTCGCGGAGCTGACCGAGCACGAGGCCGTGCATGAGGCCGTCGCGCTCTTCACCTGCAACCGCACCGAGCTCTACCTGGTCACCGGCGACCCGGTCGAGGCCGAGAACGTCGCGCTGGCGATCCTGTCGCGCCAGGCGGGGCTGCGCCCCACTGAGCTCTTCGGATCGCTCTACTCCCTGCGCGGAGCCGCCGCGGTGCACCACCTCTTCGCGGTGACGAGCGGACTCGACTCCATGATCGTGGGCGAGGCCGAGGTACAGGGGCAGGTCAAGCGGGCCTACGAGATGGCGCTCGTCGAGGGCGTGAGCGGCCCGGTCTCCAACCGCCTCTTCAGGGACGCGCTTCGCGCCGGCAAGCGCGTCCGCACGGAGACCGGCATCGCGCGCTCGAACGTGTCTGTGTCGAGCGTCGCGGTCCAGCTCGCCATGGAGTTCCTCGGCACACTCGCCGACCGGCGCGTGCTCGTGATCGGCGCGGGCGACAACGCCGAGCTGACCGCGCGGGCGCTGCGAGACCGCGGCGTCCAGGCGCTGTTTGTGGCCAACCGCCGCTACGACCGTGCGCTTGGGCTCGCTCAGCGCTTCGGGGGCCGGGCGATCTCGTTCGACGACCTGCCCGTCGAGCTCGAGAAGGCCGACATCGTCGTCAGCTCGACCGGCGCACCACATCAGATCGTGGGGCGCGAGGAGCTCCAATTCGTCGCCGCGTCTCGCATGGGCCGGCCACTCGTTCTGATCGACCTGGCCGTACCGCGCGACATCGAGCCGAGCGTGCGCGACTGCCCCGGAATCGCGCTCTATGACATGGACGACCTGCAGCGCGAGGTGACCCGCAACCTCGGTGCGCGCGAGGCCGAGGCCGAAGAGGCGCTCGTGCTGGTGCGCGAGGAGGTCGAGCGCTTCGAGAGCTGGCTCGACTCGCTCGACGTAGTTCCCACCATCTCGGCCTTGCGCCGCCGCGCCGACGACGTGGTCGATCAGGTGCTGCGCGAGAACGAGGCGCGCTGGGAGTCGCTCTCGGTCGCCGATCGCGAGCGGCTCGAAGCCATGGCCCGGGCGGTGGCCTCGCGGCTGCTCCACGAGCCGACGCTGCGGCTGAAGGACGCCGCCGCCGAGCAGTCGTCCTACCGCTACGTGCACGCGCTGCGCGAGCTGTTCGGCCTGGAGGCGGCCCTCGCGCCGCACGACGAGGCGCCCTCGGCAGAGGTCACCCGGCTCGACGCCCGCCGCCGGCGGGCGTGATCAGGCTCGGCACGCGCGCCAGCGCGCTGGCGCTGGCCCAGGCGAAGCTGGTCGCCGGACGCCTGCCGGACGCCCGCCTCGTGCCCATCTCAACCGCGGGCGACCGCGGCTCGCACGATGACAAGTCGCGCTTTGTCAAGGAGCTCGAGACGGCTCTGCTCGCCGGCGAGATCGACCTCGCGGTGCACTCGGCAAAGGACGTCCCGGGCGAGCTGCCGGCCGGCTTGGCGATCGTCGGGGTGCCCGAGCGCGCCGATGCGCGCGACGCGCTCTGCGGCGCGCCCTCCCTCGACGAGCTCGACGAGGGAGCCGTCGTGGGCACCGCCAGCGTACGCCGGCGCGCGCAGCTGTTGGCCCTGCGCCCCGACCTCCAGATCCGCGAGCTGCGCGGCAACGTGGACACACGGCTGCGCCGGCTGGCCGACGGAGACTTCGACGCCATCGTGCTCGCCCAGGCGGGGCTCGACCGGCTCGGCCGCGGCCACGAGGGCGCGCCCCTGACCGAGCTCGTCCCGGCGCCCGGGCAGGGCTGCCTGCTCTTGGAGGGGCGCGAGGGAGAGGCCGGCGAGGCCGCCTCGCTCACCGACGCCTCCGCGCTCACCGCGCTGACCGCCGAGCGCGCGCTCGTGGTGGCGCTCGAGGCCACCTGCCACACGCCCATCGGCGCCCACGCTGTGGCGCGCGAGGGCGCACTGGCGCTGGCCGCGTTCGCCGGCCTGCCGGACGGCTCGCACTGGATCGGCGACGAGGTCGAGGGCCTGCCCGACGACCCGCGCGCTCTGGGTCTCGCGGCCGCACAGCGCCTGCGCAGCGCGGGCGTGGCCGAGCTGCTGGCGGAGGCCGAGCGCATGGCCCTGGCCGGTTAGCGTTGCACGGGTGAAGAGCGGCATCGTCTACCTGGTCGGGGCCGGGCCTGGTGATCCCGGGTTGATGACGCGCCGCTCGCTCGAGCTGATCGCCGGCGCCGACGCGGTCCTCTACGACCGGCTCATTCCGCCTGGAGCTCTCGACGGCGCGCGTGACGGCGCCGAGCTTCGCTACGTCGGAAAGCAGCCGGGCGCGGCCGCGATGGAGCAGGAGCAGATCAATGAGCTGCTCGTGGAGCTCGGCGGGGAAGGCAAGCGGGTGGTCCGCCTCAAGGGCGGCGACCCGTTCGTCTTTGGCCGCGGAGGCGAGGAGGCCGAGGCTCTCGCCGCCGCCGGCGTGCCCTTCGAGGTGGTGCCCGGCGTGACTGCCGGAGTGGCGGCCCCGGCCTACGCCGGCATCCCCGGCACCCACCGCGACGAGGCGTCGGCCATCGCGTTCGTCACCGGCCACGAGGATCCGGCGAAGGAGGACTCGGCCCTCGACTGGGGCGCGCTCGCGCGCTTCCCCGGAACGCTCGTGTTCTACATGGGCATCAAGAACCTCCCCCTGATCGCCGAGCGCCTGACGGCAGCCGGGCGCCCGCCTGACGAGCCGGCCGCGGTGGTGGCGCGCGGCACCCTTCCGGATCAGCGCACGGTGACCGGGACGCTCGCCGACATCGCCGGTCGCGTGGTGGATGCGGACATACGCCCGCCGGCGATCACCCTTATCGGCCCCGTCGCCGCCCTGCGCGACCGACTCGCATGGCTCGAGCTTCGCCCCCTGCACGGCCAGGTGGTGGCGGTCACGCGGGCGCGCGCGCAGGCCAGCGAGCTCGCCGCCCGACTGCGCGACCTGGGCGCCGAGGTGCTCGAGACTCCCGCCATCCGCATCGAAGCGCGCCCCGTGACTCTCCCCCTGCTCGACGGCCTCGCCCTGATCTGCGTGACGAGCCCCAACGGCGCCCGCCTGTTCTTCGAGGCGCTCGCGCGCGGCGGCTTCGACGCCCGTGCGCTGGCCGGCGTGAAGGTGGCGGCGATCGGACCGGGGACCGCCGCCGCCCTGCGAACGGCCGGTATCGAGGCGGACTTCGTCCCCGAGCGCTTCGTGGCCGAGGGTCTGCTCGAGGCGCTTGAGGGCGAGCCGCTCGAGGGCCGGCGGGTGCTCGTCGCGCGAGCCGCCGAGGCGCGGGACGTGCTGCCCGACGGGCTGCGCGAGCGCGGCGCCGAGGTCGAGCTGCTCGCGCTCTACGACACGGTTGCCGAGCCGCTCTCCCAGTCCCAGCGCGAGAGCCTGGCGCGCGCCACCCACGTGACATTCACCTCGAGCTCCACCGTCGGCTTCTTCCTGGACGGAGGCGGCGAGGTGGGGGCCGCGCGCGTGGTGTCGATCGGTCCTGTGACGAGCGCGACGCTGCACAAGCGCGGGATCGAGCCCCACGTGGAGGCCCCCAGGCACGACCTGGACGGCCTGATCGCGTCGATCGTGGAGGATGTGAGGCCGTGATCGTCACGCTGCTGACCGACTACGGGCGCGACGACGACTTCGTCGGGGTCTGCCACGGGGTCATCCGGCGCATCCACCCGGAGGCGCAGATCGTCGACATCACCCACGGGCTGCCGCGCTACGCCGTCCGCCAGGGCGCGCTCGTATTGCGCAACACGCTCCCGTTCATGCCGGCCGGGGTGCACGTGGCGGTGGTCGACCCGCAGGTGGGCACCGAGCGGCGTGCCATCGCGCTGCGCAGTGGGGACGGGCGCATCCTCGTCGGCCCGGACAACGGCCTACTCAGCCTGGCCTGGGAGCGCTGCGGCGGGGTCGACCTGGCCGTGGACATCACGCGCTCGCCCCACCGGCTCGAGCCGGTCTCGGCGACCTTCCACGGCCGCGACATCTTCGCCCCGGTGGCCGCACACCTGGCCAGGGGAGCGGAGCTGGCCGACGCCGGCGACCCGCTCGACCCGGCCGAGCTCGCCGTGGTCGCGTTGCCCGAGCCGCGGACCGAGGACGGCGCGCTGGTGGCCCATGCGCTGGTGGTGGACCGCTTCGGAAACGTCAGTCTCGATCTCGACCACGACGACATGGCCGGCACTGACATCAAGCTCGGCGCGACGGTTGAGATCGAGGCGGCGGGTGAGCGCTATCTGGCCACCTACGCCCAGACCTTCGCCGACGTGCGGCCCGGAGAGCTGCTCGTATACGAGGACGCCTACCGCACGCTCGCCGTGGCGATCAACCGCGGCGACGCGGCCGGCACGCTCGGCGTGAAGCCGGATGCCGAGGTCCGCCTGCGCCCGCGATGATCGGCCGGCCGCGGGTCCACCTGCGCCGCACTGACTCGACCAACGAGCGCGCGCGCGAGCTCGCCGCGCTCGGCGCGCCGCACGGCACACTTGTCACCGCGGACGAGCAAACCGCCGGCCGCGGGCGCCAGGGACGGATCTGGACCGCCCCGCCGCGCGCCGCCATCCTGATGTCCGTCGTCGTGCGCGAGCTCCACGAGGGGCTGCCGCTCGCCGCCGCGGTGGCGGTCTGCGAGGCGCTGCCGCTGCCCGCCGCGATCAAGTGGCCCAACGACATCTGGATCGGGCGGCGCAAGGTCGCCGGCATTCTGGTGGAGGGACGACCCCAGGAGGGCTGGGCGGTCCTCGGCATCGGGCTCAACGTCGCCACCGAAGCCTTCCCGCCAGAGCTGCGCGAGACCGCCACCTCGCTGCGCCTCGAGGGCTCGGAGATCGGCGCTCAGGAGGTGCTCGGGGAACTGCTGGTCAGCCTCGATCGCTGGCTCGATCGCCCCACCTCCGACGTCCTCCACGCCTGGCGCTCGCGCGATGCGCTCCTGGGTCAGGAGGTGCGCTGGTCGAAGGGCAGCGGTGCGGCCGCCGGCGTGGACGATACGGGCGCCCTGCTCGTCGATACGGCGTCGGGCCGGGTCTCGCTCGACGCCGGCGAGGTCCACCTGTTGCGCTGAGTCAGGCCGCGTCGCGCTCTTCGGGCTCGGTGGCCGGATCCTTGACCGGCTTGTCCGAGTCCTCCTCGGCGGCCGTCCGGCGGGCCTTCGCCGCGGCTGAGGAGCCGCGTCGGCGCCGCGAGCGCGAGCGTGAGCGCTTGGGCTTTGCCGGAGACACCTCATCGTCCTCGCCGCGGTCGTCCTCCGGCTCGCCGGGCGCGTCCTGCTCCTCGCCCGGGGCGTCCTGCTCTCCGGGCGTCTCCTGGTCCTGCATGAACTGCACGTCCACGTCCACCCCCTCGCTGTCGCCGGCGCCCTTCTTGCGGCGCCGCCGCCCACCGCGGCGGCGTTTGCCCTTCGGGAAGTTCTTCAGCAGCTCGCGCGCAAGCGCGCTCGGCTTGCGCGCCATTCGCATGCGCGCCCCGTCGAGAACCTGCTGGGCCTCCGGGGTGTGAGCCAGGGCCGCGGCGAGCAGAGCCGCGGACAGCCGGCGATCGTGCTTGCGGGCCGCCTGAACCAGGCGGCGGGCGTTGCGCGCATGTGCCGCCCCCGCGGAGTTCACGAGCAGGCCGAGCAGCCGCTTGGTCTCGGGCCACCGCTGGACCGCGTACTCCTCGTGCACCTCGCGCGAGTACTCGGCCAGGTGCCAGAGCCAGCGGGCGGCCTGGTCGCGGCGCCCGATCTGCCGCTCGGTCAGCGACTGCAGCAGCACCTTCACGCCCTCGCGGCGCTCCTCGCGCGTCCAGCCGCCGAGGATCTCGACGGCATCGTCGAAGGCCTCGGGGTCGCGCAGGTTGCCGACCTCGCCGAGCGCCCGCAGGCGCAACTGGGCATTGCGATTCCGGCGCAGACAGGTAACGAGGAAGACGCGGCGCAGCTCGCCGGTGGCGTCGAAGTGCAACATCGCCTTGGCGCGACGCCAGTTGTTGGCCGCCACGCGCGCGCCGGCCAGCATTGCCCAGGCCTGCTGCTCGCCCCAGCTGAGGTGCTCCACGGCGATCCGCCACAGCTCGCGCTCGAACACCTGCGCACGGCGGTTCTCGTCGGCGGTCACCGGGACAACGCGCCGCTCCACCCGCAGGCGGCGGCCGCGGCCGCGGCGCACGGGGCCTACGACGATCGCGCCGCCGCGGTAGACGTCGCGGTCGAGCAGCGAGTGCAGGGTCACGACCGGGTCGTCGTTGGGCGTGGCCGGATGGACGAAGTCCACGACGATCCCCGCCTCCTTGCCCGGTGTGCGGCGCGTCACGCGCCCGACCCGCTGCTGATAGATCCGCTTGGACGCCGTGGGGGCGAGATGCATGCAGACGGTGGCGCGCGGCGAGTTCCAGCCCTCGGCCAGCAGCATCGCGTTCACGAGGACGTCGATCTCTCCGCGCTCGTAGTCGGCGAGCGTGCGCGCCAGCTCGCGCTTGGGCGTCTCGCCCGACACCGCCTTGGCCTTCATGCCCGCGTCCCTGAATGCCTTCGCGACGTTGTGGGCGTGCTTGACGCCCGCGGAGTAGACGACGCCGGGCAGGTCCCTGAAGCGCGTCTTGTAGAGGTCGGCCACGGCCAGGTTGAACGGCGCCTGGTCGAGCAGCTTGGCCAGCTCTTCCTGGTCGAAGTCCTGGTCGACCTCGCCGCGGCGCAGCGGCACGTTGGCGATCGAGCGCACCCCTACGCCTGGCGGGATGCGCACGCAGCGCAGCGGGGCAATCACGCCACGGCGAGCCGCCTGGGCCAGGTCGAAGCGCGAGGTCTGCGTGGGGAAGAGGTCGGTGACGTGGCGGGCGATCAGCGCACCGGTGGCCGTCATCCCGAGGAACACGGGACCGGTCCATTGGCGGATCGCCGCGCTCGTCTTCTCTCCGAGCGCGGTGTGCGCCTCGTCGCAGATGACGATCGTGTAGACGTCCGAGACCTTCCCGGCGTTGCGCACGAACCACTGGTAGGTCTCGACCGTCACCGGGCCGCCGGCGGGCGGTTCGCCGCTCGCCGCGGTCTTGAGGAGGGCGGATGAGATGCGGTTCTTGTAGCCGCGGGTGCGCAGCTCGCCTAGGAACTGGTCGACGAGGTTGCGCCGGTGGGTGAGGATCAGAATGCCGCCGGTTCGCGAGGCCTCAACGAAGCCGAGCGCGGCGACCGTCTTGCCCGCGCCGGTGGCGTGCTCGAACCAGAAGCGGCGGTCGGCTCCCGGATCTTCTGCGATCGCATCCGAGGCCGCCTCCTCCTCGGCCTCCTCGGCCGGGTCCCAGTCGAGCGGCTCCTCATCGGGAAGCTCGTCGCCCTCGATCTCGACCTCGCCCGAATGGAGCTCCTCGGCCGCCTGCCGGCGGCCATTGCCGCTCCGCAGGTCCTCCTCGATCTCCGAGATCAGCGCGATCAGGGTGCCCGACAGCGCATCGACCTGGTGCGGGTTGAGCAGCGTGCCGTCCGCGAGGTGCGGCTCCTCCTGCACGAGCAGGCGTTCCAGGCCGAGCAGCAACGAGTAATCGCGTCGCCATTCCACAGAGGGCTCGTGCCGGCCCCCCTCCAGCTCCTCGAGCGCGGCGTCGAGCGCTGCCCGCCGGGCCGTGTCCTCGGCCAGCGCGAACGCCGGATCCTCGCCGGGCAGCACGAAGCTCTCACGCGCGAACTCCTCGGCACGTGCGAGGGCGTCGCCGGAAACCGGCGCATCAGCGAGAGCAGAGGTTGTCTCAGCCACCTTGAGGCGTTCTTGATGGGGGAAGATGAACGGGCCGAGCGTCGCCGGAGGAAAAGGGGCCCGTCTCGGTGTCTGCGGGGCCCGCCCGTCGTACTCGCCGCTCTCAGAGTCCCGTCAAGCGGCGAGGGCGCCGAGAGCCCAGGGGGCGTTCGGCGTCACCCTATTACAGCACACAGCGAAGAAGAACAGTATCCGCGCCCACTCGGCCGAGTCGAGTACTGGCGGCAAAACCGGTCTGCCAAGCTGTGACGAATGCGTCTGTTCGCAGTCGGCCTGGCCCTAATCGCCCTCGTGGGCTGCGGGGGCTCGGACGACGCGCCCTCGCCGGCCCCGCCGCAGGAAGGCGAAAACGCGCGCTTCATCGACGGCGGCCGCGACGCCTTCGAGGCCTACGTCGCAAAGCAGAAGGGCACCCCGGTGGTGGTCAACAAGTGGGCCTCGTGGTGCGGGCCCTGCCGCGCGGAGTTCCCGTTCTTCGAAAGCCAGGCGAAGAAGCGCGACGGCCAGGTGGTGTTCGTAGGGGTGAACTCCAGCGACAACGACGGCGATGCGCGCGACTTCCTGGCCGACTACCCGGTGCCCTTCCCTCATTTCAAGGACCCCGATCTCGAGGTGGCCGCCTCATTCAACGGCGTGCAGGCGTTCCCCACAACCGCCTTCTATGACCCGCGCGGCGACCTCGCGTTCGTCCACCAGGGCGGCTACGCGAGCGAGGCCGCGCTCGCCGAGGACATCGACAAGTACGCTCGCTGACGTTCTGGACGTACGGCCGGCAAAGAACGACGAGGAGGTCCAGGCCGCCCTCGATCTGCGCGAGCGCGTCTTCTGCGGGGAGCAGGGCGTGTCGGTCGAGGCCGACCGCGATGGCCGCGACCCGGAGAGCACCCACATCGTCGCCGTGGCCGAGAGGCGCGTAATCGGGACCTGCCGCCTGCTCCTACGCGGCAACGTGGCACGGCTCGGCCGGCTGGCGGTAGAACCGGATCTGCGCGGCCAAGGCGTCGCGGGCGCCATCCTCGAGGAGGCGGACCGCGTCGCGGTTCGCCAGGGCGCCGACCGCATTGCGCTTCACGCCCAGACCTACGCCGCGCGGCTTTACCGCGAGAACGGCTACGCCGAGCGCGGAGCACGGTTCACCGAGGAGGGCATCGAGCACGTGGCGATGGAGAAGCTCCTGTGACCGAGCTGCGCATCGATCCGCTCTCGGGCCTGCGCGTGATCGTGGCCGGCGACCGCGGCAGGCGGCCCGGCGCCTGGCTCGACCCCGCTCGGCGGGCACCGATCGACCGCGAGCGCGACCCGTTCGCGGACGGGCACGAGGACCAGACGCCGCCGGAGCTCTACGCGGTTCGCGACAACGGCGGCGGGGCGGATTCGCCGGGGTGGCGCGTGCGCGTGGTGCCGAACCTGTTCCCGGCGCTCTCGCCCGGTGAGCCCGAGGCGGGCGACGATCCGCTGGCCGCGGGGCGCGGCGAGCCCGACCTGTTCGCGTCACGACCTGCCCTCGGCGCGCACGAGGTGATCATCAACGCACCCGACCCCGTGCACTCGCTGGCGGAGGTCTCGCCCGAGCAGGTCGAGGCGGCGATGGCGGTCTGGCGCGAGCGGATGCGCACCCACTCGGCCGCCGCCTACGTGCACGTGATCGTCAACGAGGGAAAGGAGGCGGGTGCCTCGCTCCCACACACGCACTCGCAGCTCTACGCGCTCCCGTTCGTGCCGGCGGCGGTTGCGCGCGAGCGCGAGCGCTTCACCGCGTACTCCCTCCGCACCCAGGGACGCAACCTGCTCGAGGACGTCCTCCAGGAGGAGGTTCGCCGGCGCGAGCGCATCGTCGCGATCGACGCCGAGGCGGTCGCGCTCTGCCCGTTCGGCGCGCTCGTGCCGTTCCACATGCAGGTTGTCCCGCGCCGGCCCTCGGCGCGCTTCTCCGACGCCGGCCCGCTCGGGGCGAGGTTGCTGCACGAGGCGCTCTCGCGCCTCGGCGCGGTGCTCGGAGGCCTGCCGCCGCTCAACATGTGGGTGCGTACCGCGCCTCGCGACGCCGAGCGCTTTTGCTGGCGAATCGACGTGATGCCCCGGCTGGCGCAGCTCGCCGGGCTCGAGATCGGCACCGGGGTGCATCTGAACGTGCTGGCGCCCGAGGACGCAGCGGAGCGGCTGCGAGCCGCCAGCCTGTAGGTTCGGGGGTCGTCCATGCCGCCCGTACCACGCCAGGTCCCGATGTTCGCCGCCGAGCCGCCCCAGGAGCCTCTTCCCTACGGGCGCTGGGGCGAAGCGCTCGCTGAGCAGTTCGCGGGAGCGGCAGAGGCGGAGCTCGATCCCGCTCACGTGGTCTGGTTTCCGGACCGCACCTGGAACGGGCGGACCTACGTCCCGGCCACAGCGCCCGCGGAGGGCGGGGAGTGGTTCGGCTATGTCTCATACACCCGGGAGCACGAGGGCGCCCAGGCGGCAGACTTCACCGCCACGGCCGACTTCACCGAGGAGACGGCGGAGCAGAACCCCGAATGGACGCTCGACCTCTCAGACGAGGAGGTCGGCCACTGGCGCGGACCGGAGGGCCGGCGCGGGATCGTCACGCTCGTGTGGGGCGCCGCGCTCGTGCCCAACGGCGTGGCAGCGACCATCGAGCTCGGCCCGACGACGACCGACCAGTGCACCCTCGTCGACGACCGCTTCACGCTCGTCTCGCTCGACGCCTACACCGGCGACTATGTCGAGGTTCGCCTGTATGGGGCGCGCGGGGCCGAGCTGGCTCGCGAGTCGCTGTACGAGGACGAGTAGAGACTCGCGCCCGGGCGGCCTCCCGGCGCGGTACTTTCTCCTGGACATGGAGGCACCGCGGCGCTGCGTGCTGCTGAAGTTCGGTGAGCTGACCCTGAAAGGCCGCAACCGGCCCCAGTTCGTCGGCGCGCTGGAGCGCAACCTGCGGCGAATGTGCGCCGACCTCGGCCCACTCGAGATCCGGCACCGGGGAGGGGTCTTCATCGTGAGCGGCGAGGTGGACGAGGGGACCCTGATCGAGCGCTGTCTCGACCTGTCGGGCGTGGCCGTCGTCCAACCGGCGCTTCGCTGCGAGCGCGACGCCACGGCGGCGATCGACGCCGCTGTCGAGCTGCTGCGCGGACGCCCCGGGAGCACCTTCGCGGTTCGTCCCCGCCGCCGCGACAAGGGCTTCGCGCTGCGCTCGATCGAGCTCGCGCGGGTGATCGGCGACGCGGTCCGCCTGCGGCTCGGCCTCTCCGTAGACCTCACGTCCCCCGACCTGGAGGTGTTCGTGGAAGTCGACCACAAGGACATCCTCGTGTCGACCGAGCGCCTGCGCGGCGCCGGCGGGCTCCCCGTCGGGACGAGCGGCCGCGCTCTCGTCCTGCTGTCAGGCGGCATCGACTCGCCGGTGGCCGCCCACCGGATGATGAAGCGCGGACTGCGTTGCGACTTCGTCCACTTCTCCGGGCGTCCCTTCACCGGGCCCGACTCCGTCTACAAGGCGTACGCGCTCGTGGGCCGCCTCGACCGCTTTCAGGGCGACTCACGCCTGCACGTGATCACCTTCGGCCAGGCGCAGAGGCGGCTCGCGACCGCGGGGGCGGGGCCGCTGCAGGTGCTCTCGCAGCGTCGCCTGATGGTGCGGGTCGCGAGCGCGCTGGGGGAGCGTCTGGGCGCCGACGCGCTCGTCACAGGCGACTCGCTCGGCCAGGTGGCCTCGCAGACGCTGCCCAACCTGGCGCTCGTCGAGGACGCCGCGGAGCTGCCGCTCCTGCGCCCGCTGATCGACCGCGACAAGTCCGAGATCGTGGCGATCGCGAAGACGCTCGGTACCTATGACATCTCGATCCTGCCCGACGAGGACTGCTGCCAGCTGTTCTCCTCCAAAGTGGCTGTCACGCGCGGTCGCCCGGACGACCTGCGCGCGATCGAGCGCAGCGCCGACATCGAGGAGCTTGTGGTTGAGCTGGCCGCCTCGGCGGAGCTGTTTCGGCCCAGCTTGGAGGAGCGCGAGGCGACTATCGTCTCGCGCTGATCGCCCCGGTAGCTCAGGGGATAGAGCGACCGCCTCCTAAGCGGTAGGCCGCTGGTTCGAATCCAGCCCGGGGCGTTCGGTGGGTAGCCTGGGAGGCATGTGTCGCAACATCCGCTCCCTCTACAACTACGAGCCGGCCGCCACCGACGAAGAGGTGCGCGCGGCCGCCCTTCAGTACGTCCGCAAGATCAGCGGTTTCACCAAGCCGTCGCAGGCAAACGCGGAGGCCTTCGAGCGCGCCGTGGACGCCGTTGCCGAGGTCTCCGGGCGCCTGCTCGGCGAGCTGGTCACCGCCGCGCCGCCGAAGGACCGCGAGGTCGAGGCGGCCAAGGCGAAGGCCCGGGCGGCAGAGCGCTACGCGGCTTAGCCGGTCGCGAGGCAGAACTCGCGTACGGCAGCGTTGAAGCGCTCGGGCTGCTCCATGCTGCTGCAGTGGCCCGAGTTCGGTATGACCACCAGCCGCGAGTTCGGAATGGCGTCGTGAAAGTCCTCCGCGACGCGCAACGGTGAGCGCGCGTCCTGCTCGCCCCAGATCAGCAGCGTGGGCACGTCGATCCGCGGGAGGCGGTCGCGAATGTCGCAGGCGGCGATCAGCGGCGCAACGATTCGCACGCTCGCCGGGTGGAAGTCGCGCATCATGGTGTGGAGCTCCTCGACCAGGTGGCCCGGCGCGTCGTCTGCCAGCACCCCCGGCAGGTAAGCCTTGGCGAACTCGTCGCGCGGCAGGGTCTCGAGCTGTCCCGCGGCGGCCAGCCGGGCATCGCACTCCTCGTCGGAGAGGGAGCCCCTCCAGCCGGCGTAGGTGTCCGCCAGGATCAGTGACGCCACGCACCGCGGCGCGCGCTCGTAGAGCTCTTGCGCGACAACGCCGCCCCAGGACAGCCCCGCCACGTGCGCCGGCGCCAGGTTGAGCGTCTCGATCAGCTCGGCCAGGCAGTCCGCGTAGTCGGCCAGCGTGAAATCCGCTGGAGGGTCGGACGAGTGCCCGGCGCCGGGCTCGTCCCACGCCATCACCGTGAACTCCCCGGCAAGCCCCTCCAGCTGCCGGCGCCAGAACCTGCTGTCGCTCAGGGCGCCATGGAGAAGCACTAGAGGCGGCCCCTGGCCATAGCGCTCGTAGGCGATGTCGAGCCCGTGGACCCGAGCGTGCCCGGTCATGGCTCGTAGTCTGACGCCATGGACCGTGCTCGCATGGCCTTCTCCGGCGCGGAGCTCGATCGCGCGGCGGGCGAGCGTCGCGATCCCGGCTGGCTCGCCACGCGGCGCGCCGAGCCGGGAGCGCGCGCGCTCGTCTTCTCAGACCAGGGGCTCTGGGTTGAGAACGGGCGGTTGCTGCTGCGGGAACCCGGCGAGGACGCGATATTCCTCGGCATCGCGGGCGAGCAGCCGCTGTTCGCCATCGATGCCGGTGCATCCGAGCCGGCCCGCGGCGGCGTGGCCGGGCTGCGCGAGGCGGCGACCGACCTCCCTGCCGAGGAAGCCGCCCTCGGCGCGTACGCCGCGTCGCTGCTCGCGTGGCACCGGCGCCACCGCTTCTGTGCGAACTGCGGCGGGGCGACCGATTCGCACGATGGCGGGCACGAGCGCACCTGCCCCGCTTGTGGCGCGACCCACTTCCCGAGGACCGACCCGGTGGTGATCGTGCGCGTGACCGATGCGCAGGACCGGCTGCTGCTCGGCCGCCAGGCACGCTGGTCCGAAGGGCGCTTTTCTGTGCTCGCCGGCTTTGTCGAGCCCGGCGAGACGCTCGAGGAGGCCGTGCGCCGGGAGGTGATGGAGGAGTCGGGCGTGGAGGTGGCCAAGGCCGCCTACGTGGCTTCCCAGCCGTGGCCGTTCCCGAGCTCGCTGATGGTCGGGTTCGAGGCGATCGCGGTGGCGGGGCTTCCGAGTCCCGGCGACGACGAGCTCTGCGAAGTCCGCTGGTTCGAGCGCTCGGAGGTGGAGGCGGCGGCCGCCGGCGAGAGCGAGGTGCAGCTGTCGCCGCCCTACTCGATCGCGAGGCGGCTGATCGACGCCTGGCTGGCCGCCGGCTAGGGCCGGTCCGGATACACGTCGTCGATCGTGGTGAGCGGCCGATACGGCGCGCCGTTTGCCGCCGCCGTGATCGCCTCGCCGCCACCCGCAAGCCGGTCCAGCACGCTCGTGACGCCAACGACCTCGAAACCCTCCGAGCGAACCCGCTCGATCGCTTTCACGGTGGATCCGCCCGTCGTGACGACGTCCTCCACCAGCAGGCAGCGCTCGCCGGGGTCGAGCAGCGGACCCTCCACCCAGCGCTGAAGTCCGTGCTGCTTCTTGTCCTTGCGCACGAAGAAGGCCTTCACGTCTGCGCCGGCCGCCAGCGCCGAGCACGCGACTGGGTCCGCGCCCATGGTCATCCCCCCAACCGCCGTGGCGCCGACGCGTTCCACCTCGGCCCTGACGAGCTCGCCCAGCGCGGTGAAGCCGGCCGGCAGCAGTATCGCCCGCTTGGCGTCGACGTAGTACTGCGCGGTCTGGCCGCTCGTGAGCGTGACCTCTCCGAGGACAAGGGCGTGCTCGCGCAGCTCGTGCACGAGCCGCCGGTGAGCGTCATCCATCCGCTCAGGGCCGCCCTGCAGGGGTCAGGTTCGCCACACGGCTGCCGATAGTAGTGGGGATGGGTGCCTTCATACGTCTCGTGGCAATCGTCACATCCGTGATCGTCCTGCTCGGTTTTGGCTTCTTCGCGGTCGACGAGATGGACAAGGGCTCCAAGACCCAGCAGCAGGCGCTCGACAGGGAGCTCAGTGGATCAAACGCTGCGCTCGATGTCGTCCCAGTATCGCCGACTCCCGACGAGGAGAACGCGCGCGAGGCTCAGAACAGCTCCGTGCGCGAGGTCGTCGACGACGCAAACGACGTGCTGCTTGCTCCGTTCGCCAACCTGATCGACTCCGACAGCAGCTGGGTCCAGCACGGCATTCCGGCGTTGCTGGCACTGCTGCTGTACGGCGTGGGCCTGGGCTTCCTTGCGAACCTGCTCCCCAAGGAGCGGACGCACGCGGCCGACTGGCGCGCGGCCGAGTCGTAAAGCGGCTCGGCGCCGTCCGCTAGCCTGCGCTGCGCAACTCTCTCTGCCCGAGGTTGTTGCAGGTAGTCGAAGTCGTACGCAGTACTAGAAGTCAAGCGCCGAGTCTCCACGCCGCCGGGTGCGGAGAACGGGGGAACCACTTGGCGGCCTCACCCGGCCGCCGGGGGCGAGTCACGGACGCAAGTCCGCGTAGCGCACTTTCCGAGCGCGAGCCCGTCCGCTAACCCCGTAGGCCCTAACGGAAGGGGACGTGACGGATGACAACCGCCCAGCGGGATCTGGCTGCACATGAGTACTGGGAGCGCTCGCTCGCTCGCTCTCGCTATCGCCGAGCGCTGGCGGAGAGCGTGCGCCGCGGGCACAAGCGGCGCAAGGGAGTGTCGGCGGTCGTGGCGGCCGCCACGATGGCTGGACCGGGCACGCCGATGGCCTTTGCCGCGGTGTCCGGCAACCTGCAAGCCGAGGTTGCGGCCGAGACCCCGTCCAAGCGGGCGATCGAGATCCGCGAGGGTGGGCTGCCGCTCGAGCTCGGCAGCCAGGGGCCGCTCGTCGCCCAGGTGCAGAAGGCTCTGGAGATTCCCGCCGACGGCATCTTCGGCCCCCAGACCGACGACGCGGTACGTCGCTATCAGGCCCGCGCGGGCATGCACGTCGACGGCATCGTCGGGCCCCTGACCTGGGCGTCGCTCTTCGAGCGGCCGAGCGCGGTGGGCGCGACCAACGTGCCTCCACAGGTAAGGCAACGGCTGGAGCGCGAGCTTCGCGAGGCCGGGGAACGGCTGGATACGCGTGCGCGCGAGTCGACCCGCGACCTGTTCGGGTCCGGCGACGAGGCCGCGCCGCCGGCGGGCGGCCAGGGCTCGGACCCCGTTTCGCCCGGGGAGTCAGACCCCGCTGAGGGGTCAGACCCCGCTCCGCCGGTCGACGGAGGCGGCCAGGAGCGCTCGGCGCCGGTGGGCACGAGCTGTGGCTCGTCGACAGTCGCGTCGCCGGTCAACGGCACCATCACGTCCGGGTTCGGCCCACGCTGGGGACGCAACCACGACGGTCTTGACATCGCCGCGCCGGCGGGGACCGCGATCCGCGCTGCCGCCTGTGGCTCGGTCACGATCGCGGGCACGCAGAGTGGCTACGGGAACATCGTCTGCATTACTCACAACAGCTCGTTCTCCACGTGCTACGCGCACATGTCGCGGTTTGCGGTCAGCCAGGGCGCGCAGGTACGCCAGGGCCAGGTCATCGGCTCCGTGGGCTGCACGGGCAGCTGCACCGGGCCTCACGTGCACTTCGAGACTCGCGTGAACGGTCAGGCACAGGACCCGCGCGGGTACCTCGACGGCGCGGTGCCGGGCGGCTCCGCCGCTGCTGCGGCGGCCGCGGCGACTGGCGCCGCGGGCGGCCCCGGCGGCGCGACCACGACCGCTCAGGGAGGCGCAACGGCGTCCGGTGGGAGCGCGGCGGCGGCGACAGGCCCGGCGCAGGCCCAGTGGACCCCGGTGGACGGGGGGGCGAGCGCGCCGGCGGACGTCGCCGCTGCCGTTCCGGCTGAGGTTGTGGCCGGTGTGCCGGCGGCCACGGCCGCGCCTGTGGCTCCGCCTGCTGAGCCAGTGGCTGTGCCTGTCGAGCCGGCGCCGGTGCCCGTCGAGCCGGTGGCTGTGCCTGTTGAGGTCGCGCCGGTGGCTCCGCCTGTTGAGCCGGTGCCTGTGCCGGTCGAGGTCGCGCCTGTGGCTCCGCCGGTCGAGGTCGCGCCTGTGGCTCCGCCGGTCGAGCCGGCGCCTGCCGCGCCCGAGCCCGTTACCCCGGCGCCGGTTGAGGGCGCTCCGGCAACGGCAGCACCCACAGCGGACGAAACCGCCCCGGTGGCTCCGGCAACGGCAGCAACCACGGCGGTCGAAACCGCTCCGGTGGCTCCGGAAACCGCGTCGACCACGGGCGGCGTGCCGGCCCCGGAGACAGCTCCGTAAGCGTCCGTTGTCGGGTTAGCGGGCCAAGCGCCCGCTAAGTCGACAACGAATCAGTCGGCGGGCCGGCCTATGGGTAGGAGTAGATCGTGTCGCCGATGTCGATCCAGTTGAAGATCTGGAGCGCGTTCGGGATCGGCACCCGCAGGCAGCCGTGGCTCGCCGGGAAGCTCGGCACCGATGCATAGCCGTGGATCGCGTAGCCGC
>JBEVKF010000006.1:0-9382 GCA_040509755.1 Thermoleophilaceae bacterium | reverse complement strand
CCCATTGGCCCGCCTGGGTCGATTTCAACAAACGCATTGGGTCAAGCGGGGAGGTCGGCATCTGGCACGAGGCCTACCTCGTTCCTGCCTGCGCCTACGAATGCGTCTACAACAACATGCCGCCCACCGGCCTCGGCACCGTCGCGACACTGGTTCCCGCTGCCGGTCGCAACGCGACGGCCGCGGGTCGTGCAGGGGTTCGTGAAGAGGCGTATCCAGACGGAGCCCTCACGGAGCGGATTGAGGTCTGAGTTATCCGCCGGCGCCGGGTTCGAGCCGTCCCTGCGGAATCACCTCGCGGGCCTGGCTGGCGCTCGACCAGCCCAGCCTCGCCACGGCCGCGCCCCTGTTCTCGTAGTACTCCAGCTGGATGTCGTACCTCTGGCCGGCCGTCAGCGCAACCGTGCCGCTGTTCTCCGCCACGGCGTGGTCGCCCCAGTTGCCGACGATCAGCTTCCCATCCACCCATAGGCGAACCCCGTCGTCGCTGTTGGTGTAGAAGCTGTAGGTCTCCGAGTACAGCGGCTCCACCCGCCCCGTCCAGCGCACCGAGAACGTATCCGCGCCGAACTCCGGGATCGGTCCCTCCGTGCGACCCCAGTTGAAGTCGACCGTGGCATCGGTCCGCGTCACCGTCGATCCGGTCAAGCCCACACCGTCGAAGTACTCGCCCAAGAGGCCGGCCTGCGACTCCGTGAAGCGTGCCTCGTAGGTGCTGTCGCTGTCCGGCGTCTCGATCGTGTGTCTGGCCGCGCCTCCATCGGACCACGAATCGAACTCGTACAAGCCTCCGGATGGGCCGGTCTGAGCCGGGGCCTCGATCGACAGGGCGTAGCCCTGCCACGAAGTGAACGTCTGCGGGGTCGTGAAGGCAGTGCCGTCCGCGCGCAGCTCGAGACCGCTCGGCTCGCTCGCGAAGGAGAGGCGGACGAGCGCCGGCCTGAGCTCCTGGATCACCGTCTCTGACGCGCCCTGCGAGTCCGTCGCCGTGAGTCTGACCTCGAGATAGCTGGTCTCGGCCGCCGGCAGGTCCTCCGGGCCGGGCGCGGTGAGCGACAGGCCATTGCCGCTCGTGGCGGGCATGAAGGGGTGCGTGTGCTCGTTGTGATGGCGGAGGATTTCCCAGGTCAGGCTCGAGTCGGCCAGCGCCCCGTCCTCTTGGTCGGTTGCGCTCCCTCTCAGCGTCAGCTCCTGTCCAACCACAAAACGCAGGTCCGGCCTCGGCGCCTCGATCGTCGGGGCGGGCGGCGTATTGCCCGCATCGATGCGTGCGGTCACGGAATCGGAGAGTGCGCCCCTGGAGTCGCGTACACGCAGGGTCGCGGTGTAGGCCCCGGCCGTCTCGTAGGCGTGGGTAACGCTGGAGGTGGCGGTCTCGCTGGTGGGCGTTCCGTCTCCGTAGTCCCAGATGTACGTGAGGGAGTCGCCGTCCGGGTCCGAGCTGCCGATGCCATCCAGGGTCACCACGAGCGGCAGCGTCCCCGAGCTGGGTGAGGCGCTCAGCTGGGCGATGGGTGTCCGGTTGATCGTCTCGGTATGAGCGATCCGGCGCACCTCCCCGCCCTTGGCGTAGCTGGTGTAGTAGAGCGCCTGGGCCGAGTCGTGCGGGCCGAATGCCAGCGCGACCGCGCTGCTTGTGCCCAGACCCGTCGCGAACTCGACGGCCGTGTAGCCACCACCGAGCCGCGGCTCGAGGCGAAAGATCTTGCCGCAGACATAGTCGCCGTAGAGGTAGGCCCCGTTGTAGAGCTCGGGCCAGATCCCCGCGGGGACGAATGCGCCGCCGGTGATCGAGTGGCAGGGGGTGTTGTGGCCGTAGTCGAAGGCCGGATTGGTGATCCCTGGCGGAGGCGCGGGGCAGTTCGAATAGGAACCCCTGACGCAGTGGCCCTCGCCGACATTCCAGCCGTAATCCGCGCCCGCCTTGCCCTCGTCGATCTCTTCCCAGTGGTTCTCGCCGACGTCGTTGATGAAGAAGCGCGTTTCGGTGGTATTCGGGTCAAAGGCGAAACGGAAGGGGTTGCGCAGCCCTGAGGCAAAGGTTTCCTGGCACTGACGGCCGGCCGTCGTTCGCCCGGCCGAGCTGCACGGCGCCCCGCTCGCGGCGTATGGATTGCCGGGCGCCACCTCCCCGTCGCGAGTGATCCGCAGGATCTTTCCGAGCGCTACGTGGGGGTCACGTGAAGCGTCGTTGTTCGAGCTGCAGCCGCTGTCCCTGGCGTAATCGCAGTATCCGTCGCCCACGCTCACGTAGAGGTAACCGTCGTTCCCGAAGTGCAGGTCGCCGCCCGCGTGCGCGCCGCTCGTGTCGCTGTGGATGTTGTCGAAGAGCACCACCTCGCTCGACAACGCGGCAACGTCCCCGGCCAGGACGAAGCGGGACACCCTGTTCACGCAGGTGCCGTCGGACTTTGTCCTGGTGGCGAATGTGTAGATGAAGTGATTGACCGCGAACTCTGGATCGACCGCTATCCCGAGCAGGCCCCGCTCGCCCCTGAAGCAGACGGACGATCCGAGGTCGAGGGCGGGGGCCGCCAACAGCTCTCCGCCCTTGTTGAGGCGCACCTTTCCCGGCTGGGTGGCGATCAGCATCCGCCCGTCGGGCGTAAATGCCAACGCCGTCGGGCTCCCCACGGCGGTCACCTGAGCGTCGGTGAAGCCGGCGGGCACCGTCGCCGCTGACGCGGACGCCGAGAGGCTCAGGACGAGCAAGATCGTGAGCAGGCCCAGCCTTCGAGCCCCTTCTGGCGGTCGCGGTCCCGGCATCGCGCGAATCTAGCGCACACCCTTTGGCAGCGAGCCGGTCCTCTGCAGCCGCCTTGCGGCGTGGCGCGCAAGCCCAACTAGCCCCGCAGGCGCGCGATCGGCCCCAGGAGAGCGAACAGTGCCCGCTGCACGGGCCAGGGCGGGCTGACGAGCCGGATCTCATCGGCGAACTCCGGGCCGAGGGCGGCGAATCGAAGGAGCGAGGGCTTGCCGCTCTGATCAAGCTCGCCGCGCTCTGCCAGGCCGAAGTAAGTCTCGAAGAACTCGGCGGTGCGCAGTGCAGGACGGGCCTCCTGGATCGCGACCGCGTCCTCGTCGCCGTCGTTTACGAAATGGTGGGGCACACCGGCCGGGATCGTGATCGCCTCGCCCGGGCCGACGCGCCGCTCCTCGCCGTCGACCACGAACCGCAATGCGCCCGAGACCATCTGAGCACGGGTTTCCTGGCGCGGGTGGACGTGCGTCGGCTCGGCGATGGCGCTCGGCGGGTTGACGGTCTCGATCCGCAGCAGCGCGCCGTCGGTCTCGGCGCCGATGTGCACGAAGCGCATGCGCTGGCCCGTGCGTGGGTTGAACAACTCGCGTGTGGGTGGTGTCACCGCCGCTCCGATCGGTAGTCTGAGGCCTAGACAGATTAGGCTCCCTAAGCTTAGGCCGCAGAAGCTTCTATTGTCAAGCTCGCCTCCACAGCGATTGCACATGGGCCAGTTGCTGGTCCAGCTCACGCGCTTGTTTCAAACGGAGCTCTTCGATCGACTGGTCGCGGCCGGGCTCACCGACGCACGTGTGCCGCACACGCACGTAACCGCCTACATCAAGGCCGACGGGTCGCGGCTCACCGAGCTCGCCGCGCAGGCGCGGATGACGCTCCCGGCGATGTCCGAGCTCGTCGACGACCTGCAACGGCTCGGGATCGTCGAGCGCCGCCCCGACCCCAGCGACGGCCGCGCCAAGCTCATCTGTCTCACCGACGCCGGCTGGGAGGCGATGCGCACGGCCCGCCGCAGCATCGCCGAGATCGAAGCCGGCTACGCCGAGCTCATCGGAGCGGAGCGCTTCGAGACTGCGGCGCTGAGTCTCGACGCCTTGCTGCACGCTATGACGGCCGAGCCGGACTGAGCCGGAGGAGCTACCCTCGCCTCGAAAGCCCATGAACCCGGCACCACCGCTCGCCTGCTCCTTGAACGCTCAAGAGTTGCCGCTGCGACTCGAGGAGATGCGCACGCTCGCAAATGCTGCCCTGCTGTCGGTAGCTCCGGACGGCGGGTTGCGCTTTCGTGGAGACGAGGCAACCCGCCGGCGCCTCGACGCGGTCATCGCCGCGGAGTCGCGCTGCTGCCCGTTCCTGAGCTTCGACCTGCGCGAGCAGGCCGGGGCGCTCAGGCTGACGATCGGCGCGCCCGAGGGCGGCGAGTCGCCGGCTTGGGATCTGATCGAGGCGTTCGCGGGTCCGGAGCGGCTAGCGCTGGCTGTATCTTCCACAGAAGGCGACCGACCTGGAGACGACCGTGGCTGAGATCGACGTGCAGGGAAAGGGTGGGACGACCATCAAGGTCAAATCGGCCGCCCTCGGGGGCGTTGTGCTGGCCATCTACAGCGGCGAGGGCGAGGCCAGCGCTCCGGCCATCTGGCTCGAGAACGAGCAGGCAGTCGAGGAGTTCACCTCGGCGATCCAGCAGGCCCAGGCCGCTCCGGCGTAGGCGAACAATGGCTTACGTGATCGCAGAGCCGTGCATCGGCACCAAGGACAACTCTTGCGTCGAGGTCTGCCCGGTCGACTGCATCCACCCCACCCCGGACGAGCCCGACTACGACAACACCGCACAGCTCTTCATCGATCCAGAGGAATGCATCGACTGCGACGCCTGCGTCGAGGCCTGCCCGGTCGACGCCTGCTTCGCCGAGGACCAGCTGCCACCGGAGTGGGAGGGCTACACCGCCCTCAACGAGATCTACTTCGTGGACAAGTAGGGGCCGCGGTTCGAATGGCGACCTGTACGCACCTCGACCAGATCACCGTCGAGCGCCCGGAGAACGTGGCCGGGTGCGAGGAGTGCCTGGCCATCGGTGGTCGCTGGGTCCACCTGCGCGTCTGTCGCAGCTGCGGCCAGGTCGGCTGCTGTGACTCCTCGCCGAATCGTCACGCCAGCAAGCACGCGGCCGCCACGGGCCACCCGGTCATGACCTCGCTCGAGCCGGGCGAGGACTGGTCTTGGTGCTTCATCGACGAGGTCGCCTTCATCGCGGCGAGCGAGCAGGGTCCTTAGGCCGGCTAGACGTTCGCCTGCGACAGCAGCCACAGCGCGAGGCTCGTGAAGCCGACCATCACCGCCAGCATCCAGTACTGCGAGCGTACGGCGAGCTTCGCGTCGTCATAGAGCGCCAGAGCGCGGTCGTGGGCAAGTGTCAGCGCGGCCACGTGGCCGGCCACCACGAAGCCGACCTGCCAGTACCAGGTGGCGTTGGCACCGATCAGCGTGTAGTCGATCTGGCTGTCGGCTGTCCCGAACAGATCCGAGCCGTCGCCCAGCGGATCGGACGCGAGGAACTCGACCGCCTGGCCCTGGAAGAGCAGGAGCGTGAAGTAGTGCGCGGCCACGTACGCCAACGCGATCGGCACGAGCGTATGGATGAAGGCACGCGCCAGCCGCTCGGTCGTGAAGCCGCCGCCCACGCTCTTCGCCCCCACGACGCCGAGCATGTAGAAGCCGTAGACGAGCAGCACGGCCGCTGTCAATCCGATCAGGAAGGTCAGCTCGAGCGCGTGCTGCGGGGACAGCCCGATGTCCTGGAGGAGCTCTGAGATGTCGGGTGCGATTCCGGTCCACAGCGGCGCCTCCGCCGCTCCGTCGAAGGTCACGGAGCCGATCATCACCGCGAGCAGCGGCACCGTGCCCGCACCGGCCTTGAGCGCCGCGAGGCCCGACAGCGGCAGCCGCAGGCCGACGACGCGGTCGCGGGTCTCGATCGCCGACAGCCGCGAGAAGAGGTTGAAGTAGACCGAGTACGCCTCGCCGCGCGAGCTCCACGTGTCGACTCCATACAGCGCCATCGCGACGAAAGTCAGCGCCGAGTAGACCAGCGTGGCGATGGCGATCGTGTCCGGCTGGTCGCCGCTTGACGACACCAGCTCCAGGACCGCGAATGCGAAGATGCCCGCCGCGGCCGGCCAGTGGCCGAGGCGCTCGGGGTAGGTGAGCGGGGCCGGAAGGGCGCCGCGCGCGGCCTTTGCGGCGACGAAGCCGACCGAGCGCCCGATCGCCCGCCAAGGATTGAACGCCCTGAAGACATCGCCGAACAGCACGCTCGCCGGCACGAGAGCGAGCCAGAAGACCACGTAGACAAAGGTGGGCGCGAAGTTCGCTGACGAGCTCTGGATGCCCTCCAGGCCCGTGTAGATCACCACGCCGAGAAGAAAGACGCCGATCGCGCCGCAGGCGATCTCGACCGGGCGGCTGCCGAGCAACCGTCCCAACGCGCCGGGCAGCGGCCGCCAGCGCTCGCGCTGGAGCTTCGGCTCCGGCCAGAGCACCGCCAGCGCAACGAAGGAAACCACCAGCACCATCGCGGCCGCCCAGCCGAACAGCCACGCCGGGATCGGAAGATCCGAACGGGCGACCAGCCCGTGAGCGAAGGGGATCACGCAGGCGCGACGACGAGACGAGCGACCAGCGGGTCGCGGCCCGCGTCCTCGGCCACGTGGCTCTCGATCTCGAATTCGCCCTCGGCGTCCGCCTTGAAGCGGAAGCGCGCGGGCCGGCCCGGCGCTGCCGTGCGCTCGATGTCGTAGCCGTGCAGGTGAATGTCGTCGTCAGCGTCGGCCGTGACGACGATGCGCACGGTGTCGCCCTTCGTCACCTCGATCGTCTTCGGGCCGCCCTCCACGACGCCGCCGGCGATCGCGATGCGCGTGACCGGCGGTGCCGGCGGCTCGGTCTCGGTCGTGGGCTGCGGCCCGGCCGTGTCGGTGCCGTTCTCGGTCTCGGTCTGCACGGGGTTGGTGGTGGCCGAGGACTCGGGCTCGTCGTCGCCCGGCCGCGCGATCAGAAAGGCGATCGCGGCCACTGCCAGTGCAGCGACGATCAGTCCTATTCGCTGGTTTCTCGACATGGCGGCGGCGAAGTATGGCAACCGCCCGCCGGGCTTCACCTGGACAAACACCCGGGTCACAGGGTTGTCACGGGCTGGGCAGCTGGGGTGCCGAAGCTGTGAACACGATGCTCGCAGCCGACCTTCACTTTCACATCCTGCCCGGCGTCGAAGACGGCCCGGCCGACCTGTCCGAGAGCCTCGACCTGGCTCTGGAGCTGCGCTGGAGGGCGAGCTCGGCGATCACATGGTCGGCCGGCTGGACCAGGAGGAGCTCGACCTGCTCGCCCAGGGCCCACCCGGTGCCCGCTGGCTGCTGGTGGAGACTCCCTTCGAGGGCGTTGGACGCGCCTTTCACGCCGCCACCGACGAATTGCGCGAGCGCGGCTTCGGCGTGCTCATCGCCCACCCGGAACGCAGCGCCGACGCCGCTCTCAACGGCGCGGCCGGCCTGCGCCGTGAGCTCTAAGCGGGCTCCGTGGCCCAGCTGAATGCCCAGTCACTGACCGGCGCTTCCTGCTGCGTGCCCGCGTACGCCTCGACGACGGGGCGAGCCGTCACGCTCGACACCAAGCGGCGCGCCTGCCGCTGAGCCAGTCGATTGTCGAGTTACCGGGCCCAGGGACCGCTAACTCGACAACGACGGCCAAGCCGGCCGCCTCACGGGAGCGCCGCGGCAACCCGCCCCACCCCTAATAGCCCGCCGTTCGCCGGAGCCCTTGCAACGCGGCACGCCCCCGGGAACCGCGTCCATTGTCAACTCAGCGGGCCCTGAGACCGGTGACTCAACAATCGACGGTTTCGGGCGGGCGGGCGGCTCGGGCGCGCCGCCCCGGCTCAGTACTGCTCGGCCACCGCCTGGTGGAGGTAGGCCCCGGCGAGGAAGCCGGCGATCACGGCGATGACGCACGCGAGGCCGCCTGGAAGCTGATCGACGACGGGCTCGTCACGGTCGTCGCCTCCGACGCCCACGGCCCGACCCGGCCCCTGCCCTTCGATTCGCGCGGGCGGCCCTCGTCGGCGGCGGAGTCGCGCCCCGTACGGCGCAGGCTCTCGTAAGCTCGGCGCCGCAGCAGCTGCTGGACCGCGGAATCCCCGCTCGCCGGACGGTCGCGGCCTAGAGCTGGCGGGCGAGGAACTCGTCGCTGACCGGGCGCTCTGCAAGGTCCCGCGGCCCCGACGGGGGCAGCGGATCGATGTCTCCGTCACCACGCCGTTCCGGCTCGAAGCGGTAGCCCACCCCGAAGTGGGTGTGGATGTAGTTCCAGTCGGGCGAGGCCTTTTCGAGCTTCTGGCGCACCTTGCGGATGAAGACGTCCACAGAGCGGTCGCCGTGAGCCATCGCGTAGCCCCAGACCGCTTGATAGATCTCCTCGCGCTGGAGCACCTTGCCCTTGGCCTGGGCGAGCAGCTGCAGCACCTCGAACTCACGCCGCGTCAGGTCCACGCTCGAGGCGCGCACGAAGGCCTGGAACTGATCCGCCCGGATCTCGAGGTCGGCGGCCATCAGCGGCCCCGTGTCCACCCGGCGGGAGGCTCGCTTCCGCCGCCGCACCACGGCCTCCACGCGCGCCAGCACCTCCTCGGGGTGACAGGGCTTGGTCACCCAGTCGTCCGCACCCATGCGAAGCCCGCGGACGCGCTGGGAGACGGTCGAGCGGCCAGTGCATACGACGATTCCGAGCCCGGGCAGCGCCGCCGACACACGCTCGAGGAACTCCCAGCCCCCCGGACCGAGCAACCCGAGATCGACCGCGAGCGCGTTCACGCGCATGGCCACGAGATCGTCCATCCGTGGAGCAGCCTCCAAACGCCGGTATTGCCAGCCGAGATCGCCCGCGCGCTTGATCAGCACCTGGACGAACCCAGAGTCGGAATCCAGGATCGCGAGTCGCATGTCCGACATGTGGCGCCGAGTTTACGCGGCCTTCGGGCAGCACACCTAGCTCTTTTACAGCTTCTTCACAGCTCGGCAACTGCAAGGTAACGGGCATTCCGCACGTTGGTGGGAGCCTCGGGGTCATGGACGCAGTGACTGGAGGCAACGTGCTGCGAGCGGGTGATCTGGAGATCCGGCCGGACGAGTTCACCGCTCTCGCGAACGGACAGCCGCTTCCGCTCACCGTCCGCGAGCTGCAGCTTCTTACGGCGCTGGCCGAGCGCCAGGGCCGGATCGTCTCCCGAGCCGAGCTGTACGCCGTGGTGTGGGGAGAGCCCTACCGCAAGTCCGACCGCTCCGTCGACGTGTACGTCGGGAAGCTGCGGCACAAGCTCGCGTCGGCGCTGCCGGCCGGCAGCTTCATCCAGACGCATTTCGGCTTCGGCTACCGCTTCACACCATTTTCACAAGACGGGCACAGCTCGATAACAGACTCTGGCTGACCGCCATGGAGAGTCAGCGTCGTACATGAACGACGAATCAAGGAGAGGACCCGCAATGAGGAAGCTCCTCGCGTTCGCCGCCTGCGGAGTACTGGCGCTCGGCGCCGCCGCCTGTGGCAACGATGATGATGACGATTCCGGTGGA
>JBEVKF010000005.1:0-19480 GCA_040509755.1 Thermoleophilaceae bacterium | reverse complement strand
AACGCGATCGTGGTCAACGGGCGAACCTGGCCCAAGCTAGAGGTGCAGCGGCGGCGGTACCGCCTCCGAATCCTGAACGGTTGCAACTCGCGCTTCTTGATCCTGCGCCTCGAGAACGGGCTGCCGTTCTGGCAGATCGGCAACGAGGGCGGCTTCCTGCCGCAGCCGGTCGAGCTCTCCGAGGTGCTGCTCGCCCCAGCCGAGCGCGCGGACGTGATCGTCGACTTCGCGAACGCGCCGGCCGGCACCTCGGTTCACATGCTCAACGTTGCTCCGGACGAGCCGTTCGGGGGCGGGGTGCCCGGCGTCGACTTCGAGCCGGCCGACCCGGCCACCACCGGCCAGGTGATGCGCTTCGACGTCGTCCCCAGCACCGGCCCCGACCCGAGCACCCCGCCGTCGCAGCTCGTCCTGCCCGCGCTCGCGCCGCTCGGAGCGGCGACCGTGACGCGCGAGCTGTCGCTCAACGAGCAGGAGTCCGCGACCGTGAAGGTGAGCACCGAGGGCGGGAACGTCGTCCTTGACTGCGCCGGCGGCGAGCCGTTCGCCCCCGCCGAGGCCGACCTCGGCACACTCAACCCCGACGGCAGCGGAAACCCGCTCGGCTGGGACGAGCCGCCAACCGAGTTCCCCGAGGTCGGCGCGATCGAGGTCTGGGAGCTCCACAACTTCACCGCGGACGCCCACCCGATCCACATCCACGAGATCACCTTCGAGGTCGTCAACCGCCAGCCGTTCGACGGCAGCGCCCGTCCGCCGGCGAGCTGGGAGCTCGGTCGCAAGGACACCGTGATCGCCTACCCCGGCGAGATCACGCGCGTGAAGGCGCTCTTCGACCGTGCCGGCCTGTTCGTCTGGCACTGCCACATCGTCGAGCACGAGGACAACGAGATGATGCGGCCCTATCGGATCGGCCCCTGAGACGGCGGCGGCCGACGAGATCATCGCGGAGATACGCGAGGCGCCCCGACAAGCGGCTTGAAGACCGTTGCCGACCTCCCGGAGGCGGTGTTCGACGACCTCGAGCGACTCGCCGAGCCGGCGCTCGAGCGAGGCGGGGAGACCGATCTCCCGTCCGCGGCTACGGCGAGGTCTCGCTCGTGCTCGGCCGGACGCCTGACGCTCCCCGTTCGCTTGAGGGCGTCGAGCTGCCAGCGGACGAGCGCCAGACCGTTGCGGGCTGTCTGCGCCAGATCGACTTCCTCGACCGGGAGATCGCCGAGGCCGAGCGGGCGCTCGCAGCGGCCGCGGTTGGCTCCCCGGAGATTCGTCGATTGATGACGGTGCCGGGGTCAACCTGCACACGGCGGCGACCTTCATGGCCCGCGTCGGTGAGATCGGCCGCTTCAAGGACGCGCGCAAGCTCGTCTCCTACCTTGGGCTTGATCCGAGGGTGCGCCAGTCGGGAGAAGAGCCCGTCCGCTACGGCCACATCTCGAAGGAGGGCGCCTCGGAGGCGCGGCACATGCTTTGCGAGGCGGCCTGGATCGTCGTCCGCTATCCGAGCCCGCTGAGCGCCTTCTCGGAGCGGATCAAGGCGCGGCGCGGTTCGCGCATCGCCACCGTCGCGGTCGCGCGCAAGCTCGTCGTGCTGTTCTGGCACCTGCTCACAAAGGAAGAGGACTACGCCTTCGGACGGCCCACGCTGACCCAGCGCAAGCCGCGTCGGCTCGAGCTGCTCGCCGGCGCGGAGCCGCCGGCGCTCGGGCGGGCGCCCCAAGAAGGGCGCCCCCTCGAGCAAGGCGCAGGAAGCGGCCGAGGTCGAGCTCGCCCGCCAGGCGGAGGTCGCCTACCGGCGGCTTGCGACCGACTGGCAGCAGGCTCCGAAGAAGGGCGCGAGCGCGACACGGGGACGCGCAGCTTCAAAGCCGTCTAGCGGCAAGCAGCGCGGCAGGGCATCAGTCCCAGACCCTGCGCTTTAGCTCGTCGTCGCCCGCGCCCACGCGAACTCTCGCAAGCAGCAGCCAAAGAGTCCAACGGAAACTTGACTTTCATCTCTTTGAAGGACGATCTGCTGTCAACCGGCGGTATCGCCTCCCTCGAGCTCCGCGTCGAGTGGATGCTCAGTTCTCTTTCGGCGCTCGTGGCGCATCGTGTCGGTTGGAGCTGTCCCGGCTTCTCAATTCCGTTGTGGGCCGTCAGGCGGCCAGATGAAAGTGGGAGCTGGCCGGGACAGGATCGGTGCCGCCGTGACGGCGGCAGGGCTTGAACGGCTCGTCGCGCGAGAGCACGTGCCAGGCGGCGATCAACACCTTGCGCGCGACCGCGGCCTTGCCGGCGTTGGTCTTGCCCTGGCGCTTGGCCGTCTCGCGGTAGAGCTGGTGCCAGGGGTTGGTCTCGCGCCAGGCCTGCTGGGCGGCCTCGACCGCGGCCCAGCGCAGCGCCTTGGAGCCAGCCTTCGACAGCGGCCCGGTGCGCGAGCTCTGCCCCGACTGGCGGACCCTGGGGGCCAGCCCGGCATAGCCGACCAACTTGCGCGCCGACGCGAAGCGGGCGACGTCGCCGATCTCGGCCGCCATCGTGAGCCCGAGCAAAGGCCCGATCCCGGGGATCGTCTCGAGCAGCCCGACGCGCGGGTCGGCGCGGGCGAGCGGGCTCAACTCGCGCTCCAGCGGCGCCAGACGCTCGTCGAGCAGCTCGATCACTGCCAGCGCCTCGGCGACCGAGCGGCGCCACACCTCCGGCATCCCGCGCGCCTCCAGCAGCTGCAGCGCGTCGGGCTGGCGCAGCCGCGTGGTCGACAGTTTGAGGCCCCACTGCGTGAGCAGCCCGTGGATGCGGTTGCGCGCCATCGTTCGCATCCGGACCAGCTGCATGCGCCGCTTGAGTCGCTCCCGCAGCGCGCGGTCGTCGAGCGACGGCAGCCACACCGCCGGCACCAAGTCGCGCCGGCACAGCTCGGCCAGCACGCGCGCGTCGACCCTGTCGGTCTTGCACGCCAACGGCGCCAGCCCCTTGACCTTGCGGGCATCGGCCACCTCGACCCGCCAGCCCGCGGACTGCAGCCGGTCGCGCACCCATACCGCGCCACTCATCATCTCCACACAGGCCCGAATCTCGGGCCCTAGCCGCAGCACCAGCTTGGCCAGCCCGTCCTCGTCCGCCGACAGCAGCCCCTCATCGGCGATCTCACCACCCTCGCGCATCATGCACCAGGCGGCGCGCCGATACGCCCAATCGATCCCGACATACTGCACCTGGGCCTCCTTCGAATCGCTTCCACCGAAGCACCGATTGTTCGGGGGAGGCCCGACGTCACGAAGGTGGCCAAGCCGCCCTTCATGACATTCCGTCGTCCAAAGCATCAGCCTGGCCCGCTGCCGGACTCGGTGTTGCTGTCACGCAGAAGCGGAGGCGAGGTCAGAGGCGCCATCGGCGGCGGTCCACCGCGCCCGATCCGCTCCTCAAGCGCGTCAACGTCTGCTCGCATGGGCGCACATAAGAGGCGTGCCGCACAGCGGCCGGCCCCTGATCCTTGCCCTACGGAACGAAGGCGGAGAACACGTTGGTTCGGTCGGCGAAGTCGACTCCGCCGTTCAAGACCGGCTTGCCGGCGGTCGATCCCTGGGTCGAGATCCAGAAGGGCTCGAACGACGCTCCGATCGAGGCCAGGCCGTCGTAGTCGCCGAGGAAGTAGCCGCTCGCATACGGAGCCCGACGGGTATCGAAGGTCGTGCCCACTATCTCATCGGGCCCAAACGACGCCCCGCCATTACCCGAGCGGCGGATCCAGTGCGCGGTCTCGAGGCCGTCGTTTGAGTCGACGTCGTTGAAGCGGTAGTCGTAGTAGCTCACCGCCACGGTGCCCTCCTCGTCGACCGCCACCGAGGGCGTGTGTGCGTCGGTGCCGGGGACGCCGTTGACGACGCCCAGCTGCGTCCAGGTCTGGCCGTGGTCGCTCGACTTCGCCAGCCGAATTTGCACCTTGCCGTTCGGGCCGCCGTTCTGCCAGGCGACATACGCCGTGCCGTCGTCCATGTCGACCGCGATGTCCGGTATCCCCTCGGCCGTGCGCAGCGGGCAGATGTACGGGGTGTTCTTGTTGCCGAACTGCTCGGGGCAGGGCGCGCCGTCGGGGTCGGTGTCGAACAGAGCCGACCCCGCGAGCGAATCGATGACGACCGGATCCGACCACGTGTCGCCAGAGTCGGTCGACCACATGGCGGAGATCTTCTCGCCCTTGCGGCCCTGCTTGTTGTCGTTGTGGATCCAGTCGAAGACGTTAATCAGCGTGCTCTCGGTCCGCCCGAGGGTTCGTGGCAGGACGGCGATCTGGTTTGCAATCGTCTGGTCGTTGCGGCCCAGGTCGAGGATCTTCCTCGTCGTCCAGTCGCCGCCATCGTCGTCGGTCCCGTTCTCGGTCTTCGAGAGGTAAGTCGGTCCCTCGAAGGCGGCGGCGTGCAACGCCGAGGAGTCGCTCTGGGTGCGCTCGTTCGGGAACACCAAACGGTCCCACACCGCGTACACCAGGCCGGAATCGTTGGGGTCGGCCGTGAGGGAGTTCTTGTCGTTGAAGACGTGCGGATTCGCGTCGTCGATCAGAGTGACCGGCTCGGTCCACGTCGCGCCGCCGTCCTCAGACTTGCTGACGAGCACCGCGTTTCGCAGGTTGCGCGTGTCGTTGAGCGAGAGGCTCAGGAACCACATGTCGCCGTTCGGCGAGATGTCGCTCCACGGGTCGGTCGCCCGCTCCCAGTCGGAGTTCGTTCCGCTGTGGTCGGGGTCCTGGCAGTTCGAGATGGCCGGCTGGTCGGAAAGGGGCGGGACCACCCAGCTCAGGCCGCCGTTGTGCGAGTAGGCGACGAGCAGCCCACTGGAACCGCCGGACGAGAAGCGATCCTGCTGCCAGGTGCCGACGAGCGAATCGGACTCGCCCAGGTCATCGTCACCCACCCAGGGCTCGACCTCGGAGTTCACGAACAGAGTCCCCGACTGCGGCGCACCGTGGCAGCCGCCCGGGTTCGGGTAGGGACTCAGACCGTGGACAAAGGTCGCGGGGGCGGCTTGAGCGCTTCCAACGGCAAGCCCCGCGAAAGCAATGCCCAGGACGATCGCTGTGCGACCCATCGACTACCTCCGTCTCGGCGTTTGGTGCGATCAGGCTACTCCTTGCTTGGCTGGTCGAGATCCCGAGTGGTTCCTTCCATTCCTCTCGGCACTGCGGCGCCTAGTGGATCACGACAGGCTGGCGCCGCTTCTTTCGCACAGAGGGAGACGCACGCGGTAGCTGCGCCGGGGCGTCCATCGCGGTAGCGAGCTGCGCAGCTCCATGCGCTGCTGCACTCGCGCATTGCGACAGCGGCCGACGTGACGGTATCCGCGGCCGAGTCATCGGTCAGCCCTGTCGGGCGGTTATGAGAAGCTCCCCCGTGTCACGCGTCCGTCATCGCGCGTTCGCCAGGTAAGCGGCCATCGAGGCTCCCCACTTCATCCACCTCGCACCGTCGCGCCTGACGCAGGAGGGGGTTGAGGACAAGCGGTGGTGGGGCCTGGGGGTCATCTGCGTCGCGATGTTCATCAGCGCGATGGACATGACGATCGTGAACGTCGCGCTGCCGGACATGTCGAACGACCTCGACGCCGGCATCGGCGAGCTGCAGTGGGTGCTCGACGCGTTCCTCGTCTCGCTCGCCAGTTTGTTGCTCGTCGGCAACGGGCTCGCAGATCGGTTCGGGCGCCGGCGGGTGTTCCTGCTGGGGCTCCTCGGCTTCGCGGTCACGTCTGTGCTGGCCGCGGCCGCCGCGACGGTGGGCGAGCTGATCGCGGCGCGGGTCCTGATGGGCGTGGCCGCGTCCTGCGTGATGCCTCCGGCGCTGTCGCTGCTGGCCGTGCTCTTCCCGCCTGAGCTGCGGTCGAGGGCGGCGGGCGTCTGGTCTGCGGTCGCGGGGCTCGGGCTTGCGCTCGGACCGGTCCTGGGCGGTGTGCTGGTCGACGCGGCGGGCTGGCGCTGGGTCTTCCTCGTCAACGTCCCGTTCGTGCTGCTCGCGGCTCCCTTCGGGCTGCGCTGGCTGCCGGAGTCGCGCCGCCCAGGGATGCCTCCGCTCGACATCCCGGGCGTGGCCCTCTCCACGCTGGCGCTGGGCGGCATCGTGTTCACGCTCATCGAAGGCGTCGATGCCGGATGGACGAGCCCCGCCGTGATCATGGCCGGGATCACAGGCGTAGCCGCTGGCGTCGCGTTCGTGGCCACTGAGCTCCGCCGTCGCCACCCGCTTTTCGACGTGCGTGTACTCGCACGCCGGCGCGTCGCGGCCGGCGCTCTCGTGATCCTCGCCGCCTACATCGCGACGCTCGGCATGCTGTTCGTCCTCCCGCAGTACGTGCAGTACGTCCAGGACGGCTCGGCGTTCGCCTCGGGCCTCGAGGTCGCGCCGTTTGGTCTCGGGCTCGGCCTTCTCGCGTCGGTGAGCGGGCGGCTCGTCGCGAGGTTCGGGTCGGCTGGCGTCCTGCTTGCGGGTCTGCTTACGGCGGCAGCCGGCTTCGTGCCGCTGCTGTTCCTCTCCGCCGACAGCTCGGCCGCACTGGTGGTGCTCGGCACCGCGCTCGTCGGTTGCGGCATCGGCGCGATGGCCCCGCCGGTGACGGCGGTGATCATGAACGACGTGGGAACAGAGAAGGCCGGCGACGGGGCCGCCGTGAACCAGGTCGCGCGGCAAGTCGGCGGCGCGCTCGGTGTGGCGATCGTGGGGAGCGTGTTCGCCGTGGTCTACGCCGCCGAGATCAGCGAGGACAGCCGCGTGCCCGCGGCCGCGACGGAGTCGATCGAGGACGCAACGGACGTGGCGAATCGCCTGCACGGCGCGGCACGTACCGACCTTCTGAACGACGCCGTCGCGAGCTTCGACACGGCGGCCCGGTGGGGCCTTGCCGTCTGCATGGTAGGCCTCCTCCTCGGGGCGGTGAGCGCGGCCGTCGGGCTGTCACGGCCATCCCCGGCGGAGTGACGACGGGCGTGAACAGAGAAAGCGCGCCGTCACTTGGGCGCCGTCGTGGATGACGAGTCGATATTCGAGTAGGCGGGGCGTCGACAGCTATTCAGCGATCGGCCGCCGAACCCAAACCCGCGCTGTCTGCTGGCGATCGAGGTCGTCTTCAGTGGCTCCTCGAAACACATCATGGGGGACACCCTGAACGCGGGCGCTCACGGGCTCTATGGCTTGGTCATTGGAACCGAGCCGCGGATGCAGAAGATCCAAAGGATCGGGAGGTATCTCGAACTGCTGGCCGACCTCGAGAAGCTCCCTCGGATGTTCCGCAACGTCGTGGCGCTGAGCACCGTCGATTTCGAGGAGCTCCTCGCGGACCAGCCTTGGTGAGAGCTGTGCGCGGGCGCAGTCGCCAGTGCCCCTTTGAGGCAGACCGGCTGGATCAAGCAGTCGAGGAGAACCCGACGGCAGTGAACACGACGGAAGCTGCGCACCTATTGGCGGCGCTCATCCGTTCCTCGCTCGCTGGAACTTCGCGAGCTGCGCAGCGCAGCGGAGTCCGACCGCGACCGCCAACCCTCGGTGGATCGGCAGCCAGCCTTGAGCCCGCTCCTCGTAGCACCACTCGCAGGTGCGGGACGGCGCCAGCTTCTCCAATGGCAGGTGCCACGAGAGCTGCTCGGGGCGCAGACATGCCGGCTTGGAGCCTGTCCGACCCTCAATCCTCCACCGGCACTTGGAGCACGCCGGCGCCGTCCGCCTCTTTGTGACGCGGACCGACGTGGTCGCGGGCCGAGGGCACCACGCACACCTCTCGGCGCTCACGGTGCCAGCTCCTCGGCGGCCTCACCTGTGCGAGGATGCAAAGGAGCCCTGCGAGGGGGCCGAACACCTTCCGGGGGGCCGCCCCTCGAACGCATCACAACCCCCGTGCGTTTCGGAGGCGCCGCAGCTCGCCTGGACTCTTGTTGGCGCTGGTATTAGCCATGCGCGCCGATTACAGCCGTGCTCGCGGTCGAGTTGGCCCGTTTGGCTCTACCCGACGTCTGAGCGGCGCTGTCGCTGCGAAGGCGCTCCGGGCCAGTCTGTCGGCGCGCTTCAGCAGTCCGTTTCCGCTTCGTCGCGCCGGCAGGCACGATGGTCGACACTTGGCGGGTTGCCAGATTGGCAGTGCCTGGGTCCCCCTTCGGTCCGGCCGGGCCGGGCGCACCGGGATCGCCCTTGTCGCCCTGCGGCCCGGCGGCGCCGGCTGGCCCAGTGGCACCGGCGCCGCCAGTAGACCCTGCGGGGCCCGGATCGCCCTTCTGGCCCTGTAGTGCGTTGCGCGCCGCGGGGCTGATCTTGCCCAGGCCGACGGCTCGCTGCCTGATGTGCTTCGCGCCGACGCTGTTGGCGGGCAGCACGCCGGCGGCGTAGCTGACGCCGCCGAGCGACACGATCAGTGCTGCACGGCCAGCACCAGGGCGGGCGAGGGCAGGCGCTTGCGGCCTGTCTTTAGGAGTTTGCTCATGGTGTGCTCCTGTGGGTTTGGGTTGGTTGTTCTCGGGTCTTGCTGGGTGCGGCGGTCGAGCGTCGTCGAGTGCTTGTGGTTGCCCCTTGAGGGCGGCTTGCCGAACTGTCCGGCGACGCCGCCCCCGGCGACCTTCCGGCGGGCGGCTCATCGCCGGGAACGGGCTGCCGAAGCGCGGTGGCGGCGTCGCTGACCAGCTGAGCGACGATCGTCGCGGCGGGGAGGACCTCGTTGACCACGCCCGCGCTCTGCCCGGCGTAGAGCGCGAGTGCCTCGACCTCGCCGCTGGCGCCGCCCACCGCGGCCTCGGAGCCGTAGCGGTAGAGGCGGCTGCCGTCGGGCGCGCGCGCCACCGCGTCGCCTTCGCCGGGGCGTGCGGGGGCCGCCGGTCGCCCGGCCCGCTCCCATGCCTGAACAGTGCTGTTGCGCAGCGTGCGGTGCGGCGCCTGCGGCCAGCCGCGATCGAACAGCGTCGAGTAAAGCGTGCTGGTCTCGCGGGCGTCCTGGATGCCGCGCCGCCATTGGTGGTGTACGTTCGCCTCCTCTGCGAGCAGGAAGCGCGTGCCGACCCAGGCCGCCTCGGCACCGAGGGTGAGCACCGCGGCAAGCCCACGCCCGTCGCCGATCCCGCCGGCGGCGAGGACCGGTACGGGCGCGACCGCGTCGACGACGGCGGGTACCAGCGCCAGCGTGGTCACTTCGCCGCGGACACGGCCGCCGGCCTCCCAGCCCTGGGCGACGATCACGTCGACGCCTGCCTCAACCGCGCGCAGCGCCTCCTGAGCGGAGCCGACGGTGTGTAGATGCAGCGCGCCGGAGGCATGGATCGCGTCGCTGTACGGGCGCGGGTCACCCCAGAAGGTGGACACCACCGCGACGGACTCCTCCAGGCACGCCTGGACCCGCTCGTGCTGGTCCCACTCCAGCACGAGGTTGACGCCGAAGGGCTGGTCGGTCAGGGCCCGAGTGGCACGGATCCGCTCGGCAACGGACCCCGGCGGCGTCCAGCTCAAGGCAAGCATGCCCAGGCCACCGGCGTTGCTGACGGCGGCCGCGAGCTCCGGCGTCGTCGCGCTGCCGACCGGCGCCTGTACGACCGGGGCCGTCAGCCCGAGCCCGCGACAGAACGGTGTTTGGAGGCTCGCCCTCATCGCGGCCGCGGCGCCGCTCGGAGCGCGGCGCGGAAGGGCGCGTCGCCGTAGACGATGCGGCGCAGTTCAGCACCGCCCGCCGGGCCGATCAGACGCAGCTGCGCGAGCTGGCGTTCGAGCGGATCGGGGTGCGCCGCCGGCTTGCGGCCCTCGATCGGGGGTCGCGGTCGAGCAACGCGATCGGTCGGGGACGGGGGCGCGTTCGGGTCGGGCGGAAAGCGTTCGGAGTGATCCCAGATCATGCGTCCCGATGCTGGCCCGTGCGGCCCGTGATCGCTTCCCGCGGATGCCCTGACCAGCGCCCGGCATCGGCGGGGCTCGCATCGGGAAGTCGCCTAGCGCGGGCGGACGGACGGAGCGCTGATTCGGCGTGGCGCACGACCGCGGGTTTGCTCGCTTGCCCGGCCGCTGTGCGTGCGCGCCGCGGTAGCGGGGCGGTACCGTTGGTCAATGCTGGTCGGCCGTGACCGCGAATGCGCGCTGGTCGACCGCCTGCTCGAGCGCGCCCGGGCGGGCACTGCCGGTGTGCTGGTCCTGCTTGGCGAGGCCGGCATCGGCAAGACGGCGCTGCTCGACTATGCGGCCGAGCGTGCGGAGGGCATGTCGGTCGTGCGCGCGGTCGGGCTCGAGTCGGAAGCGGAGCTCGAGTTCTCAGCGCTGTTCGACGTCTGCCGGCCGTTGCTCGGCCGGGTCGGGGAGCTCCCCGAGCCGCAGCAGGAGGCGCTGGCGGGCGCGCTCGGGACCGGTACGGGCGGGTCGGTCAATCGCTTCTCGCTGGGCGCGGCGACTCTCTCGCTGCTGGCGACCGCCGGCGAGCACGCGCCGCTGCTGGTGCTTCTCGACGATGCGCAATGGCTCGATGCCGTCTCGGCCGACGCGCTGCTCTTCGCGGCGCGCCGACTGGCCGCCGAGCCGGTGGCCGTGCTTGTGGCCGCGCGCGAAGAGAGCAGCGACAGCGGCGACCTGGGTGCCTTCGAAACCCTCACTGTCGCCGGCATCGACGCCGAGGCGGCGGCGGCGCTGCTCGCGCTACGCGCCGGGCGCGACGTCGCGCCGAAGGTTGCGGAGCGAATCCGGGGAGCGACGGGCGGGAGCCCGTTGGCGCTGGTCGAGCTGGCGGCGCTGCTGTCGCCGTCGCAGCTGATGGGCCTGGAGCCGATCGCGGAGCCGGCCCCGGTGGGGGCGACGATAGAGCGCGTCTTTGCCGAGCAGGCCTCAGCCCTTGGCCCCGACGCGCAGCGGGCGCTGCTGGTCTCGGCGCTCAGCTCATCGACTCGGGTCGAGCCGGTCGTGGAGGCGCTTCGGCTGCTAGGGACAGATGAGGACTCGCTCGAGCTCGCCGAGGACGCCGGTCTCGTCGCCGTCGAGGGCGGCAGGGTTGGCTTCCGCCATCCGCTGGTCCGCTCGGCGGTGGTCCAGGCCGCGCCGGCGTCCGAGCGCCGCCGGGCACACCGCGCGCTGGCCGAGGCGCTCGCGAGCCGCTCCCAGGAGGAGCGCGCCTGGCATCTGGCGGCGGCGGCGATCGGACCGGACGAACAAGCGGCGACTGCGCTTGCCGAGGCCGGTCTAAGGACGCGAGCGCGCAGCGGCTGGGCGTCCGCGGCGCTCGCGCTCGAGCGCTCGGCGAGGCTGACGCCCGACGCCGAGACCCGCAGGATGCGCTTGATCGAGGCGGCGGAGTCGGCCTGGGTCGCCGGACGTATCGAGCGGACGCTCGACCTCACCGAGGAGTTGCTCGCAGAGGTAGACGCGGGCCCGGCGCGCGCCCAAATCATGCGACTGCGCAGCCAGATCGAGCTGCACTGTGGCGACGTCGGCCGGGCGCTCGACGATCTGCTCGAGGGCGCGGCCCTATTTGACCCCGACGACGCCCGCGTGGCGGTCGCGATGCTCGCCGACGCTGTCGAAGCCGCCGAGCTGGTAGGCGACGCAGGCCGAGCCGTCGACGCTGCCGAGCGCGCCCGCGCGCTCGCGGCGGGTGACGCTGAAGCCGCCTTTGTCGGCGAGTTCGCGCTCGGCCAAGCGCTCCGCCTCTCCGGGCGGACCGCCGACGCGCGAGCTCCCCTAGAGCGTTCGCTCGCGCTGCTCGCCGCCAGCGACGAGCTGCGGGCGAGTATGCGCGCGCTCTCGCGGGCCGCGCACGCCGCTGGTTGGCTGGGCCGAGTCCCCGAGGCGCTCGAGCTCGCCCGCCGCGCCGCCGAGCTCGCGCGCGAGCAGGGAGCATTCGGCCCGCTAGGGCACGCGCTCGCGGTCTCGTCCTGGCTCGCGGCCCGCTCGGGCGGCTGGAGCGAAGCCCGCGCTCAGGCCTCGGAGGGGCTCGTTTTGGGACGCGAGAGCCGCTGCGCCTGGGCATGCACTGGCTGTCTCGAGCAGCTTGCGTGGCTCGACGCGGCGCAGGGCGGCGAGGAAAGCTGTCGCGCAAACACCGCGGAGGCCGTGGACGTCGCCACCCGCGCGGGTATTCGCAGCGACCGCGCGCGCCTCGGGCTGGGACTGCTCGAGCTCGGCCTAGGTCGCACGCAGGAGGCGGCTCGCATCTACGAGACGATCGACCCGGGGACCCTGCGGCGGGCCGATCCCGATCGTGGCGCCAGCCTTGTTGAAGCCTATGTGCGGGGCGGCCAGATCGACGAAGCGAAGGCGGCCTACGAGCACACCGTGGCCGGCGACAGCGACGCTCTCGCGGCCCGCTGCCGCGCGCTCTTGGCGGCCGATGATGCCTTTGAGCCGGCGTTCCGCGAGGCGCTCGAGCAGCATACAGACCAGGACCCGTTCGGCCTCGCGCGCACACAGCTGTGCTTCGGCGAGCGGCTGCGTCGCGCCGGCCGCAGGATTGACGCGCGCGTGCAGCTGCGCGCGGCGCACGACAGCTTCGACCGGCTGGGAGCCCGGCCTTGGGCAAAGCGCGCGGCCGCTGAGCTGCGGGCCACCGGTGAACGGCTCGGGCGGCGCCAAGCGCGGGCGGGCGAGGAACTTACGGCCCAGGAGCTCCAGGTTGCGCTCCAAGCCGCCGACGGCAAGACCAATAAAGAGGTCGGCGCGGCTCTGTTCCTCAGCCCCAAGACGGTCGACTTTCATCTTCGCCGCGTATACCGCAAGCTCGAGGTGAGCTCGCGCGCGGAGCTGATCAAGCACTTCGCCTCCAACGCGCGCTGAGCGCCCCAGGCGCTCGCCTCCCACCTGGGCAGCCGCGGGAAACCAGCGATCAAAAAATGACCTGCAAATGCAGGCCTTTTCGAGAGCGGCTGAAGGGATTCGAACCCTCGACCTTCTGCATGGCAAGCAGTAGCTCCGGCGCCCTGAGATCGCCCGAAATGCCTGCAAATCGCGAAGATATCTGGCGGCCCGACTGCAGGATGGATTCCAAGAATTACGCCGAAGCGTGTGTCCGGGCGACGCTTACGGCTCTGGGATCTGATTGCCGACCGCCCGCGAGAGTTCTCGGCCGATGCTGGCGACGTGTTGTTCATCAACGCCGGGGAGCAGCGGACCGCGCCGCATCACAGTCTGGCCGGGCTGCTCGCGGCGCGGGAAGCGCCCACCTGCGAGAAGAACAGTGATGTAGACGTCGCCGAAACCGCCGAGCCGCTCGATCAACTGATCCGCGAGGCGCCAGTCCGGCACTATCCGGTGCTCCACGAGCGCATCGGGGTAGACATCCTCGGCTGCGATCTTCTGCCCCACCGCCACGGCCCCATCCCAGCCTGCGCGGATGAGAGTGATGAACTTTGGGACACAAGAGTGCATCGCTCGTGGGACGCTGGTCCGCTGATGGCGAGTGGCCTGAGAGGGCCGAGAGTTGGGACGCCGAGTGCGACCGCCGCCGGCGCGCGGAGTTCATGGAGGCGACCGTCGACGCGTCGCGCGAGCAGGGCGAGGTAGCGGCCAGTACCGCGAGCGCGGCGAGGACCCGTTTGCCGATCTTACGCCCTCGCAGAAGCTGGCGAAGCTGGGCGCTGCTGCTCGCGCGCTGCAGTCCGCCCAGCAGGTCGAGCGGCTCGCGCGCGGGTCAGCACCGACAACCTGGGCGGCCACGACGGCGGCCCGCTGGTGCCGGCGGACATCGAGCGGAAGTCGACCGCCGAGTTGAAGGCGTACTTGACCGGACGCCGACACGGTCCCCGTGGCCAGGCGCAGGCAATAAACTTCGTCTTGAACTTGGATCCGGCACGTGACGGTCCGCTCGACGCGGCGGCCGTTGTGCAGTGTCACGGACCCCCGTCCGTCAGGAGCAGCGAGCAGCTGGCTCACCGGGTCTCCCGAAGGAAGGAGACTCGCCGTGCAGCCCAAGCCCACCCCACGACCGGCCTCGCAGGAGCCGGTCGTCGTCGTCCTGGAGTGGCCCCCCAGGACCACGCCCCTGGGCCCCGACGCGCTCGCGCTCGCGGACCTGTACGTGACCTCGGTCGAGCGCGCCAGCCAGCTCGGCGTCGAGGACAGCATCATCGAGCACGCGCACGTCGAGGCGGCGCGCAGGCTCGTCGCCGCCCGCGCCAGCGCCGGGGACCGGGCGTGGCTGAGCCTGGACGACTTCGAGCGGCTCGTGATGCCCTGCGAGGACCTCTGGCACCCGCGCGCTGCATGCGCGCGGGCCCCGCACGGCGGAGCTGGTCGCCGCCGTTCAGGGCACCGTGACCGTCGTCGTCTCCTCGGTCGCGTTCCCGTCTCGCGACCGCAGGATCGCGCGATTTCAAGTGGTTTCTCGATCCCTCAGCGACTCAGGATCGGGGACGAAATAGGACTTCACCCAGGCGTGCTTCGAGTTGAGGGTCGTAGCTCGCGCGGCCGAGTGTCATCGCGCTCACGCGGTACAGCTCGAAGCGTCCAGTCGCTGATTCGCGCACCTCGACGGGGCCGTCGAGCGGGATTGCTGGAGATCCATCGCGCGCGACTACACGGCGCGCCGCGATGTACGCCGTTCAAGAGCGGCGTTGCAACGGCGGTCGCATCGGAATATGTTCGGCTGCTCGTGTGCGGACTCGCCGCCCGCCTTGGCCGTCCGGATGACACCGCAAAAGACGCGGCGTGGGTCGCCGAGGCGACTGCGGCCCTGAGTCATCGCGGTCCCGACGACGCCGGTTTCTACGAAGGCGACGGCGTCGCGCTGGGCTTCCGCCGCATGGCGATCATGGATCCCAGCGCTCGCGGTCACCAGCCGATGCGATCAGCCGATGGCCGGTACTGGCTCGTCTTCAACGGCGAGGTCTACAACTTCCGCGAGCTCGGATCGGCGCTCGCGGCCGAAGGCGCGGTCCTGCGCACGACCTGCGACACCGAGGTCCTGCTCGAGCTGCTGGCCCGCCGCGGCGCCGAGGCGCTGCAGGTCATCCGCGGCATGTACGCGTTCGTCCTGTACGACACGGTCACGGGCGAGCTACTCGCCGCGCGCGATCCGTTCGGCATCAAGCCGCTGTTCTACGCCCAGCGGGCCGGCATGCTCCACCTCGCGTCAGAGAAGAAGGCGTTGCTGTCGGTGGCGGATGGCGATCCCGTCGACCCTGACGCGCTCCGGTGGTACCTGGCCTTCCAGTTCGTGCCCCCGCCGGCGACGATGTCGCACAGCGTGCGCGCGGTCCCGCCCGGTTGCACACTCCGGGCCCGTCCTGGCGCGTCCCCGAAAATCGAGCGCTTCGCCCGGACCGCGCTGCGACCGGCGACCGCGCCGCCAGCTGCAGATGTCCTGGACGCGCTCCGGGACTCCGTCCGCATGCACCTGCGCAGCGACGTTCCGGTCGGCGCGCTGCTCTCGGGCGGCATCGACTCGGCCGCGATCTGCGCGCTCGCGGCAGAGCAGCGTCCCGGGATGGACGTCTTCACGGTCGGCTTCGAGCGCGAGGGCTTCAGCGAGATCGGCCACGCGCAGGAGACGGCGAGCGCGCTGGGGCTTCGCCATCACGGCCTCGTGGTCGGCGTGGAGGAGTTCGTCACGTCCCTGCCGAGGATCACGTGGCACCTCGACGACCCGCTGGGAGACGCGGCCGCTGTGCCCCTGTGGTTCGTGGCACGTGAGGCGCGCAGGCACGTGAGGGTCGTCCTCTCCGGCGAGGGCGCCGACGAGCTCTTCGGCGGCTACCACAACCATCGCGAGGCGGTCGAGGCGGGAGCGAGCCATGTCCCGCCGCACTACATCGGCGGCGAGCATGTCTTCGTCGGTGACGAGGTCGACGCGCTCGCGCTGGGAGGCACGGCCGGCGTTGGCGACATCGTCGGACCGCTCCACGAACGCGCCCGCGTCGAGCTCCTCGACGTGGTCGCGGGGATGCAGCTGGTCGACCTCCACACGTGGCTGCCGGGAGACATCCTCGTCAAGGCCGACCGGATGACGATGGCGCACGGCCTCGAGCTGCGGGTGCCGTTCCTGGATCGACGCGTGGCGGCAGTCGCCGCGCGACTGCCGATCGACGCCAAGATCGCCGCCGGCACGACTAAGCACCTGCTGCGGCAGGCAGTCGCGCCGTTGCTCCCGGCCGCCGTGGTCGACCGTCCCAAGCTCGGGTTCCCGGTCCCGATCGGCCACTGGCTGCGCGGGGAGCTCTACGGCTTCGCCGAGACCCTGTTCCGCGAGGCCGAGGTCGATCGCCACCTCAAGCGCGAAGTGGCGCTGGACCTGCTCCGTCGCTATCGGCGCGGCGAGGACTTCGACTGGCGGAAGCTGTGGGTGCTCGTCAGCTTCTGCCTGTGGCACCAGGTGCACGTCGAGCGGCGCTACGACCCGATCGCGCTCGGCTGGCAGGCGCAGCCGCATCAGGGCATGGAATCCTCAAATCCGGGCTATTGCGCCTTCGGACCCCAGCCCCGTATAGTCGCTCAACAATCGACAAAGCAAGGAGAGATCATGTCGAGAGACCAGGTCGTGGACGCTTATCTGCGCGGCGATCTCAGCAGACGGCTGTTCGTCAGACGGCTCGTCGCCGTGGGAGTCTCGCTCACCGCTGCGCTTACGTACGCGCAAATGGTCCCCAGTTCCGCGAGCGCGGGGAAGCCCGCCGCAACCGGACTCGCCCAGGCGTGCCAGCACGTCCCGCCCCAGGTCGCCCTCCACACGGAGTTCTGCGGCGCCTAGTGCGTCCCCCTCGCGCGGCGCGTCGCCGCGGCGCCCGGCCGACGGCTTGACCCCGCCCCGGCCGAATCTCGTCGGCCGGGGAGGCTGGCATGCCGACGAGTCGCTGCGCTTCAACGACTCCGGCGGCGAGCGCTGGCCGCGCGAGACCGAGCCCCTCCGGGGGCTCGTGCTGCACCACACCAGCACTCCCAACAGCGAGCGGGACCCGGCCGCGCGGGTCAAGGCGATCTACGAGTTCCACGCCGTGGAACGCGGCTGGGGAGACATCGGCTACCACCTCCTCATCGACGAGGCGGGAACCGTCTACGAGGGGCGGGCGGGAACCGCCGACGTTTTCGACGGCGGTCCCGCGGTGGTCGGCGGCCACGTCCACGGGCACAACGGCGGGACGCTCGGCATCGCGCTGCTCGGGACGCTGATCGAGCGGCCTCCCAGCCCGCGTGCATGGAGGTCCCTGGTCACGGTGATGGCGTGGCTCGCGCGCCGGCATGACCTCGACCCGCTGGGGAACGGCGGTGCGTTTCCCGCGATTTGCGCCCACCGCGATCTGACTCCGACGCCCTGTCCCGGCGAGGCGTGCTACGAGCTGCTCGCCGCGCTGCGCACGCAGGTGGCCGCAGCCGCCGCGGGACGATGAGCCGGTCACGGCTGGCTTGCCTTGTCGTCACCCGGAACGATGCCGACCGGCTGCCGGCGTGGCTCGACGCGGTCCGGCCGCTCGCGGACGCGATCCTGGCACTGGACGAGGGCAGTTCGGACGGCAGCGCTGCGCTGCTCGAGCGCGAGCCGCTGGTGCGGACGCTACTGCACGCCGAGCCGAGCGGGGCGGGGACGCGTGCGTCGGCGGTCAACCGTTTGCTCGACGCGGCCGCCCGCCTGGAGCCGGAGTGGCTGCTGTGGCTCGACGTGGCCGAGCGCGTGGCACCGAGCGATGTCGAGGCGCTGCGGGGCTTCCTGGCGCATGACGCGATCCCGGGCCTGGCGTACGGACTTGAGCGCGACGGCGGTGGTGTCGCCTTCCGGCTGTTCGCGCACGCCAACGGGCACCGTGTGTCGCCGCATGCGTCGGACGACGCGATGGTGCCAGCCGCGATCCCCCGAGCCCGATGGATGGCGACGACGCTGACGCTCGAGCCAGTGACCGGGAGTGAGCCCGCGCACAGTCGCCCCCCGGGCGTGCCCGTGCTCGTGCCACGTGACGGTTCTCCCGGCGCAGCCGACGCCCCGGTCATCTCCGCGGTGGTCGTCGCCCCAGACGACGACGAACGGATCGAGCTGGTCGTCCACGCGCTAGTCGAGCAGGATTGCCCTGACCCGTTCGAGGTGATCGTTGTGACCAGCGGATCCGACCGCACGGCCGCCATCGTGCACGAGCGCTTCCCCGGGGTGGAGGTCGTCGAGCTGCCTCGCGGGGGCGTGCCGGGTGCGGCGCGCAACGCCGGGCTAGCCCGGGCTCGCGGCGACTACGTCACCTTCCTCGGTGCGCAGCTGTCGCCACCTCAGGGCGGCCTCGCCGCCGGCGTGCGCGCGCACGACCGCGGCCATTCGGTGGTCACTGGGGCGACCCTGAACGGGACGCCGACGTGGGCCGGCTGGGCGACATACTTCCTCGATCACGCGGCGTTGCTCCCGGGCCGGCCGTCGGGCGAGGCCGAGGACCCCCCGCCGCACTGCTCGTACGTCCGCGAGGCGCTCGTCGCAATCGGCGGGTTCGGGGAGGACGAGGACACCGCCGCCGTCGTGGAGCTCACGCGCCGGGGGTACCGCACCTACCACGCGCAAGACTTCCGGATCGTCCACCACAGTCGCTGCGATACGGCCCGCCGGCTCGTGTGCCACCAGTTCTGGCGTGGGCGGGCGACGGCGCGGATCGAGCTCGATCGAGCGCCGGCGGGTCGCCTCCTGCCGCGATCCTCCCAACGCGCCTTCGGCGGCGGCTACGTCTGGCGGCGGCTCGCAACGACGACGCGGCACGTCCGTCGCTGGGGCGACGGCCTCCGGCTCCGCTACGCCTGGAGCCTTCCGCTGGTCGCGGCGGGAGCGGCTGCGGCGTGGATGGGCTTCTGGTTCGAGGCCCTCCGCGCCGTGCGCCGACGCGGTCGCGGGCTCGCCCAGCTCGGCTTCGCCACGGCGCCACCATCCTCTCCGGCCGGCGCCCGCGAGCGCGGGCACGAAGGTGCCGTCCTCGCCGCGCTGTATCCGCTCCATCCGCACCACCCGTGGCTCGCGCGCGTGCCCGTGGGCATCCGCCGGGTGATGCGGCGGTTGCTGACACGCGTGGCGGTGCGAGCGCATCTGCTGCGCTGCCGGAACGTCGCGATCGTCGCGGTCACCGGCAGTGCCGGCAAGACGACGACGAAGGAGGCGATCGCCGAATGTCTGGCGACACGCTTTCGAGTCGTGAAGAACAAGGGGAATTTGAACAATCACATCGGCCTGCCGCTGTCTCTGACGGAGCTGCGCAGCAGGCCGGACGTCGCTGTGATGGAACTCGGGATGAACCACGCCGGTGAAATCAGCACGCTGGTCTCGATTGCCAGACCGGACGTACGCGTCTGGACGAACGTGGGCGACGCCCACATCGGATTCTTCGAGTCTGCAGACGCCATTGCCGATGCAAAGGCGGAGATCCTCGAGGATGCCGGGCCGGAGACCGTGCTGGTGTGCAACGCCGACGACCATCGCGTCATGGCGCGGGCCCGCAGATTTGCCGGCAAGGTGGTGACGTTCGGCGAGTCGAACGGCGCCACTGTTCGCGCGAGCAGCGTTCGCGATCGCGGAATCGCTGGCATGAGCGCCGAGGTCGAGACGCCGCTGGGATCGCGAACGA
>JBEVKF010000004.1:0-47375 GCA_040509755.1 Thermoleophilaceae bacterium | reverse complement strand
GGGCGCATCAGGTTTGCCACCACCGTCTGCGCTTGCGGTGGCGGCGTCCGGCGCAGGTCGTGCCGCTCGACCGCGCGCAGCACCACCCCGTTGGCCCGGGCGTTCTCGCGCGTGGCCGCCAGCGCGGCGGGGTCGAGATCGACCGCGGTGATCGGCCCGAACCCGAGCTTCGCGGCCACGATCGCGAGCACGCCGGAGCCGCAGCCCAGGTCGGCGAGCGAGCCCTCGGGCTCCAGGTCCAGCAGCAGCTCCAGGCAGAGCCGGGTGGTCGCGTGAGAGCCGGTGCCGAAGGCCTGTCCGGGATCCACGACCACGTCAATGGTCCCGGTCCGGGGCTGCGACCACGGAGGGCGCACCCAGACCCGCCCCCCTACCAAGGACGGCTGGTGAAACCGCTTCCAGCGCTCGGCCCAATCGTCGACGACCTCGTCGCCGCGCACCGCCACCCGCACGCCCGCCACCTCGGCCTCCCCGTCGGGAAAGGCGGGCAGCTCGCCCGGCGCGCCGTAGACGGCGTACTCGACCCATCCCTCGCCGTCGATCTGCTCCACTCCGGCGGGGACGAGCTCGAGGAGCGCGCCCAGGACCTGCTCGGCGCCGTCCGCCGGAGAGCGGAAGGACAGCCGGATCAGCGCAACGCCCGCTTGACCTTCGACAGGATCGACTCGTCCTCGGCCTCGCGCAGGTTCTGCTCGGTGAGCGACTCCCGCAGCTCGCCCAGCAGCTCGCGCTGACGCGAGGTCAGGTTGCGCGGAATCAGGACGTTGAGCACCACCTGCTGGTCGCCGCGCCCGCGGCGGCCGATGCTGGGCATCCCGCGACCGCGCAGGGTGACGACGGTCCCGGGTTGGGTGCCGGCGGGCACGTCCACGTCGTGGTCGCCCTCCAGCGTCGGCACGCTCACGGTGGTGCCGAGCGCCGCGGCCGGAGCGGGAACGTCGACCACCGTCACGAGGTCGCTGCCGTCGCGGAGGAAGCGCTCGTCCTCGGTCACCCGCACCAGCACGTAGAGATCGCCGGGCGGCCCGCCGTGCTCGCCCGCATGGCCGCGGGCGGTGAGCCGGATGCGCTGCTCGTCTGCGATGCCGGGGGGCACGCTCACCTCGAGCGTCTTGCGAACCGCCTTCCGGCCCCGGCCCGAGCAGGCGCTGCAGGGCTCTGTCGGCACCCGCCCCTCGCCGCCGCACACGTCGCAGACGTGCTCGCGGACGAGCTGCCCGAATGCCGTGCGGGTGACCGCGCGCACCCGGCCGGCGCCCTGGCAGTTACGACAGGTCTGGACCTCCGAGCCCGGCTCCGCCCTGGTCCCGTTGCAGCGCTCGCAGGCGTCAACCAGGTCGTAGGCCACCTCCACGTCGGCGCCGCGGGCGGCCTGATCGAGCGAGATCTCGATCTCGACCGCGACGTCGCCGCCCTGCACCCTGCCGCCGCCGCCGCGACCGCCGAAGGCTCCGAATGGATCGCCTCCGAAGAACGCGTCGAAGATGTCTGAGAACGATCCGAAGCCGTGGGCTGTCGAGGCGTAGCCACGCGAGTCAAGCCCCTCGTAGCCGTAGCGGTCGTAGGTGGCGCGGCGCTCGGAGTCGGAGAGGATCTCGTAGGCCTCGGCGGCCTCCTTGAACTTCTCCTCGGCCTCCGGATCGTGGCGATTGACGTCCGGATGAAGCTCGCGCGCCAGCCCGCGGAAGGCTTTCTTGATCTCAGTGTCGTCGGCGTCGCGGGGGACGCCGATCACTTCATAGGCGTCGCGCCTCACTCGTCGTAGACCTCCGCCACGAAGCGGGAGAGCTCTCGCGCCGCCTCGCGAACGGCGCCGATGGCGCGCGGGTAGTCCATTCGCACCGGGCCGACCACCGACACCGCGCCGAGGTTGCGGCGAGCGACCCCGTAGTTGGCCGCGACGATCGACACGGTGTGCAGCGCCGGCGTGGGGTTCTCCGCGCCGATGCGCAGGTAGACGCTGGGCTCGGTGAGCGACGCGCGCAGCACGCCGAGCAGGGCGCGGCGGTGCTCGAGCACCTCCATCAGGCCGGCGATCTGCGAGAGCTCCTGGAAGCGGTGCTCGGTCAGCAGCCGCGCGGCGCCCTCCATGAACAAGCTGCTTCCAGACGTCTCCTCGAGCTCGGTGAACGCGGGGGCCAGGGTGGCGAGGAAGGCGCGTTCGCGATGCCCGAGCTCGGGCGCCGCCAGCTTGGATCCGACCATCCGCGAGCCAACGTCCATGCCGCCGAGCGCCTCGTTGAGGTAGCTGGCCGCCCAGTCGACCAAGCCGGAGTCGACAGGCCCGTCGTAGGAGATCACCCGCTTGGTCACGCCGCCGGTCGATGTGATCACGACCACCATCGCCACCTGGGGCTGGAGCAAGAGCACCTCGACGCGGTGGATGGTCGCGGTCTCGATCGGCGGAGCGGTAACCATCGCGAGCAGGTTGGTCACCTGCGAGAGCTGCTCCGTGGTCGCCTGCATGGCGTCATCGACCTGGCGGCGCATCACGGTCAGCTCGAGCGGCTTGCGCGGCACCGGCAGCCGGCCCTCGCTGAGCAGCTGGTCGACGTAGTGCCGGTACCCGCGATCGGTCGGCACCCGTCCGGCCGAGGTGTGGGGGTGCTCGAGCAGGCCGGACTCCTCGAGCCGTGCGAGCTCTGCGCGGACCGTGGACGGCCCCCAGGGCACGTCGTCCTGCTCGGCGATCCACTTGGAGCCGACGGGCTGGTCGAGGTTTACGTGGGTCTCGACCACCTTGCGCAGGATGAACGTCTGTCGCGGACTGATCTCCATCGACACCTATTCTGACTGGTGCCCGCGGCGAAACGGCCGGGGGACGCCGTCAGGCCAGGTCCAGCTCGGCCTCGGCGTTGCGGATGATCTGGTTGCCGCCCTGTTCCGCGACCACGTCCACCACCACGCGTCCATCGCGCCGCTCTCTCTCGGAGCCGCTCACGGTGAGCTCCTGCTCGGGGAAGGCCAGGCCCCGAAATTGGACCGACAGCCGGCGCAGCGAGCGCGGGTCGCCGCCGGCGCCGGCCGAGCAGGCGCGCGCCACCTGGGCCATGGAATAGAGGCCGTGAAGGATGTTCGACGGCAGCCCGACCTGCTGGGCGAATTCGACGTCGATGTGGATCGGGTTGAAGTCGCCCGAGGCGCCCGCGTAGCGATGCGGGAGGTACTTGTCGGGCGTGACCTTGAGCTTGACGTCCATCACGCTGCCCCCCTGACGATGTTTGTCCACGTCCCGCGCACGACCTCCTGCTCGTCCTGGTTTCGCGAGACCGACTCGAAGACGTAGAAGCCCTTGCCGTCCTTCTCGTAGATGTCCTTGACGGTGGTCGCGGTCGTGAGCACGTCGCCGGCGCAGACCGGCTCGCCCCAGACGAACTCCTGGCCTCCGTGGACCATCATCGCGAAGTCGATCCCAACCTCCGGGTCGAAGACTCCCGGCCCGACCGACCCCGAGGAGTAGACGACCGCAAACATCGGCGGGGCGGGAACGTCGCGAAAGCCGGCCGCCTTCGCAAGCTCGCGGTCGAAGTAGACCGGGTTGTCCTCGCCCACCGCGAGCGCGTACTCGCGGATCTTCTCCTTGCCCACCTCGTATTCGTATGGGGGGTAGGCCTTGCCCTTGGCGTCTGTCTTCACTGGCACGGCGCGGCAGTCTATGTAACGCCGTGAGTCGCTACCTCGATCTCGTCCGCGCGCCCGGCGTGACCCCGCTCGTGGTGGCGAGCGCCATCAGCCGCCTGCCATATGGGATGAACATCCTGGCGCTGATCCTGCTGCTGCGCGCGGAGGGTCTCTCCTATGCCGAGGTGGGCATCATGAGCGGCGCGAGCGGCCTCGCCCTGGGTGCCAGCGCACCGCTTGTGGGCCGGCTGGTCGACCGGGTGGGCCAGACGCGGGTGCTCGTGGCGACCGCCTGCGTGTGCGTTGCAGCCGAAACCGGCCTCGTGGTGGCGGCCGTTTCCGGGGCCGGCGTGGCGGTCCTCACGGGGCTCGCGGTGGTGGGCGGCGCGAGCACGCCGCCGGTATCGCCCGCCATGCGGACGCTGTGGCCCGGGCTTGTGGGTCGCGAGCGACTCGACACCGCCTTCGCCTTCGATGCGCTCCAGCTCGAGGTCTTCTTCATCACAGGACCGCTGCTCGCCGCCGGCATCGCGGCGTGGATCTCCCCCGCGGCCGCGGCGGGGTCCGCCAGAAAACGGCAACGGTTGTCGAGTTAGCGGTCTCAGCAACCGCTAACTCGACAGCGGACGCCAAATCCGCCGCACCGGAGGATCGCGGCGTCCCGTCCCACCCCTCATAGCCCGCCGTTTGGCCCGAGCCCAAGGGCGCGTCAGCCGGAGGTGCAGGGGTTTGGGGAATCAGTCGTCTACGCGGCGTCGCGTAGTCCCTGCGCCTCGGCGAGCGTCGAGAGCTTGCGCAGGGCGGCTTCTTCGATCTGGCGGGTGCGCTCGCGCGTCAGCCCGAACAGCTTCGCCACCTGGTCGAGGGTCTGAGCCTGGTCGCCTTCGAGACCGAAGCGCAGCTCGAGGATGCGCCGGTCGCGGTAGGACAGGCACTCGAGCACGTCGCGCAAGCGCTCGTTCATCAGCGACTCCACGGCGCTCTCGTATGGGCTTGCGGTGGACTCGTCGGGAATCAGGTCGCCGAACTGCGCGGCGTCCGAGTCGTCGCCCACGGGCTTGTCGAGCGACACGAGCTGCTGAGCCGCCCGCATGATCACGTCCGCCTCGACCGGGTCCACGCCCGCCAGCGCGGCAATCTCCTCGATGGTGGGATCGCGGTCACCGTCGGCCTCCAGCTTGCGCTGGGCGCCGTCGAGCTTCTTGAGGATGTTGTCGATGTGGATCGGGATCCGGATCGTCCGGCCCTTGTCGGCGATCGCACGCGAGATCGCCTGGCGGATCCACCACGTCGCGTAGGTCGAGAACTTGAAGCCCTTGCGGTAGTCGAACTTCTCGACGGCGCGCACCAGTCCGATCGTCCCCTCCTGGATCAGGTCGAGGAACGGCAGTCCCTGGTTGCGATAGCGCTTGGCGATCGAGACCACGAGGCGCAGGTTCGCGCGGGTCATGTGGTCCTTGGCGTCCAGGTCGCCGCGCTCGATGCGCTTGGCCAGCACGATCTCCTCGCCGGCGTTGAGCAACGGAGTCTTGGCGATGCCGTCGAGGAACTGCTGGAGGGAATCAACAGTCGGGTCCGGGGCGGGCTGAGGGGTCAGGGTCTCAGTGGTCACGGCGGCCAAATTACGACCGCGTCCTAAGGGCGACCTAAATCCTGCTCAACCGGCGGAAATCGGCTACTTGAGCTTCGTGGTGAACGTCTTGAAGCGGCAGAGGTAGAACTGGCCGCGGCCCTCGCACCGTCCGGCGAGCCTGAGCCTGCCGATCGCGCGGCCGCTCTGGAGGATCCGGACATCCACCCCCACGGGTGACTTCGCACGGGTCAGTCCGCGCGGTCCGGACGGGTATCCGCTCGGAAGCGTCGTCTGGACGATCAGTGTCCGGGCCGTCTTCGAGAAGACGTCGACCTGCGCCCCCTTCGGCCAGGTGTTGACCCTCGGAGAGGAGATCAGCTGACCCTGGTCGCTCTCATCGTCCTCGACCTGGTCCGACGCCCGCAGGGCGATCGTCCGGGTCTTGCGCTTGGCGCCCTTGCCCGGGAGCTTGGCGCGGCGGATCGCCCGCGCCTCCACGGTGAGCGGGCTGCGGTCGACGGTCGGGCCCAGCGCGACCACGAGACGCCATTCGCTGTCCCACAGCAGTGGCGGATCGGAGAGGAGAGGACGTGGGCGCCGGAGCGTCACCACCGGCACCGTGGCCTGCTTGATCTCGAACGTGGCGCTCCCCGAGACGGTGCATGACTCCCCGCTGCCCTGATCCGGATAGGTGGTCATCACCGCGCTCGCGGTCAGCGTGCCCGGAACGTCGGCAATGGCATGGAGCGTGTTGGAGTCCCCTTCGTCGTCGCTCGGCATCAGCCGCGCGCCGGAGATCTCGAAGCTCAGGGGGTACGCGCTCGAGTCGCCCGGCTGCCTCACTCGCACCGTGAGCTCATTCGTGGTGTACACCGGGACGGCCTTGCCGTTGACCGTGAAAACCGGCGATGGCGTGCCGGCGGGACAGGGCGGATCCGGGATCTGTGCGGCGGCCCCGGGTGCGACTGCGAGCGCGAGAACGACGAGAAGGGCGGCCGGCAAGCCGAAGCGAGTCAGGGGGTTGACTCTAGTCCCCGGTCAGACGCGTCACCGCGCTACTTCTTGGCATCACCGTCGCCCGAGAGCTCGAGCACAGCGAGGAAGGCCTCCTGCGGAACCTCGATCCGGCCTACCTGCTTCATGCGCTTCTTGCCCTCCTTCTGCTTCTCGAGCAGCTTGCGCTTGCGGCTGATGTCGCCGCCGTAGCACTTGGCGATCACATCCTTTCGCATCGGCTTGACCGATTCGCGCGCGATGACCTTCGATCCGATCGCGGCCTGGATCGCCACCTCGAACTGCTGACGCGGGATCTGCTTGCGCAGGCGCTCGGTGAGCCCGCGGCCGGCAGCGTAGGCCTTGTCGCGATGCACCACCATCGACAGGGCATCGACGTTGTCGCCGGCTAGCAGGATGTCGAGCTTGACGAGGTCGCCCTCGCGCATCCCCAGCACCTCGTAGTCGAGCGACGCGTAGCCCCTCGTTCGCGATTTCAGCTGGTCGAAGAAGTCGAGCACGATCTCGGCGAGCGGAAGGTCGTAGTGGAGCTGTACCCGCTCCTGGGAGAGGAAGGTCATGTCCACGTGCGTGCCGCGCCGCTCCTGGCAGAGCTCCATCACGGCGCCTACGTGTTCCTTGGGGGTGAGGATCGTGGCGCGGATGTAGGGCTCCTGGATCGAGGCGATCACGCCGCGGTCGGGCATGTCCGACGGCGAGTGCACCACCAGCTCGCGGCCGTCGGCGAGGTGGACGTCGTACTCGACGGTCGGCGCCGTTGCCAGCAGCTCCAGGTCGTACTCGCGCTCGAGGCGCTCGCGGACGATGTCCATGTGCAGCAGTCCCAGGAAGCCGCAGCGAAAGCCGAAGCCGAGCGCCTCGCTGGTCTCCGGCTCCCACGTGAGCGCGGCGTCGTTCAGCTCCAGCTTCTCGAGCGCGTCGCGCAGGTCGGGGAACTGGTTGGTCTCGACCGGGAACAGGCCGCAGAAGACCATCGGCTTGATCTCGCGGTAGCCGGGCAGCGCCTCGACGGCCGCGCTGTGCTTTGTGGTGAGCGTGTCGCCCACGCGCAGCAGCGACACGTCCTTGATCCCCGTAATCAGGTAGCCCACCTCGCCCGCGTGCAAAACCTCCACCGGGATCATCTGTGGCCCGAAGAAGCCGATCTCGTCGACCTCGGCCTCGGTACCGGTCTGCATTGCTCGGATGTCGTCTCCCTGGCGCAGCTCGCCGTCGACCATCCGGATGTACGCGACCACCCCGCGGTACTGGTCGAACTCGGAGTCGAAGATGAGCGCGCGGGCGGGTCCGGTGGAATCGCCCTGGGGCGGCGGCACGCGCTCGACGAGCGCCTCGAGCAACTCGACGACACCCTCCCCGGTCTTGGCCGAGATGCGGATGACAGCGTTCGGGTCTTCGCCGAGCAGTTCGCCGATCTCGCCCGCCACGCGCTCGGGCTCCGCGCCCGGCAGGTCGATCTTGTTCATGGCGGGGATGAGCTCGAGGCTGGAGTCGACAGCGAGGTAGGTGTTGGCCACGGTCTGCGCCTCGACGCCCTGTGAGGCGTCGACGAGCAGGAGCGCGCCGTCGCAGGCGGCGAGCGAGCGGGAGACCTCGTAGGTGAAGTCGACGTGACCCGGGGTGTCGATCAGATGCAGGCGGTAGAGCTTGCCGTCGGCGGCGGTGTACTCCACGCGCACGGCCTGCGCCTTGATCGTGATTCCGCGCTCACGCTCGAGGTCCATCGTGTCGAGCAGCTGCGGGCGGTGGTCGCGCGCATCCACGGCCCCGGTGATCTCCAGAATGCGATCGGCCAGCGTGGACTTCCCATGGTCGATATGGGCGATGATCGAGAAGTTGCGGATATTGGTCGCCGGCGCTGGCATGGACGTACGACCGAGTATGCACACCGACGCAGCGCACATCGGTCAAACTGACCCCGGACTCGCAATGGCCGATGAGATCGAAGTGGTGAGAGCCCTTTTCTGGGCCTTCGCCGAACGCGACGTTGAGGGGGTGCTCGCGCACGTCCACGACGACGTCGTCTTCAGCCCAGTGACATCCGACTACGCGGGCCGGACCGAGCCGTACGTGGGACACGACGGCATCCGCGAGTACTTCCGGGACGTGGCCGCGGTGTGGGACGAGCTTCGCCTTACCCCGACCGAGTTCCGCCAGGTGGGACACACGGTGCTCGTCACGGGCAAGGTCAGTGCGCGCTCGCCCGCGCGCCTGATCGCCGGCTCGACGGGCTGGATCTGGCGCGTGTCCGATGGCAAGATCTCCTACGGGCGCGTCTACCCCTCGGCCGCCGAGGCGGTCGCCGCGCTCGAAGCCATCGACAGCCCGGGTATCGGCTCCGACCCTGCCTGAGGCCGGACTAGGGCCGGCTCCGCGCACGCAGCAGGTAGTCCACCTGCTCCTGCTTTCGCATGATCATGTGCTCGAGACGGTGCTCGACCGCCTCGGATGCGGCCTCGCGGCCGGTCGGCTCGATGGCGGCCTGGAGCGCCTCGAGCGTCTCTCCCTCGTCGTCGATCAGCTTGTCGATCGCTCTCGCGGGGTCGCGGTTGAAGCTGATCGGAGCCACCTCGGTGGTCGGCTCGCCGCCGAGCGCCGTGATCTTCTCGACGAGCCGGGTGGCGTCCTCGAGCTCCGACAGCGCGTGCTGTCGCATCTTGTCGGCGTGGGCCTGGTATTCGAGCCCGATCACGCTTCCGGCAACCAACGAGTACTGGAGCACCGACCGGTGCTGCAGCCGGAGCGCCGTGTTGAGGCACTCGATTTGCTCGTCGACGTCCATCTTCTCCTCCGGCGACATGAGCGCTCTCTTACCCCTCTGTGCGGCGCCTTCTAACGAGCAGGTCCCAGAACTGGCGCGCTTCGGGCACGCGCAGGGCCCAGACAGCCGCCACGTAGATCCCAAGGCCCGCGGCGATCGCGGTCCCGACCGCGGCGATCTGGGCGACGATCCCGCGGCCGAGCGCCTGATCGAGCCCGTACCAGACGCCGTAGGCCACGCCGCCCAGCAGCGCGGCGGCCGGCAGCATGCGCGCGGCGGCCCCGAAGGTGCGCGCGCCCTCCACGCCGCCGAGCTCGCCGCGCAGGACCAAGGCCTGGGCCACGCACATCGTCACGGTCCCCGCGACCGTGCCGATCACGATCCCGGCGATGCCGAACGGCCCGTAGAGCGCGGCCGCGAGCGCGACGTTCACAACCAGGTTCACGCCGCTGAGCGCCGTCGTGGCCCAGGGGCGCTGCATGCTGAAGAAGGTGCGCGAGAAGAGCAGGCTGACGCCCTGGAAGGGCAGCGAGATCGACCACCAGAGCAGGGCGGTCGAGGTCAGGTCCGTCGCGCCCGGGCCAAACGCGCCGCGCTGGTAGACGAGACGGGTGATCGGCTCGGCCAGCACGGCCATGATCACCGCGCTCGGGATCAGCAGCAGGCAGATCTGGCGCACGCCGTTGCCCATCGTTCGGCGCAGGTCGTCGCGGGCGCCGCGCGCCGCGAAGCGCGACAGGGTTGGAAACAGGATCGTCGCGATCGAGATGCTGAACAGCCCCTGCGGGAGCTGATAGATCCGAAACGCCTTGTCGATCGCCGCGGGGGCCTCCTCGGAGACGAGCGTTCCGAAAAGTGAGTTGATCAGCAGGCTGAGATTGATCAGCCCGAGCGCGATCGTCACCGGCAGCATCAGCTTGAGCACCCGGCGTACGCGCTCGTCGCGCCAGTCGAGCGTGAAGGTGAAGCGCCCGCCGCGGCCGCGCAGCCAGGGCAACGGCAGGAAGAACTGGACGACCGTCCCGGCGAGGATCCCGATCGCGTAGCCGTAGATCTCGTCGTCTTCCGGCAACAGCGGGACCAGGCCCACGAGTGCCGCGATGATCACAGCGTTCCAGGCAACGGGCGCCAGCGCGGGCACGCTGAAGTGCCCGAATGAGTTGAGCATCCCGACCACGAGCCCGCTCAGCGCAAGCAGCCCCACGATCGGGAACATCAGCCGCGCGAGGTTGACCGTGAGGTCCTTGAGCGCCGGGTCGTCGTCGAAGCCAGGCGCAAACAGAGCCATGATCGGCTCGGCGAAGAGCACGAAGAGCGCCGTGAGCGCGCCGCAGATGAGGCAAATCAAGAAGAACAGGCTCGACGCGACGCGGAACGCCTCCTTGCGCTCGCCCTTCTCGAGCAGCTCGGTGAAGACCGGCACGAAGGCGCCCTGGAGCGCGGAATCGGCGAACAGGGCGCGCACGAGGTTCGGCACCTGGAAGGCAATCGTGAAGGCCGACATCACGCCCGTGACGCCGAAGTACCTCGCCGCCACCACCTCCCGCGCCAAGCCCAGCACGCGCGAGAGTCCGGTTGCGAACGAGAAGAAGGCCGTGTTGCGCGCCAGGTGGCGGGCGTGTCCGGAGCGATCCGGGGAGTCGTCCGCGGCCCGCGAAGAGTCGGTCGCCACGCGCTACACTGGGCCTCCGCCGCGCCGGATGACTCGACGCGGCGGCGGTGCGTATATGGCCAACATCCATTCACAAGAAAAGCGGATCCACCGGGCGGAGCGCGAGCGCCTCGAGAACCGCAACCGCACCTCGCAGGTCAAGACCTGGTTCCGGCGGCTCGAGTCCGCGTCCGCCGAGGGCGACTCCGCGAAGGTCGACCAGGAGTACCGCAGCCTGATTTCGCGGATCGACAAGGCGGTCAAGGCGGGCGCGCTGCACCGCAACAACGGCGCGCGCAAGAAGTCCCGCGCGTCGCGCATCCGCTCGCAGTCCTCCTAGGCCCCCGCAGCGCCGCCAGAGCGCCGGTAGGGTCCGCTCGATGGAGACGAGACTGCTGATTCGCGGCGAGCAGGTGTCCGGTCAGGGGGCCGCGCTGGCCATCGAGAACCCGGCCACCGAGGAGACCGTGGCCGAGGTTCACGGAGCCTCGCCTGAGCAGGTGGACGCCGCTATCGCGGGAGCACGCGAAGCCGCGCGCGGCTGGGCCTCGACCCCCGCCGTGGAGCGGGCGGAGCTGCTCCATGAGGCGGCCGCGCGCATGCGAGCCATGACCGAGGAGCTGGCGAACGCGCTGACGCTCGAGGGCGGCAAGCCGCTGATCGAGAACCGCGACGAGGTCGGCTGGACCGCCGCCGCCTTCGACTACTACGCGGAGATGGGCCGCAACTTCGCCGGCCGCGTGATCCCCTCGATCGAGGCGACGCAGCTAGCGCTTGTCACCAAGGAGCCCACGGGCGTATGGGGCTGCATCGTGCCCTGGAACTACCCGCTGCTGCTGCTCTCCTGGAAGCTCGCTCCCGCGCTCGCCGCGGGCAACACCGTGGTGGCGAAGCCCTCGGAGGTCACGCCGGTGTCCACCCTGATGCTGGCCGAGTGCTTTGAGTCGCTGGCACCGGGCGTGGTCAACCTGATCGCGGGCGCCGGCGACGTGGGCGCCGCAATGACGGCAGACGACCGCATCGACGGAGTGGCATTCACGGGCTCGGTTGCGACCGGGAAGAAGGTGGCGGTCACGTGCGCCCAGCGCGTGGCGCGCATGAACCTCGAGATGGGCGGCAAGGACCCGTTCATCGTCTGCGCCGACGTGGCCGAGGACGTCGGCGTTGCCGCGAAGGGCGGCGTCTGGGCGGCCTATCTCAACGCGGGCCAGGTGTGCACGTCGGCCGAGCGCTTCTACGTGGAGCGCGAGGTCTACGACGACTTCCTCGATGCCTTCGTCACGCAGGCCCGCGAGCTGCGCGTGGGCGACCCGTTCGACCCGAACACCGATGTCGGCCCGATGGTGTCGGCTCCTCAGCGCGCCAAGGTCGAGGCCCAGGTCGAGGCGGCGGTGGCGGCCGGTGCCGAGCTTGTCGTGGGCGGCGGCCGCGCCGGTCACGAGCGCGGCCACTTCTATGCGCCCGCTGTGGTCACGGGAGCGGCGGCCGAAACAGCCCTGCTGAGCGAGGAGACCTTCGGCCCGGTCGCGCCGATCGTGCCGGTGCGATCGCTCGACGAGGCGATCGAGCTGGCCAACTCGACGCCCTTCGGGCTCGGCGCGAACGTCTACACGCGCGACCTCGAGACCGCTGTGCGCTGCCTGCGCGAGATCCGCGCGGGCACGGTCTGGATCAACGACCCGCTCACCGACAACGACGCCGGACCATTCGGCGGCTTCAAGCAGTCGGGAATGGGTCGCGAGCTCGGCCAGGAGGGCCTCGAGGCATTCCAGGAGACAAAGCATGTCCACATCGAGACCAGGATCGCGCCCAAGGAGTGGTGGTACCCGTACGCGCCGGGCGACTCCGCGCCGCCGTCGGGAGCCGGGGCCTAGGCGCTGTGACGACAGAGACCGCGGCGACGCTTCTGGAGCGCGAGCTCGAGCTCAGGGAGTTGGCTGACGCTCTGACCGACGCGGAGGAGCGGCGCGGCCGGGTCGTTCTCGTCGAGGCCCCCGCTGGTCTGGGCAAGACCAGCGTCCTGTGGGCGGCGTCCGCGGCCGCCGCCGAGGCGGGCTTCGCCTGCCGGCGCGCGCGAGCGAGCGACTTGGAGCGCGACTTTGCCTACGGCTGCGTGCGTCAGCTGCTCGAGCCCGTGGTCGCGAAGGTCTCGGCGCCTGAACGCGAGCGTCTGTTCGAGGGCGCGGCCGGCCTCTCCCGGGGCCTCTTTGCACCGAGCGGAGACACGCCGAGCGGCAGCCCTTCCGCCACGCCCGCGGCCGATAGCGCCTTCTCCATGTTGCATGGCCTGTACTGGCTGCTCAACAACCTGGCCGACGAAGGTCCGCTCGTCCTCTGCGTGGACGACCTGCACTGGTCCGATACGGAGTCGCTGCGCTTCCTCAACTACCTGGCGCCGCGCCTCGACGGCCTCCCGGTCGCCGTGCTCGCCACCACACGTCCGGGGGAGGAAGACTCCGAGGACCTGGCTCGGCTGGCCGCCGCTCCCGAGACCACGGTGCTGAGGCTCCGGCCGCTGAGCGCGGAGGCGACCGCCACGCTGTGCAGGCAAAGCCTCGGCTCGGAGGTGGCCCCGGAGTTTGCCGAGGCATGCCGCGAAGTCACCGGCGGCAACCCGTTCTTCCTCGAGGCGCTCCTGCGCGAGGCCGCCGAACAGGGCGTCTCGACGGATTCCCGGGCGGCGGTCGGTGTGCGTGGCATCGGCCCCGCGGCCGTGGCACAGGCGGTGCTCCTGCGCCTCGCCGGCAGGCCCGCGGCGGCGACCGCGCTGGTGCGAGCCGCGGCGGTACTCGGCAACGGCGCGAGCGTCGCCGAGGCGGCCGGCCTGGCCGATCTCTCGGAGCAGGAGGCGGCACGCAGTGCGGACGTGCTGGCAGGGCTCGCGATCCTGAAGCCCGCTGAGGGTCTCGAGTTCGCACATCCGATCGTGCGCGAGGCCGTCTACTCGGACATCGGCTCCCGCGAACGCGCCGAGGCGCACGGACGGGCTGCTCGGATCCTCGCCGGGAGTGGCGCTTCCGAGGAGCGGATCGCGGCTCAGATCGTCGAGGCCGAGCCGGCCGCGGACCCCGAGCGGGTCGAGCTGTTGCGGCGGGTGGCCGTGGACGCGCTCATGCGAGGAGCGCCTGCCGCGGCTGTCGCCTGGCTGCGGCGGGCGTTGGCCGAGCCCCCGCCGCCGGAGGGGGAGCTCGAAACGCTCCTCGAGCTGGGCTCGGCGGAGCTGCGCCTCGGAGCTCCGGAGGCCGTCGACCACCTTGCGGCGGCGGTCGAGGTGATCCGAGAACCGGCCCTGCTGGCGATGTCGGTCCGCCAGCTTGCGCTCGCGCTCAGCGTGACGGGGAGCTCCGACCGTGCGGTCGAGGCGGTCGAGTCGGCCATCGACTTGATCGAACCGGTGGACCGAGAGCTCGGACTGCTCCTGGCTGCCGAGGCGGCGTCCCACGCCCAGCAGGCGAGTCCCGAGGCCCGGGCCCCGGCAGCAAGCCGGCTGGAGCGGTACGGCAACCTCGATGGGTCGACCCCCGGCGAGCGCCTGGTGCTGGCGAGCGTTGCCTTCGAGCGTGCCAGGGCCAGCGAGTCGGCAGGTGAGGCCGCGAGACACCTCGAAGCCGCACTCGCCGATGGACGCCTGCTGGGCGAGCAGCAGCTCGACCTCGTCGGCCCGTTCTACGACCTCGTGCTCGGATTGCTCGCCACGGACGCGCTGGACGTCGCCGATGCGTGCCTGGACCAGGCGCTCGCCGAGGCGCGGGCCCGGGCGTCGATCCCGGCTGTGGCGTACGTGACGGACCGTCGAGGTTGGGTGTTGCTGCGGCGGGGCGCGGTGGCGCAGGCAGAGGCCGACGCGCGCACGGCACTCGAGCTGCTCACGTCTCACGGCATCCCCCTCGGGATCCCGTTCGCGCTCGCCCTGCTGATCGAGACGCTGATCGAGAGCGGCGAACCCGAAGCCGCCGAGCGCGAGCTGCGCAGCAGCGGCCTCGGCCCGGAGATCCCGCCGACGATCACCGGCAACTTCCTGCTCGAGGCACGGAGCCGGCTCCACGTTGCCCTTGGCAGGGAGCGCGAAGGACTCGAAGACATGCTCGAGTTCGGCCGCCGCCACGAGCTCTGGGGAGCCGCGAACCCGCTCGCCTCGCGCTGGCGCTCGCGGGCGGCCCTGGCGATTGCCGCAATGGGAGACGCCGAACGGGCGCGCCGGATGGCCGACGAGGATCTCGAGCGCGCCCGGCGCTGGGGAGCGGCGAGTGGGCTCGGTGTCGCCCTGCGAGCGACGGCATTGGTTCACGGCGGACTGGCGTCCATCGATCGGCTACGCGAGGCCGGGGAGGTGCTCGAACGCTCGCCGGCACGGCTCGAGCATGCCCGCGCGCTCACCGACCTCGGCGCCGCCCTGCGGCGCGCCAACCGACGCACCGAGGCGCGCACCGCACTGGAGGAAGGACTACATCTGGCCGAGCGGTGCAACGCACGAGCGCTCGTCGACCGCGCCCGCACCGAGCTGCGCGCCGCGGGCGGCCGGTCGAGCGAGCCGGAGGGCGGCGTGCAGCAGCTGACCGCATCGGAGCAGCGCGTCGCAGAGCTTGCCGCCCAGGGACACAGCAACCCCGAGATCGCGCAGGCCCTGTTCGTAACGCGCAAGACCGTGGAGACCCATCTGGGTCACGTCTACCGCAAGCTCGACATCCGCGGTCGCGGCAAGCTCGTGCATGCCCTGGCCGAGCAGACGCGCGCCGCCGGCGGCTGACGCTCCCGAAGGCCCGCCCGGCCACCGAAGATCAGGGAGCTGAATCGGGGAGCTCCCCGACGTGGCGCCGCGCCCCCGGTCGTACGGTCGTTGCGTTGACTGCGAACAGCACAGGAGGACAGCGCATGGCTAGAGAAGGCGACGAGCTCGTAAACCCTGTCACCGGCTTGCGCACGGTGTTCCGCAAGACAGCCGAGGACACACGTGGGGAGCGTCTCCAGGTCGATTGGGTCGGCGATCCCGGCTGGACCACAGGCCCGGACCACGTTCATCCCTGCGCCACTTCGAGGACCAGATCTACCTGGCCCGGCCGCCGCTGGCTGTCCAGAAGGTGATCTTCGGGACCCTGGCAAGGCTGGGGCGGCTGCTCGGATATCGGCCGCAGTAGCCCTAGCTCGAGGTCTGGCGGTTGCCCGGCCGGAGCTCAGAGCGAATGAATCGACAAAGGAGAAGCACATGACGATGACGAGTGACACCAACCACGACAGGCCCGTCCTGGTCCTTGGCGGGACCGGCAAGACCGGCCGCCGGGTGGTCGAGCGGCTCACCGCGCGCGGCATCCAGACGCGGGTCGGGTCGCGATCGGGTGACCCGTCGTTCGACTGGCAGGACCGGTCGACGTGGGCGCCCGCCCTGCGAGGCGTGGCGTCGGCGTACATCTCGTACTACCCCGACCTCGCCGTCCCGGGCGCCCCGGCCGCCGTGCGCTCGTTCGCGGAGCTCGCCATGGAGCAGGGGATCCGGCGGCTCGTGCTGCTGTCCGGCCGCGGCGAGGAGGAGGCGCAGCGCGCCGAGCGCGCCGTGCAGGACACGGGCGCCGACCTGACGATCGTGCGCTGCGCATGGTTCATGCAGAACTTCAGCGAGGACTACCTCGTGGAGCCGATCCGCGGCGGCGAGGTCGTTTTGCCGGCCGGCGACGAGGCCGAGCCGTTCGTCGACGCCCACGACAACGCCGACGTCGCCGTGGCGGCGCTGACCGATGACAGACACATCGGCGCGCTCTACGAGCTCACCGGCCCGCGGTTGCTCACCTTCGCGGAGGCGGTCGCCGAGATCGCCGGCGTCGCGGGCCGGGAGATTCGCTACGCGTCGATCCCGGTGGAGGACTACGCCGTTGCGGCGGCCGAGCACGGGGCGCCGCCCGAGCTCGTGGGCTTGCTCACCTACCTGTTCGGCGAGGTCCTCGGCAAGAACGCCTACCGGACCGACGGCGTCCAACGCGCCCTCGGCCGAGAGGCACGCGACTTCGGCGACTACGCCCGGGAGACGGCCGCCACCGGCGTCTGGAACCCGTCGGCGGTCGCTGCCTGAGGAGGCAACGATGAGCGATCTCCTGGTCGCGCTGACGTTGGTCACCGCGCTCGGCTGCGGCCTCAACGCGGGGGTGTTCTTCGCCTTCTCGGGGTTCATCATGAATGGCCTGAGTCGCCTTCCGGCGGCGCAGGGCGTCGCCGCGATGCAGTCGATCAACGTCACGGCGGTCACCCCGGCGTTCATGTCGGTGTTGTTCGGGACGGCGCTCGCATGCCTGGCCGCAATCGTGACCGGCGTCGCGGCGTGGGATGAGTCGTACGGGCCCTACCTGGTTGGCGGCGGCGCGGCCTATCTGCTCGGCCCGATCGGGCTGACGATCGGCTTCCACGTGCCGCGCAACAACGCGCTCGCCGAGGTCGGCCCGGAGAGCCCGGACGGCGCCCACTACTGGAAGCGCTACCTGTCCGAATGGACAGCGTGGAACCACGTGCGGGCCGCGGCGGCACTGGGCGCGGCGGCAGCGCTCTGCGGCGCCCTGCATGTTGGCTGAACCCCCCGGCCCCACAACGACTACAGGATCAATACGGTCAGCCTCAGGCGGTCGCCTTTGCCAGCGCGAGCGAGAACGCGGTGTCCTCGTCGAGGGACACTGCGCCTCCGCCGCGCAGGTCGATCTCCAGGTCGGCGAAGGCGCAGATCGCGCGCTCGAGCGCGGCGCGGTCGGCCTTCTTGGCGCGCGCGACGGTCTTCTTCGCCAGCCAGGGCGGGGCCTTCAGAGACTCCGCAACCTTGACGTCGGGCATCCCGGAGTCGAGCAGGGCGGCCGCGCGGTGGACCTCGCGCAGCCTGCGCACCACCGGGAACAGGAGCCGCCCCGGGCGCTCGCCGTGGGCCTCGAGCTGCTCGGCCAGCGCGAACGATGAGCGCAGGTCGCCGGCGACCAAGGCGTCGGCCAGGTCGTAGACCTGAGGAGACGCGTCGCGGGCCGCCAGCGCATCGATATCGGCCGTACTCACGTTGGTGCGGGGGTGCAGCGCCAAGGCGAGCTTCTCCAGCTCGCGCGACAGCCGCTGCTGGCCCGCTCCCACCAGCGCCACCAGCTCCTTGGCGGACTCCTGGTCGATCTGGAGCCCGAGCTCGCGCCCGCGTTCGGTCACCCACTTGGGAAGCTCCCACTGCTTGGGCGCCGCGTACTCGCGAACCTCTCCTCCGGCGCCCTCGATCGCCTTGCAGAGCTGCTTGAGGGCCTTGCCTCGGACGATGGTCACGAGCACAGTGTCGGGTGGCATCTCACCCAGGACCGCCTCGAGCGGAGCCAGTTCGGAGGCCTTCCAGGCGCCGGCGTCGTCCACCAGCACATAGCGCGTGCCGGGGTCGAAGGTCAACGCCAGCAGCGCCGCCGCGACCTCGTCGGGTTGGCTCGAGCCGGCGTCAAAGGTCTCAAGCCCGCCGGGTCCGCGCTCCTCCTCTGCGCGGCGGCGAACGCGCCCGCGCCAGGAATCGATCTTGGCGTCGTCGTCGCCGCAGACGAGGTAGGCGGGCTTGAACTCGGACACGGTGCGCCAGTCTAGGTGGGCGAGCGGCGGGGTCGAGTCTCCGCCGTGGGCAGGGAGCGCAGCAATTCTCAGCGCTCGGTGTCCACCCGCGCTCCCTTAGGGAGAACGCTCAGCGTCACCGTCCCGTGGCGGTCGGTGCGAAAGGTCTTCACGTGGGCGCGTGCGAGCGCGGCGAGCGTCGAGGGAGTCGGATGGCCGTAGGTGTTCGCGCCGACCTCGATCGCGGCCAGCTCGGGGTCGGTGCGCTCGAGCACCTCGGCCAGGCCCGGGTCGGAGCTGCCGTGGTGGGGCACCTTCATGGCCTCGACGTCGGGCAGGTCGAGTGGGAGCAGCGCCTCGCTCTCGGCGTCGGCCGAAAGAAGCAGGTCGAAATCTCCGGCGCTCACGAGCGCGACCACGGCACGCGGGTTCGGGTCCTCCGGCGGCGGGCCGGGCGGGCGCGGCGCCGGGGAGAGGACCCGGATCCGCAGCCGCCCGCCGGCGAGCGCGATGCCAAGCGGGGCTGTCGCGCGGATGCGCCGGACGCCCCGCGCGGCGGCTTCGCGCAGCACGGCTCGAAAGCCGGCGTCGCGCGTCCGGTCGCCGCCGTCGAGAAGAGCATCGACGGGAAACCGCCGCAGAACCTCCACCAGGCCGCCTTGGTGGTCGCGCGACGGATGCGTGGCCACAACCAGCGCGAGACGCTGCACGCCTGCCCGGCGCAGCAGCCGGGCCACGCCGGCCTCGGGAGGTCCCCCGTCGAAGAGGACGGTCGTGCCGTCGGGGTGCTGGATCAGCGTGGCGTCTCCCTGGCCGACGTCGAGAAAGCGAACGGTGAGCTGGTCCGGCGGGCCGGGCGGGCCGAGCGCCGAGCCGGCGCCGACCGCCGCGAGCGCGACGAGGGCGCCGGCGAGGGCGAGCCGCCGCCCGCGAGGAAGGTGGCGCCAGTGCGCGGCGGCAGCGAGGGCGTGCGGCGAGAGCGGACGCGCCGCACGGCGTAGCCCGAGCGCCGCGAGCGCCAGCGCTCCGTAGGCCGCGCCGACGGCGGCGCGCGAGCCCAGCGGAAGCCCCACCTGGCCGCCGGGCAGATCGGCAAAGAGCTCCGCCAGGCGCGAGATGTAGCCAACCGCGGGCGACGCGAGCGCGCCGATCGCCTGGGCTGCAGGCTCGCCCGCGCCGCCCGCCTGCCCGACGGCCGCCTTGAGCATCCCGAGCCACATGGCCGGAGCCACCGCGGGCAGGGCGAGCAGGTTCGCGGGCAGCGACGCCAGCGAGACCTTGCCGAAGTGGTGTCCGAGCAGCGGCGCGGTCGCGACGGTCGCGGCAACCGTGACGGCCACGCCGTCCGCCAGCCCCGCGGCGACGACTCGCACCGCCCGCGAGCTCGAGGGCAGCAGCTCGTCTGCCGCGCGGCGCAGGACGCGCTGCAGCGGGAGACCGAGCGCGAGGATGCCAGCAACAGCGACGAACGAGAGCTGCCAGCCGGGGTCGGCCCATGCGCGCGGATTCCAAGCGAGCGTGGCGGCTGCCGCCAGCAGCAGGGCATACGAGCGCGAGGCGGGGCGCGACGCCGCCATCGCGGCGATCCCGGCCAGCCCCATCACCCCGGCCCGCTGCAGCGAGGGGCCGGCTCCGGCCAGCGGGATGTAGAGCGCGATCAGGCCGGCGAGAACCGCCAGCCGCATGCGCAGCCCGACACCCGCAAGCACGAGGAAGGGCAGCGCCAGCGCCACGAGCAACATCACATTCTGGCCCGACACCGCGAGCAGATGTGCCAAGCCGCTGGCGCGAAAGTCCTCCCGGACGCCCTCGCCGATCCGCTCGTCCTGGCCGAGCACCATGCCGCGCAGCAGCGCCGCGTGATCCGGCGCCATTCCGGCGCCGACCGCTCGCTCGGCGCGCGAGCGAGCACGATCGAGCAGGCCGGCCACTCCTCCGCGCCGAGCCCCCGTGAGCCGCGCGCGCTCGAGCATGAGCTCGCCCGCGATACCGCGCCGCCGCAGATGGGCGGCGAAGTCGAAGCCGCCTGGCTCGTCGCCGGGACGCTTCCCAAGCGCGGACAATCGGCCCTCGAGCGCGAGCTCCGACCCGGGCCCGGCCGAAGCCGGCAGCGGCGCCCAGCGCGCGATCCGCAGCAGCAGCCGCGCCCCGTGCAGGCGGCCGCCCACCACCGCAATCTCCGCGGAGGAGCCGAACTGGCCTGGGCGCGGAGCGGTGAGCAGCTGGCCGCGAAGATCGACGGCCTCCCAGTCTCTCACTCGACCCGCGGGGCCGTCGATCGCATGGACCCTCAGCTCGCCAATGGCCGCGCCCGCGAGCACCAGCGCGGCGGCGATCGCGCCGAGTCGCGGCGCCCTCTGCCGCGGCGCCCCGAGGAAGAGCACGAGAGCCCCGAGGCCGCCGGCAGCCGCCAGCGCGAGCTCCGGCCCCGCCTCGGCGAGCGCCAGCCCAAATGCCAGGGCGGCGATCGCGACATGGAACGGCCGGTCGCCGGGCGAGGGGAAACCGGCGCGAGTGGCAAGCGACGCGCCGACGTCGCTATGGGTGGCAGCCGGCCCACCGGGCTTGCTCTGGCCGGCGCTTTCGTCCATCTCACGGCTGCACCGCTTCGCGCAGGCTCTCGAAGCGCTTTTCGCCGATCCCCTCGACCTCGCGTAGCTCCTCTATCGATCGGAATCCTCCGTTCTCGGTCCGGTACGCGACGATCCGCTCCGCGAGCGTCGGACCGATGCCGTCCAGCTCGTCGAGCTGATCCACCGTCGCCGTGCCCAGGCTGAGCCTCGGCACTCCGGGAGCGCCGGGTTCCCCATCCGGGGTCGCACCGGCTCCGAGCGCGCCAACCCGGACCGGGACGATCACCTGCTGGCCGTCCTCGACCCGAGCAGCCAGGTTCACGCCCGCCAGGTCGGCACGACGGGTCGCCCCGCCGGCACGATCAACGGCGGCGGCGGCGCGCGAGCCACTCGGCACGCGCACCAACCCGGGTCTTCGCACCGCGCCCGCGACATGGACGAAGACGACTGCCTTGCGGGCGGTGCCGCCAGGTTCGCCCGGAGGCGCGCCCGGCGGCGCCGGCGAGCGATCGAACCGGACCGGCGAGCCCTCGGCGTCCCCGTGGCCCCACCCGGTCATCCGCCAGAGGGCGAAGGCGATGACGGCCGCCGTGAGGACCCAAGTCGCAACCCTGCTCACCGAACGCTCAGCCATGGATGCGACGCTACGAGGGGCCGCGTTAAGCGTGGGTGCCGAGGGTTACAAGTCTGCGAAAAGAGGCGGAGGGCACCGCCCCCGGCGCGGCCGGCTCAACGCACGTCGAAGCCGCTCAGCCCCTCCGGGTCCTCGTCCGCTGTCTCCACGCGCTCGACGCTCGCGCCCCGCGGGCCTCGCTCGCAGAACTCCACGAGCCGCCGCACCGCGCCGGGCTCGCCTTCGAACACCGCCTCGACCGCGCCGTCGCGGCGATTGCACACCCAGCCCGACACCCCCCGGGCGAGTGCCTCGCGGCGGGTCGTGTCCCGGAAGAAGACACCCTGTACCTGTCCATGCACCACAACGTGGGTGCGAGCGGTCTCGCTCATAGAATCGTGCCGCCCACAAGCAGAGGAGACATTCGGGAATGGAAGCTAGCGCGCAGGTGGTCGAGCCGGCCTGGGGAGTGGACTCGGAGTACGGTCATCTGCTCGACGTCCTGCTCTGCCCACCGGACACCTTCCGCTGGCTGCCCACGAGCGTGATCTCGCGCGCCACGATCGACTCGGGCCTCGTCTTCAGCCGCGAGGACGCGCTGCGCCAGCACGCTGAGATGGTCTCGGTATACGAACAGACCGGCGTCCGCGTCCACTTTCTCGAGGACGACCCCGCCCTCCCCTACCAGGTCTTCGCACGCGACTCGAGCATCAACGTGCCCGACGGGCCGATCGTCACCCAGTGCGCACAGTGGTGGCGGCGCGGCGAGTACGCACCCGTCATCCGCTTCTACGGCGCGCAGGGCATCCCGATCAAGAACATGGTCACCGCCGGCTCGCTCGAGGGCGGCGACTTCATGATCGTCGAGCCCGGGGTGGCCGCGATCGGGACGGGCGAGGAGCGAACCCAGGAACAGGCCGCACGCCAGGTCGCCGGCTGGCTCGAGGCCGAGGGCTGGGAGGTGCGCGTGGAGCGCATCCCACCCCACTTCCTGCATATCGACGTGCTGGCGTGCATGCTGGGCGAGAAGCTCGCCGCCGTCTGCGTGGAGCAGTCCTCGACCGGCTTCGTGAAGTGGCTCGAGCAAAAGGGAGTCGAGATAGTCCCGGTCACGCTCGCCGCCGCCCTCAAGCTCGGCGTCAACGGCGTCTGCCTCGGAGGCGATCGCGTGCTCTCGACGGCGGAGTCCAGCGAGCTCAACGACCGCCTGCGCTCGCTCGGCCTCACGGTCTATGACCCGGAGCTTTCGGCCTTCACCCTCGGCGGCGGCGGAGCGCACTGCCTCATGCAGGCAATCCGCCGCGAGCGCGTGGCCTGAGCGGGCGGGCCTAGCGCTCGATCGCCACGCGCAGGGTGCGCAGCTTGCGGTCGCTTGCGCCGCGCAGCGCGCCACCATGGTCGAGCGCCTGCTGGACGTATTGGAGCGTCTCGGAGGTGAGCCGCTCGCCGGGCAGGACGTTCGGGATCCCGGGCGGGTAGGCGGCCAGCGACTCCGCAGCCACTCGTCCGACCGCCTCGGCCGCGGGCACCACCTCCTGCGGGCCGAGGAAGGCCTCGCGCGGCGTCATCACGAGCTCGCCCCATGGGGGCGGCGGTGCAAAGAGCACGCCGGCCTGCTCGGGCGGCGCGGCGCTCACGGTCTCGACCACGCGGCGCAGGGCACCGACGAGCCGCTCCCCCGCGGCGGTCACATCCTCGCTCATCCCGAACACCGCGACAATCACGTTCTCGCCGGCGAGCTCCATCTGCACGTCGTCCTGCTCGCGCAGCATGCGAGCCAGGTCGTAGCCGCTGCACGCGGTTCCGCGCACGTCAACCGCAAGCCGCAGCGGGTCGTAGTCGTACACCCCGGGCGCCCCCGCGAGCCGCTCGTCGAGCACGTCGAGGCCGGGGATCTCGCGGACGGCGCGGCGCGTGGCGCGCAGGCCGCTGAGCGTCTCGGAGAGCAGCTCCTCTCCGTCGATTACCGCCGCGCGGCGCGCCGAGTCGAGCGACGCGTTCAGGAGGGCGTTTGGGCTGGTCGACTCGAGCAGCGTGACGCAACGGTCGACCACGTCCTCGTCGAGCAGGCTTCCGTGGCCCAGGTGAATCAGAGCTGACTGGGTGAGGCTGCCCACGACCTTGTGGATGCTCGATATGACGAGGTCGGCGCCGAGCGACAGGGCGTGCGCCGGCAGGTCCGGGTGGAAGGCGAGGTGCGCGCCCCACGCCTCGTCGACAACCAGCGGGAGGTTGCGGGCGTGCGCCACCTCGGCGAGCGCGGCCACGTCGGCCACTGCGCCGAAGTAGGTGGGCGAGACCACGGTCGCGCCGACGGCGCCGGGCGTCGCCTCCAGCGCGCGCTCGAGCGAGTGCGGAGTCATGCAGTGGGCGATGTGCAGCTCGGGGTCGAGCTCGGGCGCGACGAATGTTGGGCGCAGCCCGGACATCACGAGCGCGTCGATCGTGCTCGAGTGCGCGTTGCGCTGGGTCACGACCTCGCTGCCGCGATGCGCCAGCGTGAGCAGCGCGACGTGGTTGCCCTGCGAGGCTCCGTTGACCAGGAACCATGCGCGCTTGGCGCCCCAGGCCTCGGCGGCGAGCCGCTGAGCCTCGAAGAACGGAGCGGGCTCCACCCCCATGTCGATGCCCCAGGTGAGCGCCGGGATGTCGAGCGCCAGCGCGGCCTCGCCAACCGCCTCGCTCAGCCGCGGGTCGGCGGCGGCCCCGCCCTTGTGACCGGGAACGTGAAAGCGACCGGGGTCACGGGCGGCGTAGGCGCGCAGGGCGTCCAGGTAGGGAGTGTCCTGCTGGGTCGCGCGGGCTTGCCGCCGCCCGGCCTCGGACGGGGAGACGGACATGGCGCGAGTCTACGTGGGCCGGTCCGGGTCGGCGAGCGGGAGAGTGGCGTCGGGGTCGCGAGTGCCCTGCGGTGCATCGTCGCCGTCGCGCTCTCTCCGAGCGGTGGGCGGCCGGCGCACCTCGCGATCGCGCTCGTGCCCGGAGCCGCCGCGCGTCTCGACGGCCAGCGAGATCCGCGCGAAGGCGAGCAGCGATCCAGCGGTCATCAGGAACGCCCCGCCAAGCGCCAGCCAGATCCCGATCTCCTTGCCGCGATCGCCACCGGCAACCGCGGGCGGGTCGTTGAGGATCTGCGACACCACCACGAAGATCGTGAACAGAGCCACGGCGAGCGAGACAACCGGCGACGGCGCCGGCCTGACCAAGCCGAGACCGCCGGCCAGCGACGCGATCGTCGCGAGCGCCATGACCACGAGCAGCAGGTCGAGGAACTCGAAGACGGTGAAGCCCTCGAGGTCCACTTCGTACCAGGGGAGGAAGAGGCTCACGATCAGCAGCACCGCGCCGACCGCCGCGACCATCGGCCCAACCGGCAAGGTCGAAGTCCTGGGTTCGTCGTTCATCTGGCCACGAAGTTCACCAGTTTCCCGGGAACGACGATCGTCTTGACGATTTCCTTGCCGTCCAGCCGGGCGGCCAGCTTGTCCGACCCGCGCGCGATCTCCTCGAGTTGGTCCTGCGAGGCTTCGGCGGGCGCCGCCATGCGGTCGATCAGCTTGCCGTTGAGCTGTACGACGAGCTGGATCTCTTCGGCGGCCAGGAGCGCGGGGTCCGCCTGCGGCCAGGGCTCCTCCCACACGCGCGCGCCGGTCATCAGCTCGTAGACCTCGGCGCCAAGGTGCGGGGCGAACGGGAAGATCAGCGAGCCGGCCGTGGCCGCGGCAAAGCGCACGTGAGACGCGGGCGCCGAATCGCGCTGCCTGTAGATCTCGTTCACGAGCTCCATCACGGCCGCTATCGCGGTGTTGAACGCGAAGCGATCCTGCATGTCCCGCGTGACCTTGTCGATCGCCCAGTGCGCCTTACGCAGCAGATCGGAGGGCTCCCCGTCCAAGTCGAGGTCGCCGTCGAGCTCATGGGCCTCCTGGGCCGCTGTCCACAGGCGCGAGAGGAAGCGGTGCACGCCGCCCGCGCCTTCGTCCTGCCAGTCGGCGTCCTCGCTGGGAGGCCCGATGAAGAGGATGTAGCAGCGCGCCGTGTCGGCGCCGAAGCGCTCCACGATCTCACGCGGTGAGACGGTGTTGCCCTTCGACTTGGACATCTTCGAGCCGTCGCGCGTGATCATTCCCTGGGTGAAGAGGCGCGCGAAGGGCTCCTGGACATCGAGGTAGCCCATGTCGGCGAGCGCCTTGACGAAGAAACGCGCGTAGAGCAGGTGCAGGATCGCGTGCTCGACGCCGCCGATGTACTGGTCGACCGGCATCCACGCGCGCAGGATCTCCCGGTCGAAGGGCGCGCGATCGTTGATCGGGTCGCAGTAGCGCAGGAAGTACCACGAGGAGTCGACGAACGTGTCCATGGTGTCGGTCTCGCGGCGAGCGTCACCACCGCACTTCGGACACGGCACGTTCACCCAGTCCTCGGCGGCGGCGAGCGGCGACTTGCCCTGCGGGCGGTACTCGACGACATCCGGCAGCTCGACGGGCAGGTCCTCGTCCGGCACCGCCACGAGGCCGCATCGACCGCAGTGGACGATCGGGATCGGGCAGCCCCAGTAGCGCTGGCGCGAGAGCAGCCAGTCGCGCAGGCGATAGTTGACCGAGCGCTCGCCCATGCCCTCGGATGCCAGCCACTCCACGATCTGCTCGTAGGCCTCGCGGTTGTGCATCCCGTCGAAGCGTCCCGAGTTCACCATCGGCCCGTCCCCGACCCAAGGGAGCTCGCCGCCTTCGATCACCCGCACGATCGGCAGGCCGAACGTCTGGGCGAACTCGAAGTCGCGCTCGTCGTGGCCGGGCACGGCCATGATCGCCCCGGTGCCGTACTCCATCAACACGTAGTCCGCTACGAACATCGGGATCTGCTCGCCCGTGACCGGGTTTGTCACGGTGCGGCCGAGCGCCACGCCCGTCTTCGGCTTGTGCTCGTCGCCGCGCTCCTCGACTGTCTCGCTGACCGCGTGGTTTACGTACTCGTGCACCTCCGGCGAGTCGTTGAGCCGAAAGACGTCCGGGTGCTCGGGTGCCATCACGAAGAAGGTCGCGCCGAAGAGCGTGTCCGGGCGGGTGGTGAAGACCGGAGAGTCGATCCCGAGCTCCTCACAGCGAAAGACGACCTCGGCGCCCTCGGAGCGACCGATCCAGTTCTCCTGCATCGTGACGACGTTGCCCGGCCACTCGATCGTCTTCGCGTCTTCGAGTAGCCGGTCCGCGTAGTCGGTGATGCGAAAGAACCACTGCTCGAGCTGCCTGGCCTCGACCTCGGTACCGCAGCGCTCGCAGCGCCCGTCGATCACCTGCTCGTTGGCCAGCACGGTGGCGTCCTTGGGACACCAGTTGACGGCGGCCTCCTTGCGGTAGGCGAGCCCCTTCTCGAACAACCTCAGGAAGATCCACTGGGTCCAGCGGTAGATGCGCGGCTCGTGCGTGCCGAACTCGCGCGTCCAATCGATCGACACGCCCCAGCGGCGGAACTGGCGCTGGAACTCCACGATCGACGCCTCGGTGGACTCGCGCGGGTGCTGGCCGGTCTTGATCGCGTGGTTCTCCGCGGGCAGGCCGAAGGCGTCGTAGCCCATCGGGTGCAGCACGCGGTAGCCGTTGCGGCGGCGAAAGTGCGCGACCGCGTCGCCGACCGAGTAGGTCTTCAGGTGGCCGATGTGAGGCTCGCCCGAGGGATATGGAAGCATCTCCAGCACGTACGCCTTCGGGCGGTCGTCGGGCTCGCTCGACACCTCCCACGTGTGCTCGTCGGCCCAGACGCGCTGCCACTTGGGCTCGATCTGGGTGGGGTCATAGCGCTCCATGGGGACCGCAAGGGTACAGTCGCCCTGACGGCGGCTCAGCGCGTGACGAGCCGGGTTGCGGTGGCCTTCCAGCACGCGGTCACGCGAGCACCGGCGCGAAGGTCGAGATCGCGCGCCGCCGCCGCGGTGATCTCCGCCTGCAGAGGCTGGGGCGCGGCCAGGCCCAGGCGGACCCGGTTGCCGACAGTCGTCACCGAGAGCACCTCGGCGGCGAGCCGGTTCTGGGCGGAGCCGTGCCGGGCCTCGCCGGCGGGCTCGATTGCGATCTCCCACGGGTAGACGCTCAGGGCGATCCGGCCGGTGCCGGGGTCGGTGCTCGTAACCGTGCCACCGCCGTCGAGCTCGATCCGCGTCAGGCCGTCGTCGCCGGCGGCGGCCGTCCCAGTCAGGACCACCGCTCCGGTGAAGTCGGCCACGAAGGCCGAACGTGGCTCGGCCGCCAACTCGGTGGGCGTCCCCTCCTGTACGACGTGACCGGAGTCGATCACGCCGACGCGATCGCCGAGCTGGGCGGCCTCGGCGAAGTCGTGCGTCACGAGCAGGGACGGGACCTGGACCTCGCCCAGCACGGCTGCCAACTCGCGCGCGGCGCCTGCGCGCGTGCGGGCGTCCAGGGCCGACAGCGGCTCATCGAGAAGCAGCACTCCGGGCCGCATGGCGAGCACGCGAGCAAGCGCGACTCGCTGACGCTCCCCGCCGGACAGCGTGCCGGGGCGCGCATCAGCCAGGTCGGCCAGGCCGAAGCGCTCGAGCAGCTCGCCCGCTCGCTCGCGCTTGTGGCTCCTCGACATCCCGCGCAGCGGATAGGCCACGTTCTGCCATGCGCTCAGATGCGGAAAGAGCGCGTACTCCTGAAAGACGTAGCCGCACCGGCGCTGCTCGGGGGGTATGTCGATTCCGCGCTCGGTGTCCAGCCACGTCCCGCCGTTCGCCTGGACTCGGCCGGAGCGTGGCCGGACGAGGCCGGAGACGATGCGGAGCACGCTCGTCTTGCCCGCCCCGGACGGGCCGGCGAGGGCAAGGCACTCGCCGGCCGCGACCTCGAGCGACACGTCGAGCTCCAGCGCGCCGAGGCGGGCTTGGGCCTCAACGCGCAGCAGCGCCGAGCGCCTCGCTTCCCTGCACCCACTTGACCGAGAGCAGGATCGCCGCCGAGATGGCCACGAGGATCGCCGACAGGGCGAGGGCCGACTCGAACTGGGTCGAGAAGCGGTCGTAGATGGCGAGCGGGACGGTCTGGGTGATGCCCTGGAACGAGCCGGCGAACATGAGCGTAGCCCCGAACTCGCCGAGCGAACGCCCCAAGGCAAGTGCCGTGCCGGCGGCCAGTCCGGGCCTGGCCGCCGGGATCATCACGCGCGCAAAGCCGCGCGCTTCCGATGAGCCGAGCGTGCGCGAGGCGTCCATGAGCGTGCGGTCGACCGCCGCGAACGCCGCCATCGCCTGGCGCACATAGAAGGGTGAGGCGACGAAGGTGAGAGCGACTACCACGCCGGCCGTCGTGAGCGCGAGCTCGATGCCCGCCGCCTCGACGGCGCCGCCCAGGATGCCGCTCGGGCCCACAGCGGCGAGCAGCGCGATCCCCGCAACCGCCGGCGGCAGCACGAGCGGCAGCTCGATCAGGGTCACCACCACGGCCTTGCCTCGAAAGGAGCGGGTCGCGAGCAGGTAGGCGGCGGGCGTGCCAACCACGAGGATGATCGTCATCGCGACGGCGGTTGTCCGCAGGCTGAGCCAGAGCGCATCGAGTGCGCCCCGCTCTCCGAGGCTGTCGATCAACTCGCCGGGGCTCGAGTCGAGGAAGATCGCCGCGACCGGGAGGGTCAAGAAGGTCAGCGCAACTGCGAGGGAAAGCGTGAGGAGAGCCGGAAACCAGGCGCTGCGCGCGCGGGCGCGCCCGCTCACGGCGCCGGCCCGAAGCCCGCGTCTGTGAGCGCCTGCGCGCAGCCTCCGTCGGTCAGCCCGTCGACGAATTCCTGCGCCTGCGCGGGCTGCTTTGCCCCGACCACCACCCCGGCGCCGTAGGTGACATCGGGCTCGAGCTCGGGCGGCAGCTTGATCGCCTTCAGCTCGCCACCCGCGGCGTTCACATCGGTGATGTAGACGAAGCCGGCGTCGGCGGCCCCCTGGGTCAGCTTGCCCACGATGCCCTTGACGTCGGGCTCGTTCGAGCGGACGTTGGCGAGAATGGCCTTCTCCTGGGCCGGTGGGAGAGCGGCCAGGGTCTCACGCGTGTACTCCCCGATCGGAACCGCCTCGGAGCCGATCGCGATCTTGACGCCGCCCTCCGCAAGGTGGTCGAGGCCGGCGATTTCGGAGTCCTTGGGCACCGCAAGGACGAACTCGTTGGTGGCGAACTCGATCGGCTTGGAGAGAAGGCCCTCGGCGTTCAGCTCCTCCGGCAGGCGCGTGTTGGCGGCCGCATAGACATCGGGCTTGACGCCCTGGCGGATCTGAGCGGAGAGCTCGTCCGAGCCGGCGAACTGGAGGCGCACGGTGGCCTGCCTGAAGTCCCCCGCACAGGCGGTGAGAGCCTCCTGCATCGAGGAGGCGGCTGAGACAACCAGGCGCGGCTTCGCCGAGTCGCCCGACTCAGCGCCGCCGTCGTCGTCATCGTCACCACAGCCGGCGAGCGGGAGGGCGAGTGCGCCGGTCAGGATGAGCGCGCGCTTCACGAGCGATCCACCATCACCGAGGTGGCCTTGACGGTGGCCGTCGCCTTTACGCCCGGTGCGAGACCGAGCTCCTGGACGGAGTCGCGCGTGACGGCTGCTGTGATCCGGTGCGGCCCCGCCTCGATCTCCACCAGCGCCATCACCCCGTCGGATTCCACCGAGACCACTACTCCCGGGAATCGATTGCGGGCCGACAGCGAACTGCCGGCCTTGTGGCGGTCGGGACGCTCGGAAAGTCGTTCGACTTCCTTCCTGGGAACCCGGCGACGGTTGGCCTCGTCGCGGGTCGTGCGCAGCTTGCCGGCGCGCTCCCAGCGGCGCAGCGTGTCGGGGCTAACGCCGAGGGCGCGGGCGGCGTCGCCGAGGAGGAGTCCTTGCCGGTCGGCCATTGTTGCCTAAGCATTACATAGGCAAAACCTGGACGCCGCGCCGGTTTGCTTTAGTTGGCTCGTTCGGGAATGACGGCTGCCGGCACACCCACTCTCCCGCCCGGCGAGGAGCAAAGCGACACCGCCGAGAAGCGGGTCAGCCCGCTCGAGCTCTTCTTCGATCTCGTCTTTGTCTTCGCCCTGACCCAGGTCACGAAGCTCATGTCGGACAACCCGACCTGGGAGGGCCTCGGGCAGGGCATGCTCGTGCTGGCGGCGCTCTGGTGGGCCTGGGGCGCCTACGCCTGGCTCACTAACTACATCGCCGCCGACGAGGGAGTGGAGCGGCTGCTGATGTTCGCCGTGATGGGCGCCTTCCTGATCGCCGCGCTAGCCGTGCCCCAGGCGTTCGGGAGCGAGGCGCTGGTCTTCGCGATCGCCTACGCCGTGGCGCGGTGGCTGCACATCTTCATCTTCGCCGAGGCCAACGACGACATCGACGCCGGCATGGCCGTGCGGCGCCTCGCCCGAACCGCGCTGCCCGCCCCCGCCCTGCTGATCTGCGCGAGCTTCTTCGACGGCCCGACCCAGGCCGCGATTTGGATTCTCGCCCTTGCGATCGACTTCTCAGGTCCCTATGTGTTCGGAGTGCGCGGCTTCAGGGTCTCGGCGGGCCACTTCGCCGAGCGCTTCAGCCTGATCGTGATCATCGCGCTCGGCGAGTCGATCGTCGCGGTCGGCGCCGGACTGGAGGGTGAGCTCGACGCCGGCGTGATCGTCGCCGCGACCCTCGGACTGGTGGTGGCGTGCTCGCAGTGGTGGGCCTACTTCGACGTGGTGGCGCTGGTGTCAGAGCGCCACTTTCGCGAGGCCCAGGGCCTCGACCAGGTTCAGATCGCGCGCGACTCCTACAGCTACTTGCACCTCCCGATGATCGCGGGCATCGTGCTGATCGCGCTTGGGATCAAGAAGACGGTCGGGCACGTCGACGAGCCGCTCAAGATCGTGCCGGCGGCCGCGCTGTTCGGAGGGATCGCGCTCTACTACCTCGGCCATGTGGGCTTTCGGCTGCGCAACGTCCACACGCTGAACGTGCAGCGCCTGGCGGCCGCTCTGCTCTCGCTTGCGCTGATCCCGCTGGTCCCCGAGGTGGACGCGCTCGTCGCGCTCGCGGTCGCGGCCGCCATCACGTCGGGACTCGTCGCCTACGAGGCCGTGCGCTTCGCCGAGAGCCGCCGCAGGCTGCGCGCCGCCGTCCACTAGGACGGGGTCCGCGTTCACCGTTTTGTCACGCGAGCAGGGATTTCTCGCCGTAACGTGCCGGCATGGCCGGTTCCTATCCCGTCCGATCGACCCGGAATGCGCTGGTCGCCGGCGGCACCGCGGACCGCCTCGCGAAGCTGGTCGGGCGCGCGCCCGACTACCGCGAGCTGTACGGCATGCTCGAGACGGCGGGGCACAACGTGGCCCTGGCGACCGCGCTCTTGCGCGAGCTGATGCGGGCCTGGCCCGACGGCGCCGAGAAGCGAGTCGAGCTGATCGACCTCGAGCACGAGAACGACGCCGTCACCCACGACGTCATCCACCATCTCTACTCGCGGCTCGCGGTGCCGTTCGAGCGCAGCGACGTACTGGCGCTCGCTTCCGGCCTTGACGACATCGTCGACTTCGCGGAGGAAGCCGCGGACTTCCTCGGCCTCTACCGCGTCGAGGCGCCAATGGACCAGGCGATCGCCCTGGCGGACACGCTCTGCGCGGCCGGCCGCGAGGTCTCAGCCGCCATGGCATCGATCGAGGACCCGAACGCCGTCACGCCGCACCTGGTCGAGATCAAGCGCCTTGAGAACGAGGGCGACCGGCTGCTTCGCGAAGGCCTGTCAGCGCTCTTCGAGGGCGGCGTCGATCCGATGGTCGTGATCCGCTGGAAGGACATCTTCGAGCGGGTCGAGGACGGCATTGACGCCTGCGATCGCGTGGCGCATGTGCTGCGCGGGATCGCCGTCAAGCGCGCCTAGATCAGGCGGCGCCCAGCTGGGCCTGGCGCGGGTACGCTCCTTGAAATGCAGCGGCCGGGCGGGTAGCCATGGCCCGCACGGGTCTGACGAACGAAGAACGGATGCAACGATCACCTGACATCGAGGCACTCGTACTCGCCTGGTTCCAAGCCGCAACGACCGGCGATCCGTCGCTCGTGGCAATCCACGTGTCCAAGGCGGACGCTACGCGGTTGATCGGGAGCGACCCCGACGAGGTCTTCAAGGGCGGCCCCGCGGTCGCGGAGTTCCTCAAGGGGGAGGTCGACGGCGCCGGCGGCCACGCCGAGTTCACCCCCACCGACACCGAGGCATTCAGCGAAGGATCCGTGGGCTGGGCCACAACCCATGTGACGATCACCATGCCCGACGGCAAGCACGTCTCTCCGCGATGGAGTGCGGTATTCCGTCAGGAGGACGGTGTCTGGAAGTTCGTGCAGACACATGCGTCGATCGGGGTCCCTAACGACGAGATCGGCTGGATCTATCCGGACTGAATGATCAGGCGGCGCGGAGCTCGGCCTGCGCTGGGACGAGCCGGGCGTAGGGACGCCCATGGCGGCTGATCTCGATCTCTCCGCCGGCGGCGGCTCGCTCGAGGTAGAAGCCGAAGCGGTTGCGGAACTCGTGGCAGCCGACCTCGGTCCGCGAAGGAGTGGAGCTAGGGGGACTCGAACCCCCGACCCCCTGCATGCCATGCAGGTGCTCTCCCAGCTGAGCTATAGCCCCGGGAAGCTCAAAGTCTATTGCAAGATTCAGGCAGGCCCGCTGGCCATTCAGGGTGGGAGACAAGCGCAGCTGTATCGCTCTTCTGCCGGCTATCAGAGCGGCAGGGAGCAGGTAGCACCGATCAATTCCGCTGCAGTACACCGCGACGTAATCGATTTCGGCTTCCGTATAGCAGCGTCTGACGTAGCCGCTGGGCGTGTGGCGGGTGCTCTCCAGATTCACCTTGATGACGGCACCTCGCTCGTCTACCGACCCCCACTTGCACTGCACCCTGAGAATCCGTTCACCGATCTCGAAAGCCAGGTCATAGCGACCGTGCTCGACGATCGGGCGCAGCACGGAGATCCCGAGCTCCGTCGCCGCAGCGGCGATCTTCGTCTCCGCGATTCCGCCTTTCTGGTTCGTCGTCAACACGAACACAGGTTCGCACGACGGCAGGACGGAACTAGCCCGGGCGATTCAGCGCGGCGCGGTACTTGCCCTGCCGCACACCCTCCACGGCCAGGCGCGCGGGCTTGAACGAGGCGTCGCGTCCCTTGCAGACCTCCGTCAGCCCGTAGTACACGCTTCGGCCGGCGCGGTTGAGCGTCAGCTTGGCGACCTGCTCTCTGAGGGCGGGCACCTGGGCGAGCGCGAACTCCGCGTGGATCACCAGGCGCGCGCTGTCGGGGTGCCGCGTTTGCCTTGCCAGGTCACCGCAGGTGACCGCGTATGGATTGCGCTCCACCTCCTTAGCGTGGTTGGGGTCGGGCGTCCCGCTCACTTGGCGCTCCGCTTCGTCCTCCCCACAGCCCGCCGCCACGCCGGATAGCGCGATGAGGCAGAGCACCAGACGGACGCAGCAGTGCAAGGCCGGAAGCGTACCGGGCGTGTCTCAGCCCACGGAGCGAGCCGGGGCCTCGCCCCAAAGCTGCTCCAGGCGGTAGTACTCGCGCGCCTCGGGCGTGAAGATGTGGGCGATCACGTCGAGGTAGTCGAGCAGGATCCAGCGCGCCTCGCGGTCGCCCTCGCTGCGTCTCGGCAGCAGGCGCTCGTCGGCATGTTTGAGCTCGGCGTGGATCGCGTCCCGGATCGCCTTTGCCTGGCGCTCCGTGTTGCCCGAGCAGATCACGAAGAAGTCGGTATACGAGACGATCCCGCGCAAGTCGATCACGCGCACGTCGATGGCCTTCTTATCCGAGGCGATCGCCGCGATGCGCTCGGCCAACGCAACCGAGTCCGTCGCATGCGCGCTCACCCCGAGGCCTCCGCCACGGGCGCGTCCGCCACCGACTCGAGGTTCGCGCGCGGCGCCCTGTAGAGCTTGTGCTTCTCGATGTAGTCCCCCACCTTGTCGGGGACCAGGTAGCGGATCGGCCGCCCCTCCGCCACACGCCGGCGCACCGAGGTCGAGGAGACCTGCATGATCGGCATGTCGAGGTAGCGGATCCGCTCGGCGCCGCGGAGCCGGCCCAGCGTGATGGAGATCGCGTTGCGCGACCAGTTCGTACGCTCCACGACCGCGATCTGCGCAAGCTCCAGCACCTGCTCGGGCTCGTGCCACTGCGCGAGCGCGGCCGCCTGGTCCCCACCGAGGACGAGGAAGAGCTCCTGGTCGGGCGCCTCCTCGTGAAGCTGGCGCAGCGTGTCGGCCGTGTAGGAGGGCCCCTCGCGGTCGATCTCCATCCGCGACGACGAGAAGCTCGGGTTGTCAGCAATCGCCAGCTCCACCATCTCGAGGCGAGCCTCGGCGCCCGGGTCGCCCTCGAGCTCCCGGTGCGGCGGCTGCCCCGTGGTGATCACGACCAGCCTGTCCAGCTCCAGCTGCGACATCGCTTCCTGCGCGCAGACCAGGTGGCCGATGTGCGGCGGGTTGAACGCTCCTCCGAGGATGCCTACGCGCAAGGACTACTCGCGGACCTGGCCGGATCCTTCGATCACGAACTTGTTGGTGGTCAGCTCGCGCAGCGCGATCGGCCCGCGCGCGTGCAGCTTCTGGGTCGAGTTGCCGATCTCGGCGCCCATGCCGAAGACCGAGCCGTCGGTGAAGCGAGTTGACGCGTTGACATAGACGGCGGCCGCGTCCACGCCGTCGGTGAACAGCCGCGCGGACGCCGTGGAGTCGGTGACGATCGCCTCCGAATGGCCGGAGCCGTAGCGGTTGACGTGCTCGATCGCCTCCTCGGCCGAGTCGACCACCTTCACCGCAAGAATCAGCGCGTGGTACTCGGTCGCCCAGTCCTCGTCGGAGGCATCGGCGAGCGAGTCGGCGAGATCCCCCGCCACCGAGCGCGTGCGGCCGTCCACACGCAGCTCCACCCCCTTCTCGCGCAGCTCTCGCAGCGCGCGCGGCACGAACTCGCGCGCGATGTCGGCGTGGACGAGGAGCGTCTCGGCCGCGTTGCAGGTCGAGGGGCGTTGGACCTTCGAGTTGACCGCGATCGCGACGGCGTCGTCGAGATTCGCGCTCGCGTCCACGAAGACGTGGCAGTTGCCGCCGGCCGCATACATCACGGGCACGGTGGCGTGCTCCTTGAGGGCGGCCTTCAACCCGTCGCCCCCGCGCGGGATGATCAGGTCGACCACGCCGTCCTGCGTGGCGATCTCGCGCAGCTCGTCGCGGTCTCCGCCGGAGACGATCGAGATCGCCCCGTCGGGCGCGCCCGCCGCCGTCGCCGCGGAGGCGGCGACCTGCGCCAGCACCGAGTTCGAGTGAGCGGCCGTGGACGAACCGCGGAGGACGATCGCGTTACCCGACTTCAGGCACAGCGCCGAGCAGTCGATCGTGACGTTCGGGCGCGCTTCGTAGACCACCGCCACCACGCCGAGCGGCACGCGCACCCGGCGGATGTCCAAGCCATTCGGAAGCCGCCAGCCCTCGATCGTGCTGCCGACCGGATCCGGCAGGCGCGCGATCGTGCGCACGTCGGCAGCGATCCCCGCGAGCCGGTCCTCGGTCAACTCCAGGCGGTCGAGCAGGCTCGAGGGCAGACCGGCGTGCTCGCCCTCGTCCATGTCCTGCTTGTTTGCCTCCAGGATCTGGCCGCTGCGGCGCTCGAGCGCCTGCGCCATCGCCTCGAGCGCGGCGTTCTTGGTCTCGGTGCCGAGGCGTGCGAGCCCGCGCGACGCGCGACGCGCGGCGGCACAGAGCTCGGCTACGGACTGGGCGGTGGTGGCCACCCGGCAAGGGTACCTGCCCGCGTCGAGGCGGCCCCGGCCGTTTGCGAACCGCCCCCGCGTGAGTTGCTTCACGCTACGCTGCCGCGCCGTGCTCCCCCGCACCTACGACCAGCAGGTCTGCTCGGTCGCACGCGCGCTCGAGGCGGTCGGCGACCGCTGGACCATGCTCGTCATCCGCGACGCCTTTCTGGGGGTGCGCCGCTTCGAGGACTTCCAGCGCAATCTGGAAATCGCGCGCAACGTGCTCGCCGACCGCCTGGCCCGCCTCGTTGACGAGGGCATCCTCCAGAAGCGCCGCTACCGGGAGCGCCCGGAGCGCTACGAGTATCGCCTGACCGACAAGGGCGCCGACCTGTGGCCGGCGCTCGTCTCGCTGATGAAGTGGGGCGACCGGCACGCCGGCGCCGACGGCGGGCCACCCATGTTGATCGTGCACCGCGGCTGTGGCGGTGAGGTGGACGAGCGCTTTGTATGTGCCGACTGCGGCGCCGCGGTCGACGCTCGCAGCTCGGAGGTCAGGCCGGGGCCCGGCTCGCACCGACCACGGCCCATCGCCGTCCCCTGAAGCGCCACCCACAGGTGGCGAGGCGCACCAGGATCAGCGCGACAAGGCCGGCCCACACTCCCACGATGCCGAGGCCGAGCGCGAGCGAGCCGAGCGCGATGGGCACGTAGACGCCGACCGACGCGGCGAGCATCGCCCACATCAAGAAGCGCGTGTCGCCGGCCCCGATCAGAATGCCGTCGAGCGCGAAGACCGCGCCGTTCAGCGGCTGCATCAGGACAAACAGCGGCCAGATCTCCTTGGCCCGGTCGATCACCTCGGGATCGCTCGTGAACGCCCGTGGTAAGACGTCGATCAGGGCGAGCATCACGAGCCCAAAGAGCGCCCCGGCCGCCACCGCCCACTCGATCATGCGCCGCGCAGCGCGGTAGGCCTCCTCGGCGTCCCCGGCTCCAAGCGAGCGCCCTACGATCACCTGGCCCGCGATCGCGATCGCGTCGAGCACCAACGCGAGAAAGACGAACAGCTGGAAGGCGATCTGGTGGGCGCCGAGCGAGTCCTCCCCCACCCGCGCCAGGACCGCCCCCGCCACGAGGAACGAGGCGTACAGCGCTGCCGTGCGCACGAAGATCTCCCCGCCGATGCGAGCGAGGGGCCTCATGGCGGCGAGCGAGGGCCGCCGCGAGTCGGCCGGTGCGCGCAGCAGTGCCTGCGCGAACGCCGCGCCCATGCCGGCCTGCGCCACGACCGTCGCCCAGGCCGAGCCCGCCAGCCCCCAGTCGAAGCCGTAGATGAAGAGCAGGTTCAGGAACACGTTGACGACGTTGGCCACGACCACGATCACAAGCGGCGAGCGCAGGTCCGACACCCCTCGCAGGTAGCCCTGCCCGGCGAGCGCGATCAGCGCGAAAGGAAGTCCGAGCGACCCGATCCGCAGGTAGAGCACTGCGAGCTCGCCCGTTCGTCCCTCGCCGCCCATCAGGTCGACGAGCGGCACCGCGAGCCCGGCCAACACGACGGTCAGGCCGAGCCCGATCGCCGTCGAGAGCCAGAGCGCCTGCGCGGCGATCCGGCCCGCAGCGACCTCCTCCCCCGCGCCGTGCATGCGGGCCACCTGAGCGGTGGTCCCGTAGGTCAGGAAGTTGAAGAGCGTGAAGGCGCCGACGATCAGCGTGCCCGCGATGGCCAGCGCGGCCAGCTCCTCGGTGCCGAGATGCCCGACCATCGCGGTGTCGGCGAGCAGGTAGAGCGGCTCGGCGGCCAGCGCGCCGAGGGCGGGCAGGGCGAGCGTGAAGATCTCTCGGTCGTACGGAGAGCGCAGCCGCGGCACGAGGCGCGCCTCAGTCGAGCACGAAGTAGTCGCGGTGCACGGCCTCCTCGGTCGCACGTGGAAGCAGCTCGCGCACCGCGTCGGTCTTCAGACCCTTGATCCTGTGCAGCTCGCTCGAGGAGTAGGCGACGATGCCCTTGCCCACCGTGCGTCCGTCGCAGACGACCTCCACGGCGTCGCCGGCCTCGAACTCGCCCTCGATGTCCACCACCCCGACGGGCAGGAGGCTCGTGCCGCGCTCGCGCAGCGCGCGCTCCGCGCCCTCGTCCACGGCGAGACGCCCGTGTGTGGGCTTTGCGTACTTGAGCCAGAGCTTGAAGCTCGAGACTCGGCCGCGCTGCGGGTGGAACCGAGTGCCGGTCGGCTCGCCGGAGAGCGCCGCCGCCATCGCCTCGCGCTCGATCCCGCTCGTGATCACCACGGGTATCCCCGCGGCGGTGGCCATCTCCGCCGCCACGACCTTCGAGCGCATCCCGCCCGAGCCGAGTGGTGAGCTCGCCACGCCGATGTCGTAGCGCTCGAGCTGCTCGAGCCCGCGGACGTCGGAGATCAGCTCGGCGTCGGGATCGCTGCGCGGGTCGGCGGTATGGAGCCCGCCGGTGTCGGTGAGCAGGACCAGCCGGTCGGCGCCGATCAAGATCGCCACCTGTGCCGCGAGGAAGTCGTTGTCGCCGAAGGAGATGTCGTCGGTCGTGGTGGTGTCGTTCTCGTTGATTACCGGGACCACGTGCCAGTCGAGCAGCTTGCGCAGCGTCGCCCGGGCGTTGAGGTAGTGCGTGCGCGCGGACATATCGAAGAAGGTCAGCAGGACCTGCGCCGACCGCACGCCGCGCTCTTGGAGGAGCTCGTCGTAATGGCGGTAGAGCTTGCCCTGCCCCACCGCCGAGGCGGCCTGGAGCTCCTCCATCCCGCTCGGGCGCATCGGCAGCTCCATGAGCCTCATGCCGCGCGCGATCGCCCCCGACGTGACGACGATCGTCTCCTCGCCGTCCACGTGGCGCGCGGCGACCTCGTCGCAGAGCGCCGCCAGCACCTCCGTGCGCACCTCGCCGCGCTCGTCGGCGACGATGCTCGAGCCCAGCTTGACCACGACGGTCGACATCATCCGCTCGAGCCGGCCGCGAGTCTCCAGTCGCCGTCTTCCTTGGCGAGCCGGAACACGCGCGGAGCCTGGACACCGTCGACGTTCAAGACGGTGCGAACGGTCGCCCTGTCGCCGTCGACGGTCGTCTTGTCAATCGACACCAACTTCAGCTTGAAACCCTTGGTCAGCTCGAGCTGCTGCTTGCAGACCTCGTCCGCGCGGTCGCCCGTGGCGCCGGTCGCCTTCTCCTTGAACTCCTGGGTGAGCAGCTCGCCGCAGAGCGTGTCGCCGTCGCGCGCGTTCGTCGCCTCGACGAAGTCGCGCACCACCTGCTCGGCGTCGTCGCCGTCGTCGTCACCACCTCCGCAGGCCGGCAGGGCGAGGCCGAGTGCACAGATGCCGAGGAGCAGGGACGCGCGGACCACGCCGCGACTTGTAGCTGATGAGGGGAACGCTATGGCGCTCAGCCACCCGGATCGAGCTCGAACACGATGCCCGCGATCTCGACGTCGTCGCCAGGCTCGAAACCGGCGGCCCGCAGCGACTTGATCACCCCGAGCGCGCGCAGGCGCTCCTCGACGTATCGCAGCGCCTCGTCGTTCTCGACGTCGTGGCGAGCGATCAGGCGGTCGATGCGCCCGCCCTCCACCCGAAAGAGGCCCGGCCCGACCCTGTCGACTCGGTAGGAGTCGCCCTCGCCGGGCCGGTAGACCCGGTGGGTGGCCGGAAGCTCGCCCGCCGCCGGCTCGGGCTCGTCGGCGGGCACCTGCGCGAAGATCGCGTCGCGCAGGCGATCGAGCCCCTCGCCGGTGGCTGCCGACGTCGAGTACACCGGGATATCGAGGCGCCCCTCCCAGAGGCGCATTGCGCTTTCGGCCTCGCCGGGCGGCACCAGGTCCGCCTTGGACAGGCAGAGGATGCGCGGCAGGGAGGCCAGGCCGTGCCCGTGCTCGCCCAGCTCGGCCTCGACCGTGGCGTGGTTTTCGACCGGGTCCGAGCCGTCGAGCGGAGCAAGGTCGAGAACATGCACCAGCAGGCGGCAGCGCTCGACGTGGGCAAGGAACTCGTGGCCGAGCCCGGCGCCGGCGCTGGCCCCCTCGATCAGGCCCGGGATGTCCGCGAGCACGAGCTGGCGCTCGTCGCGCTCGAGCGTGCCGAGCACGGGATGCAGCGTTGTGAACGGGTAGTCGGCGACCTTCGGCTGGGCCCGCGTGAGGCGGGCGAGCAGCGACGACTTGCCGGCGTTCGGCAGCCCGACCAGGCCGGCGTCGGCCAGCAGCCGCAGACGCAGCTCGAGCCGGCGCTCCTGCCCCGGCAGCCCGTTCTCGGCGAAGCGCGGCGCCTGGCGCGTGGCCGTGGCGAAGTGCTTGTTGCCGCGCCCCCCGCTTCCGCCGCGCGCGACGAGCGCCGTCTGGCCGCCCTCGGTCAGATCCCAGCGGTCGCCGAGGTCTGAATCCTCGATTACCGTGCCGGGCGGGACGCGCACCGTGAGCGGGTCGGGCGTGGCGCCGTGCTTGTTGGCGCCCTGGCCGTGCCCTCCGCGTGCCGCCCTGAAATGGGAGCCGCGGCGGAAGGACGCGAGGTCGCGAAGCGATGGGTCGCAGACCACGATCACATCGCCCCCGCGCCCGCCGTCGCCGCCGTCGGGCCCGCCCTTTGGAACATGCGCCTCGCGGCGGAAGGAGACGACTCCGTTGCCCCCCCTCCCGCCGCGCACCTCGATTCTCGCGCGGTCGTGGAACACGGTCAGAAGAGCGAGGTCACGCTGCGCAGCCGGTCGACACCGCGATCCACGCGTGCCTCGTCGCGCCCGGGGCCGCCGTGGACGTCGTCGCGGGCGCGTCACGCGCGAAGATCGTGTCCTTCCCGCCGCGGGCCAGGAGCCGGTCGGCCCCGCTGCCGCCGTGGAGGGTGTCCGCGCCGGCACCGGCGTCCAGGAGATCGTCCCCGGGGCCGCCGAAGAGGATGTCGCCGGCGGGTCCGCCGCTCAGGACGTCCGCACCGGGGCCGCCTCGCGCCTCCGCGGCGACGTCGCCGGCGATCGTCACTGTGTCGTCCATGTCGCCGGCGCGGACGACGGCGAAGATGGGCGCGCAGGAGATGCCCGCGAGCATCTCGTCGCAGCCCACGCCGGTCGGATCCTCGTAGAACCGGGCCACCACACTCGCCGTCGCGCCAAGCGCCGTGGGCACCGGTAGCGCGAGGCAGACCAGCCCGAGCGCGAGGAAGAGCCTCACGCCCGCCGGCTCGCTACTCCGACTGGGGCTCGACGGATATGACGCGGCCGCGGCGGCCGGACGCGAACTGAACGACACCGGGGCGCTTGGCGAAGATCGTGTCGTCCTTGCCGATGCCGACACCCTCGCCGGGCTTGAAGCGCGTGCCGCGCTGGCGCACGATGATCTCACCGCCGGTCACGGCCTGGCCCGCGAACACCTTCACACCGAGGCGCTGGGCGTTCGAGTCACGGCCGTTTCGGCTCGATCCAAGACCCTTCTTATGAGCCATCCTCGTCCTCCTGCTTCTTGGCCGAGCGTGCGCCGCCGACCTTGATCTCGGCGATCTCCAGGCGCGTGAGGTCCGCGCGGTGACCGTAGCGGCGCTTGTAGCCGCGCTTGGGCTTGAACTTCAGCCCGTGGATCTTCTTGCCGCGCTCGTGGCCGGTGACGGTGGCCTTCACCTTGATCCGGCCGAGCTCGCCCGGGTCGAGCAGCGACTTGTCGCCGTCGGCGTACATCAGCGGCTCGAGATCGACCTTGTCGCCCTCGCCGGCGCGCATGCGATCGACGACGATCGAGTCGCCCTTCTCAACGCGGTATTGCTTCCCGCCCACTCTGACGATGACGTAGCTCATGGCTAAAAAAGAGAGCGCCGAGATGCTCAGGCGCCGGGGGCGAGTGTAGCGATTCAGAGGAAGCGCAACCGGCGGCGACGCGGGGTCTGAGAGGCGCGCCGCCGCCGGTAGTCGCTAAGAGTGAGGCCCGCCGGCACACTCGGCGGCTCGACGTAAAAGGAAGCGCCGGCGAGCGAAGTCGCCGCGTACGTCGAGCGGTCGAGGGCGGTCGAGGTAACGATTAGCGGGCTCATAGTGCGATCTTCCGCTCAAGAGCCCCCTCGGACATCGGGGCAGCACCCCTAACCGGCCCCCTGAACTTGCCCGGCCTACCCTGAGGGGGCCGGAGCGCCGGAGCGCTCGCGGGTGCCGGCCCGGCGCGAAGTCTCGGCGATCAGCAGCCCGGCCGACACCAATACCGCCCCACCGAGCGCCCGCGCGGTCACGTCCTCGCCATAGAGCGTGGCTCCGAACGCGAGCGCTCCGAAGGGGAGCATCATCGCCAGGAACGAGATCGCCTGCGCGCTCAGGTGGCGCAGCAGCACGGTCAGGACCACGAACGGGATCGCGGAGCCGATCAGCGCCAGGTAGAAGATCGAGCCGATCGCCTCGGCGGTGAAGGCCAGGTCGCCCCAGTCCTCTCCGAGCGCCGACGCCGCCAGCAGGGCGAGCCCGCCGCCGAGCATGCCCCATCCATTGAGCACTACGGCGTCGAGCTCACCCGCGCGCAGCTTGAGCGAGATGTTGCCGAGCGAGGCGCCGAGCGGGGCGAGGGCGAGGGCAGCCGCGCCGAGCAGGGCCAGCTCTTGGTCGCCCGCGTCTGCACTCTCCGCGAAGGCCAGCGTCAGGCCGCCGATCGCGAGCAGGATGCCTACCACCAGGCGCGCCCGCAGCGGCTGGTCGGGCAGCAGCACAGAGCCCAGCAGCGCCGTGTAGAGCGGGAGGATCCCGAACAGAACGGCCGCCAGGCCCGACGGGATGTACTGCTCACCCCAATAGACCAGGCCGTAGGCGAACGCGAAGGGCAGCAGCGCCAGGACGACGGCGAGCCGGGCGTCGGTACGAAGCGACTGGCGCCGCACGCCGGCGAGCGCCAACAGCATCACGCCGGCGAGCACAAACCGGATGCCGGCGCCGAGCAGCGCCGGGCAGTCCTCCAGGCCGATCTTGATCGCCACCCAGGTGCTCGACCAGATGACTACGAGCATTCCGTAGAGGGCCAGCAGGACGGGGCGGGACACCTCCGCAGTGTTGCGGACGCGCCGTGCGTATCGCTGTTCGCGGCGCCACTAGCCGGTCTTGGCCACCACTTCCTCGGTCTTGACGCTGCCGACTGGATGTGCCTGCTCGACCGGGAGCACAAAGACGAACGTGCGCTCGCCCCCGTTCTTGAGCACCGTGTCGACCACGGAGTCCGTGTACTCGGCCCCGACGATGCACTCGAGCCTGGCTTTTGGCCGGGTGTGTCCCTCGACCGCCGCGCCGCGGTAGCTTCCGCTGAGCGTTGCCTCTGGGACGGAGCCGGTCGCGCTCAAGAGCGACAGCGTGCCGAAGCCTTCCTCCGCGAGATCGTCTCGGATGCCCTCGAAGCGCTCAGGGTCGACGTATGCGACAACCATCTTCATGTGCGAGTCCTCCATCTTGGGTGGCCGCGCCCCACCCTAAGCCGGAGGACTGGGTGCGTATTTGGACCGGCGTCGAAAGATCCGAGGTCGCTTTTCGACCGCTCGTCCAGGTCCGGGCCTAGCGGTCGCGCTTGGCGAGCAGTTCGCGCAGGTCGCCGACCGGACCGATGTGCTGGAGCTTGTCGGGATTGACGATCGAGTTGACCGCGCGGACCTCGCCCGCGGCAATCTGGATGGCCATTACGCTGATCAGCCTGCCCTGCGAATCAAGCACGAGCGCGCCCGGCAGGCCGTTGATCTCGACCCGGCGCAGGCTCGCCGCCCCCACCCTCGGTCCCTGGCGAGCCCACGCCGCCAGCGTGCGCGCCACCCGCTTGCGGCCACGAAGCATCCGGGCCAGCGCCGGGACCTTGCCTCCGCCGTCGCCGTGCAACTCGACGTCCTCTGCGAGCAGGGCCTCGAGCGCGGCAAGCTCTCCGTCGCGCGCGGCCGCAAAGAAGCGGTCGGCCAACTCGTCGCGCTTGTCCGATGACGGCTCGAAGCGCGGACGCCGCTCCTCGACGTGGCGCCGCGCGCGCGAGGCGAGCTGGCGCGTGTTCGCCTCGCTCTTGCCCACGATGCGTGCGATCTCGGTGTAGTCGTAGTCGAATACGTCGTGCAGCAGGAAGGCCGCCCGCTGTTCGGGCGAGAGGCTCTCGAGCAAGACCAGGAAAGCGAGCGATAGCGACTCGGCCAGCTCGGCCTGCTGCGCCGGGTCGTCCTCGACGCCCGCCACGAGCGGCTCCGGGAGCCACTCGCCGACATAGGTCTCGCGGCGCACGCGAGCCGAGCGCAGCTCGTCGATGGCGAGGCGGGTGGCGATCGTCGCCGCGTACGCCCGCGGCGACTCGATCTGCCGGCCGTCCTCGACGGCGCCGTGCACCCGCAGCAGCGTCTCCTGCACGACGTCCTCGGCCTCGCTCACGCTGCCGAGCATGCGGTAGGCGATCGCGAAGACCGCCGGCTGGAGCTCGTCGAGCAGCTCGGTCACGCCATCGCCTGCCGCCAGCTCGGATGTCCCGGCTTCCAGCCCAGCTCGCGCTTCGCCTTGGCGTTCGACGCGCCTCGCACCTCGGTCATCATGACCGCCACGGCCTCGCCCGCGAGCAGGCGCCCGAGCCGGCGCGGCACCCTCCTGGGCGGCCTTGCCCCCAGCGAGCTCGCGACAACGGGCAACCACTCGGCCACCCGCGCGGGCTCGTCGTCGACGATGTTGTAGATCCCGCGCGTGCCGCGCTCGACGGCCGCCACCGTCGCATCGGCGGCGTCCTCGATGTGCACGAACGACCACACGCCCGCGCCGTCGCCGACGACCGGGAACCGGCGCCTGCGGATCGCCTCCAGGTGCTCGCCGTCGGTGCCGAGCGACGTGCCCGGGCCGTAGAAGCCGCCGTAGCGGAGCACGACGCCCTCGGTCCAGTCCGCGCCGGTCACAGAGGCCTCGAGCCGGCGGATCGCCTCGAGCGACCGACGCATGGCCGCGACCGGCTCGGGATCGAGCGGGTCGTCCTCGGTCTTGACGGATCCGCCGCTGCGCTCGTAGGGCCAGCCGGCGAAGCTCTGCGCCACGAAGCGCCGAACGCCCACTGCGTGGCCGGCGGCAAGCAGGTGGTCGGTGCCCTCGGTCCGCAGCCGGTTGGTGAGAGCGAAGTCGCGATCGAAATGGCGCATGTCGAGCGAGCCCGACAGGGCCGTCAGCTGATGCACGATCGCCTCGGGCTCGGCCTGCGCCACCGCTCGCGCAACATCCTCAGGCTCGAGCGCGTCGGCCACGACGGGTATCGCGCCGAGCGCGCGCAGGGCGTCCCGCTTCGACTCGCTGCGGGTCATTCCGGTGACCTCGTGCCCGGCGGCGGCGAGCCGAGGCACGAGCTGCTTGCCGAGCGCGCCCGTCGCACCTGCAACCAGGACCTTCATGGTGTCTCCTCACGTCGGGGTTCACCCGTTAGACGAGACGCCGGCCCCGGCTGTGACAGTCGTCAGTCGTCGCGGTGCACGGTGTCCGGCGAGAAGGCGGGCAGGCAGACCGCCACGTACTCGGCGCCCTCGGGCGTCGAGTAGCGCACCCACTCGCCGGCTCGCGTGAGGATGCCCTGTCCGGCGGCGACCTCGAGCGTGCCGTCCTCGCTCTCCACGCGCATGGCGCCGGCCAGGACGATCGTGTACTCGTCGAACTCGGGTCTCTGGCCGGGCTCGCTCCAGCCGGCGGGCGAGCGCATGCGGGCCACGCTGACGCGCTCCTCGCCCGTGCTCGCGCGTCCGGCGAACTCGTCGATCAGCTTGGGTGGCTCGCCCGCGGCCTCGACGCGCACGGGCTGCTCGATTGGCTCCGGCATAGCGCGGAGGCTAGCTACGGCCCGCCGGTAACGTCCGCCTCGTGGACGGACTCGACGAAGCGCTCGGGCGGGGTGACCGCCGGCAGCTCGAACTCGCCCTCGCGGCCGATCCGGGTCTCGTGGACCGGCCGCTGGGTGAGCGTTCCTGGCTCCCGCTGCTCTATGTGACCCATTCCGAGCTGCTTGGGACCGAGCGCACCGACGACCTGCTCGACTGCGCCCGGTTGCTCCTCGACGCCGGCGGCGACCCGAACGCGTCCTGGCAGCACCCGGAGTTCGGCCCGCTCAGCGCACTCTACGGTGCCGCGGGGGTGGCCCACGAGCCGCGCATGACGGCGCTGCTGCTCGAGCGCGGGGCCACGCCGGACGACGACGAGTCGCTCTACCACGCCTGCGAGAGCCGCGACCACACGTGCTTGCTGCTGCTGCTGGACGCCGGCGCGCGCGTTGGCGGTACCAACGCGCTGGGGCACATGCTGGACTACGACGACCTCGAGGGGCTGCGGCTGCTGCTGGAGCGCGGTGTGGCGCAGGAGGAAGGCGAGTGGGCCGAGCTCCAGGGGATGATCGAGGCCGCTCTCTCTCGCGACCGCTCCCGCGCGCACATCGAGCTGCTGCTCGCCCACGGGGCGCCGGTCGCCCTCGGCGACGCCACGCTGGCCGTCCGGCGCGGGCGTGCCGACCTGCTCGACCTGCTCGGCCCGGCGAGCCCCTCCCCCTCCGACGAGCTGCTCGGCGCGCTGCGATGCGCCGATCGCCCGGCCGTGGACGCCGTCCTCGCCGCCAATCCCGGGCTGCTCGAGCGCCTCGAGCGGGGCGACCGCGACGTGCTCGTGCACGCCGCGGCCGGGGGCCGGCTCGACGCGGCCCGGCTGATGCTCGAGATCGGCTTCCCCGTGGACATCACCTCCGAGGAGTTCAACGAGACCCCCCTCCATGCGGCGAGCTACTACGGCCGCGCGGACATGGTGGAGCTGCTGCTCGAACACGGCGCGGATCCCGGCGCCGAGGCCGGCGAGCCCTTCGGCGGAACGCCGCTCGAATGGTGCGAACGCGGCGTGACCCACGCCGACCAGGCCGTGTTCGGCGGCGAGCGCCAGAGCGACTACGTTCGCACCTCTGCGGCGATCCAGCAGCGCATCCGCTCGTAGACGTCCGGTGACTGAGCAGGTCGAAGGGCGTCAGGCCGAGCCGCTCGCGGCCCTCCTACGCACGGCGGTTGTGATTGACCAACTCGATGTTGTTCGCGTCCGGGTCCAGCACGAACGCTCCGTAGTAGCCGGGGTGGTAGATCGCTCGCTCGCCGGGCGAGCCGTTGTCGCGGTACCCCGCCTCGGTGGCATCGCGGTGAAAGGCGTCCACCGCTGCGTCCGGGCTCGCGGCAAAGGCCATGTGAAGGTGCTCGGTCGGCTCGCCGGCCAGCAGCATGAACGACCCATTGGGCCCGACAAACCAGGCCCGGTCGGCCGTGTCGCTCGCGAGGCGAAAGCCGCTGTGAGCCGCGATCG
>JBEVKF010000003.1:0-11923 GCA_040509755.1 Thermoleophilaceae bacterium | reverse complement strand
CCGCGAGCGCCGCGCCGACGCCATGGCCGAGCGTCTCGAGAAGCTCGGCTTCGAGGTCGACCCGGAGCCGATCCTGGCGCGAAAGGCGGCCGGCAAGCCGGTCGGGCGTCCGCATCTGGCCGCCGCTGTGCTGGCCCATCCCGCGAACGCCGAGCGGCTGGCAGAGGAGGGGCACGCCGATGTCTCGTCGTTCATCCCGGCCTACCTGATTCAAGGCAAGCCGGGCTACGTGGCGCGCACGCACCCCACCGTGGAGGAGGCGATCGGCTGGATCCACGACGCTGCCGGCGTCGCGATCTGGGCGCATCCGTTCTGGGACATCAAGGAGACAGAGCAGGTGCTGGCGGCGATCGACCGCTACCGCGCCGCCGGCCTGGACGGGGTGGAGGTCTTCTACACCGCGCACACGGAGGAGCAGACGAGCGTCGTGGCCGAGCGCTGCGCGGAGCTGGGAATCCTGACCACGGGGTCCGCCGATTACCACGGTCCCGGCCACCGGCTCTTCAGCCGCTTTCGGGACTTCGAGCTCCACGGGCGCGAGCCAAATCTCGGCCCCATCCTGCACAGCACCCTTGCCGCGCCCACGCGCGGCGGCGATGGCCTCTGCGTATGGCTGACCGGCCTGTCGGGGTCCGGCAAATCGACCATCGGGCGGCTCGCGGCGGGCGAGCTGCGCGATCGCGGCTACCGCGTCGAGGTGCTCGACGGCGATGACGTGCGCCAGAACCTCTGCGCCGGCCTCGGCTTCTCGCGCGAGGACCGCGACATCAACGTGCGCCGCATCGCATGGGTGTCCAACCTGCTTTCCCGAAACGGCGTCGTGACTTTCGTGGCCGCCGTCTCGCCCTTCCGGGCGGCCCGCGACCAGGCGCGCGCGATGATGGGAGAGCGCTTCGCCGAGGTCTACGTGCACGCCTCGGTCGCCGAATGCGAGCGACGCGACGTCAAGGGCCTCTACGAGAAGGCCCGAAACGGCGAGATCAGCGCGTTCACCGGTGTCTCCGATCCCTACGAGGAGCCACTGGCGCCCGAGCTCCTGCTCGACACCGATGCGGAGACGGCGCAGGAGTCGGCCGAGAAGCTGATTGCGCTCGTGGAGGAGTGGCTGCGCGCTCCCGCGTCTCAGGTCGGCGCGGCCGTCTAGGACGGACGCCGGGCTGGGGTCAGACCCCTAGGTCTGTTGGCCTACCGGGGCAGAGCCCAGGGCATCGCGCCCGGCCGGTGGATCGGGGCCGTTCGGGCCGCTTTGGCCGGCTTCCATCTGTGCCCGGAACTCCGCCTGCGCCTGGGCGGGCGTGCGTCGCAGGGCTCCCATCAACGGGAACACCGAGAGGATCAGGAGCGCGGCGTGGCGGAAGGCCCAGGCGAAGCCCTCGCGCGCGGAGCCCGCGGTCTCGCGGATGATCTCCTCGTCGAAGCCCGGCTTGGGCTCGAAGCGGTCGCTCGTCCCGCCCGTGTAGTCGTGCAAAGTGGACTGGATCACCACGCCCGCGACTGGCGCGGGGATCTCCCACTCGCCCACGATGTCCTCGATCTCCTCGTCGGCAAACCACGACATGTGGGCGTGGAGCGCTCCACCGAAGGTGGCCACCAGCAGCGCGACGCCGATCGCCGCCCCGAGCTGCCGTGAGGTGTTGAGAACCCCCGAGGCCAGGCCGACCTCCGGTCCGGCGACCGCGCCCATGGCACCGACGTTCAGCGCGGGGAAGCCGATCCCCATCCCGACTCCGATCAGGACGAGCCCGGGCAGGATCCTGAGGTAGGCGAAGGCGTCGTCGGCGGTGGATGGCAGGAACGAGACGATCACCAGGCCGATCGCCATCAGGATCAGCGCCGGCTTGGCGATCTCGCCCGGCGCGCGGGTGTTCGCCGCCCTCCCGACGACGGGCCACGCGAGCAGCCCGCAGAGCGGCACCACGGCGAGTGCCAGCGCGGCCTCGAGCTGCGTGTAGCCCCAGAGGTTGACGAAGACCAGCGAGAGCATCAGGAGCGTCCCCAGCGCGCCCGCGCCGAAGAACAGCATGCCGAGGTTCGCGCTTCGGAACTGCTTGTTGGCAATCAGGCCCGGAGTGATCATCGGGTTCGGCGCGCGGCGCTCCCACCAAACGAACGCCACTCCGAGCAGGATCGCTGCCTGCATCAGGCTCAGCCAGAGCGCGAGATGGCCGTCGAAGGGGTTTGCCTCGATCAGCGCCACGGTCAGGCAGAAGACGGCCAAGCCCAGCAGCACCATGCCCCGGATGTCCACCTCGCGTCCGGCCGTGAGGTCCCAGGTCTCCGGCCACCAGCGCAGGGCCAGCACGATCCCGAGGATGCCGAACGGGATGTTGATGAGGAAGATCCAGTGCCAGCTGGCGATCTCGACGAGCACGCCGCCGAGCACCGGCCCGATCGCCGACGAGACCAGGGCCACGACCGCGATCAATGCCAGCCCGCGGCCGCGGTCCTGGGGCGGGAACACCAGAACTGTGATGGCGAAGCCGAGCGGGGCCAGGATGCCCGCGCCAACTCCCTGGACCACCCGGAAGGCGATCAGCCACTCCACCGACCACGCGACTGCGCAGAGCGCGGAGCCGACCGTGAACACGCCGAGGCCGATGACGAAGAAGCGCTTGCGCCCGAACTGGTCCGCCAGCCGGCCCATCGACACGAGCAGGATCGCGAAGGTGATGTTGTAGGCGTTGATGACCCAGGTGACCGATGCGATGTCGGTCGACAGCTCGTCCTGGAGCTCGGGGATCGTGATGTTCACGATCGAGACGTCGATCAGGGACATCGCCCAGCCGATCATCATCACGCCGAAGATGCGCCACTTATGGGCGTAAAGGAACTCCGGGGCGGGGTTCTTGCGGGTGTCCTCCGCCGTCACGGCAACGGCCCGCCCTCCACCGGGCGATCCTGCGGGTCGCGGCCGTCGAACTCGACGTCCTCCGGCTCCACGCCGTCCTTGCGCTCGTCGTTGTCGACGGCGTCGAAGTCGTTCGGGATGCCGTCGTCGTCGGTGTCGTCGTCGCCGCGCTCGACAGGCGGGCGCAGGGCGCCGTCGGGGCCGAACTCGGGGAGCGTCCCGCCCGCGACGGTGAGTGCCGCGACCGACATGTCCGTCAGCTGGCTGGGGTCTTCGTTGGCGATGTTGTCGTAGCGCTTGATGTCGTCTTCGACCTCTTCGTCGTCGTCGTACATGCGCCGCTCGATCTGCTCGCGGTCGGCAACCATCAGGAAGCGCTTGTCGCGCACGATGATCTGGGATCCGCTTGCGGTGATCGAGAAAGGACGGTCATAGAGGTCGTCCTCGTCGACGTCGTCGAATAGCGCGGTCAGGTCCTCGCCCCACATCTTGCCGGGAATGATGAGGCCCATGTGGGAGAGAAGCGTCGGAGCCACGTCGTGGGTGGATGCGTACCAGTCGACGTCGTCGCCCGCGAGCTCGCCCTGGGGATCGCGAATCAGGTAGGGGATCTCATAGGACTCGCGGTGCGAGGTCGGCGCGCCGCGGCCGAGGTAGTCGTGCTCTCCGAGGGCCATGCCGATGTCTCCGAGCATGAACACGAGCACGTCCTCCGGCACCTCGTTCATGAGCCGTCCCACCCAGCCGTCGACCGCCTCGACGTGGGCTGCGTAGGCATCCCTCAGCGCACCGAGGTCGCCCCACTTCAGCTCGACCAAACGATCGTCCATCGGCCCGATCCCCTCGTCCTCCACCTCGCCGGGCTTGACGTAGATCGGCGGCGCCTCGGCGGCGTCAACTGGATCGAAGGGGTCGATCGCGACGAAGAACTGCTCGGGCCCGTCCAGCTCGCCCAGCGCCTCGATGCCCGCCTTGAACGTGCGCTCGGTCGCCTGGGACGCTCGCTTGAGAGCCGCGATCTCGCCTTCGATCCCGTTTGCGCTCGTCACTGACACAGACCCACCGGGCCGCCGCACGTCGGGGAAGCGCGGCCCTTCCAGCATCGGGTTGTCGGTTACGTAGGCGGTCTTGACGCCGCCGGCACGCATGTTCTCGGTCATGACCGGCTGCCAGTCCCAGACCGGGTTGTAGCCGGGGACGGCAGGCAGGCCGTCGGTGCGCTTCCAGTCGCGGAAGGGATACGAGCGCATGCCGGTCACGAGCGTGCGCCGAACCGGCAGCGACGGCATGCACTCGGGGATTGCGCGGTCGAACCGCAGCGAGTCGCCGGTCAGCTCGTCGAGGTTCGGTGTGTCGGTGCCCGACCCGCCCTCGAACGCGTTGACGTGGTCGGCGCGAACCAAGGGCAGTACGACGAGCAGGGCGCTCGGCGCGCGGCCCTCGTCCGCCTGCGCCGCCGCGCGTGCCGGCAGCGCCAGTCCGCCGAGCATGCTTGCGCTCACGGCGCCGGCTCCGCCTCGCCGCAGCAGGCTGCGGCGAGTAAAACCGGGCCTCACCCGCCGATCACCGCCTTCGCGCCGCTTGACCCGAACTGCGGCAGCGTGCCACCGGCCTCGTCCTCGAGGACCTTCCAGAGCATGTCGACGATCTCCGGGTTGCCGGCAGCAACGTCGCGCAGCTCCTGGGGGTCGCGGCGGCGGTCGTAGAGGCGCTTGCGACGGCCCTCGCTGTCTGACAGGAGAAACCACTCCCGGTTTCCAGCCAGCACGTAGTCGTCGTAGCAGGCGGTGAAGTAGGGCCGCTCCTGAGCCGGCTCGCCCCCCTCGAATAGCACCGACAGGTCCTCGCCGCTCATCTGACCGGGTGCGCGCGCCCCCATGAAGCTGAGCAGGGTGCGGGGCACGTCGTGGGTCGAGGCAAAGAAGTCGCTGGACTCGCCGGCGCGCTTGCCCTCGGGGTGGCGGATCATCGCGGGCACGTGGTAGATGTGCCAGTGCGCCCGCGCGCCGTGCTTGCCCACCACGCCGTGTTCGCCGAGTGTCAGCCCGTGGTCTGACATGTAGTAGATGACGGTCTCGTCGAGCAGCTTCTCGTCGGCCATCTTGTTCATCAGCCGGCCGATCCACTCATCGGCGAACGTGACCTCCGCGGCGTAGAGCTCGCGAACACGCTGGACCGTCTCGTCGTCCAGGTCCACGTCCACAACCCAGGAGTAGGGCGTCTCGAACGGCTGGATCGGGATGATGCCCTTCTCCACCTGGATCCCCTTCGGGCTCCCGGCAGCCAGCTGGTAGGCCTGCGGGGCGTCGAGCGGCTCGTGCGGGTCAAAGCAGTCCACACCCATGAAGAACGGGCGCTTCTTCTTCATGTCGTCGACGAGGTTGATCGCGCTGCGCACCACCCGTGCCGTGGGGTACTGGCTCTCGCGCTCGCGATAGATCGAGTTCCACCCGACCATCGAGCGCAGCCGCCCTACCTCGACCGAGTCCGAGAGCTCGGGCATCAGGTAGCGGTCGATGGCGCTGCGGGTGGCGGGGCGTTTGAACGGCTTGTTGAGGAAGCGGTACGCCCCCTGCGAGAAGCTCGGCTTGACCTCGTCAAGGGTGCGGCGGAAGTTGGCGAAGCGCGGACCGATCAGGAACGGGTTGTCGGTGCAGTAGGCCGTCTCGATCCCCGCCTCGCCCATCACCTCGGTCAGGATCGGGTGATGGTCGGGAATCTGGATCCAGCCCGGTCCCACCGGCAGGCCCTTCGTGGGGACGTAGTTTCGGAATGGAAACGAGCGGACCCCGGTCAGCAGCGCGCGGCGCGCCGGCCCGGTCGGCATGGCCTCCGGCACAGCGAGCGAGAAGCTCAGCGAGTCGCGGGCGAGCGCGTCGAGATTCGGCGTCTTCGCGGGCGAATCGGGGTTGTAGTAGCGGATGAAGTCCGCGCGCGTCGAGTCGGTGACGATCAGCAGCGTGTTCGGCGCGTCCTTCGCATGGCTCGTAGCCGGCTCGAAGTAGTCGTCACCGCACGCCCCGAGGCCGAGCGTAGTCGCACCCGCCGCGCCGGCGGCGAGAAATCCTTTCCGAGTCAGGGCCACCGGCCGCGGAAGACTAGTGGGTGAGCGCTCAGGCCTTGGTGATCTGGCCCTGCCCAGGGGCCAGGGGCGAGCGCGGCGGTGCCGTGCTGATCGCCCGGCGGAAGGCGTTCACGAGGTCAGGATCGAATTGCCTACCCGCGCAACGGTCGAGCTCGGTCAGGGCGCCCTCGGTGCTCATCGGTGTGCTACGTGAGGGGCGTCGCGAGGTCATTGCGTCGAAGGCGTTGCACACGGCGATGATGCGAGCGCCGAGCGGGATCTCCGTGCCGGCCAGCCTGTCGGGGTAGCCATTACCGTCGTAGTGCTCGTGACTCCAGCGCACGAGCTGGGCAGCTCGGCTGAGCGCAGGGGCCGCGGCCAGGATGCGCTCGCCGATCACCGTGTGCTGTTGCATGAAGGCCCATTCCTCCTCGTCGAGCGGGCCTTGCTTGGAGAGGATCGCGTCCGGTACGGCCGCCTTGCCGATGTCGTGCAGGGATGCGGCTTGCAGTAACGCCGTGCGCTCGTCGTCGGCCATCGGAATGATCTCGGCAACACGTTCGCACAGCTCGGTCACGTCGTTGAGGTGGTCGCCTATGTCCGGGTAACGCTCGGCGAGCACGCTTACGAGCGCGTCGGTCGCCTGACGGCCCGCCGAGGCGCGGCCGCCGTTCTTGTCCGCGTACATTCGGTGGTCGGCCATCCGCAGCGCCTCCGTCGGATCGGCCGTCTCCAGCGGAAGGAGGATGCACCCGTGAGAGGCGGTGATCCCAAACCCCTCACCGTGCTCTGATAGGGCGGCGCCGGCCGCCGCGATCACCTCCTGCTCGGTTTGACGCTCGATCGGCGCGAGTATGCAGAACTCGTCGCCGCCCATCCGGTACGCGCCACCGTCCTTCATCACCGCAGCCAGGGCCGTCGACAGCCGCACGAGCAGCGCGTCGCCGGCCGGGTGGCCGAAGGTGTCGTTGTACGACTTGAACCCATCGAGATCGAAGATGCCGAGGAGCAGCGGACGCGCCTCGCTCGCCTGGGGCACGAAGCGCTCGAGATCGCCCACCAGCTTGCGGCGGTTGCCGAGAGCGGTGAGCGGATCGCTCAGCGCTGCCCGCCGAAGCTGCGCCTGCGATGACCGGAAGCTGAACACGGCAAAGCCGAGTAGCAGCACGGCCAGCACGAGCATGGAGAGCTCGGCGGCTCCCAGCTCGCGAAGCCACGAGCTGCCGGGCGTTGGTGCGGTCGCAACTACGACCCAGCGATTCGGGTTGTGTGGCTGAGTACGCAACGCGTTGAAGGCGCCGGGATGGCCCTCCACGTCGATGTTGCCGCGCCTCAGCGTCCTGTGGGCGCCGGAGAAGACACCCTCGAAGCGATGATCGCCGGGCCGGCCAAGCCCGGCCTGTTCGCCGGCGGGCTGTTGGTGGCGGCTGTCGGCGATGACCTTCCCGCTCGTGGCTTCCACGATCGCGATGTCGACGCCGGTGCTCGTGTCGGCGGCCTGGCGCCGGAAGCTCTCGACGGTGATCTCGAAGTGAATGATCGCCGGGGAGTCCTCGAAGCGAACCGGGACGGGCGCGGAGTTCGAGATCACCCACTCGTTGGTGTCGGTCGACACGTACGGAAGCGCCTGGTAGACCTCGCCCGCCTTCAGTGCCAAGGTGGGCTCGAAGAAGGGCGCCGCGGTCTTGTCCTGCGACAGGCCCCGCAACGGCTCGATTGCGCCCCTCACCGCGCGGGCATTGTCCGCGCCGCCGCGGTCGATGAAGGAGGCCTCGCCGATGCTTCCCGGAAACAGGTCTTGCAGGTAGATGAGGCCCTGCTGGGCCGCCTCCAGCGTGGGACTGTCGTTGCGAATCCGGTCCTGGCGGTCACCGGGCAGCTCGTAGAAGGCGCGGTAGGCGGGGTTGTTCGCGGTCACCAGCGTGAGTGCGCGTGCCCGCTGGAAGTAGTCCTCGAGCTCCTTCGCCTGCTCGCTGGCCTCGCCGGCCAGGGCGCGGTCCAACGCATCGCGCTTGCGCCCGTGATCGTTAGCCGCGGCGCCGACGGCGACGGCCAACAGAGCCATCGCCAGCAGAAGGGCTATCAGCGGGATCACGTGGCCCGCGCGGCTTTGGGCAGGGGAGTCGAGCATTCCCCTCCGGTACTCGGCCCGCCCACGGCGGGCTTGAGAGCTGTGCGCTAAGCGCGCGAGGTCGCGGCGGCGTGCTCAGGCACCGCTATCTCGCGCTTGAGGATCTTGCCGGTCGGGCCTTTGGGCAGCTCGTCGACGAACCAGACCTTGCGCGGGTACTTGTAGGCGGCGACCTGCTCCTTGACGTAGGCCTTGACCTCCTGAGCGTCGAGCGACTCGCCCTTCTTGAGGACGACCGCGGCGCCGACCTCCTCGCCGAGCGCCTCGTCGGGCACGCCCACCACGGCGGCCTCCTGGATCGCCGGGTGCTCGTAGAGCACCTCCTCGATCTCGCGCGGGTAGACGTTGTAGCCGCCCCGGATGATCAGGTCCTTCTTGCGGTCGACGATGAAGAAGTAGCCGTCCTCGTCCACCGTCGCCATGTCCCCGGACTTGAACCAGCCGTCGTCGGTGATCGCGTCGCCGGTGGCGTCGGGCCGCTGCCAGTAGCCCTTCATCAGGTTGTGGCCGCGGATCACGATCTCGCCGACCTCGCCCTGGTCGACCTCGTTGCCGTCGTCATCCCAGACCTGCATCTCGACGCCCTTGATCGGCGTGCCGATCGAGCCCGGCTTGCGCTCCTTGTCGGGGTGGTTGAAGGAGGCCACCGGCGAGGTCTCCGACAGGCCGTAGCCCTCGAGGATGATGCAGTCGAACTTCTTCTCGAAGCCGCGCATCATCTCGACGGCGATGGCGGCCCCGCCCGACATGCACAGGCGCAGCGTCGACACGTCGGTCGAGTCGGCGCGGTCGCAGTGCAGCATCGCGTTGTACATCGTGGGTACGCCCTGGAAGACCGTTACCCCGTCGCGTTCGATGATCTCGAGTGCCTTCAGGGGGTCGAAGCGCGGCAGCATCGTGACCGTCGCGCCCTGGCAGATCGCGCTGTTCATCGTGCAGGTCTGGCCGAAGGAATGGAACAGTGGCAGCGCGCCCAGCAGCACGTCGTTCGCGTCGAACCCGCCGAGCGTGTTCGAGGTGACGTCGCAATTCTTGTGGAGGTTCCCATGGGTGAGCTCGGCGCCCTTGGGCTGGCCCGTGGTGCCGCTCGTGTAGAGGATCACGGCTGTGTCGTCGGCCTTGCGGTCGAGCACCTCGTGCTCGGTGCCGTAGCCGCCGACCAGCTGCTCGAACTCGCCCGGCGCGACCGAAACGACCTCGGCGCCGGCCTCGCTCGCGCCCTGCTCGGCCTCGTCAGCGAAGCCGTGCCAGGCGAACACCAGCTTCGCGCCCGAATCCTGGAGGTAGTAGCTCACCTCGCGGCTCTTGAGCAGCACGTTCATTGGCACGACGACACCGCCGGCGCGCAGGATCCCGTAGTAGATCGCGGGGAAGTAGGGGACGTTCGGGAGCATCAGCCCGACTCGGTCCCCGGGCTGAAGGCCCTTGTCCTCGAGCAGGTGCGCGATGCGCGCTGCCGCGCCGTCGAGCATCGCGTACGTCAGCTCGACGTCATCGAGCTTGAACGCCGTGTGGTCGCCGCTGCGCTCGGCCGTCTCGGTAAGGATCCTCGCCAGGTTCTCGCTCATGCGCGCAGCGTAACGCTCTCGTGGAGTGCGGGCCAGTGGCCCTCGCGAGCCGTGCGGCACGCGGTGGCTATCGAGTGCCGGAAGCTCATCGGGTCCATTGGGCGCGTCGCGCTGACTGGGCGACAAGGGTTCGCCGAAACGCGCTCGAGATCCGGTCCAGTGTCGAGTTAGCGGGCCCAGCGACCACTAACTCGACAACGGACGCAGAATCCGGGCGGCCACAGAGGAGCGCCGCAAGCAACCCGTCCCGCCCCCTTATTGCCCGCCGTTTTTCGGCCGAGCTCAAAGAAGCGCCATCGAGAGACCAAAAGGATTTAGAAACAGTCATCCAGCGAGCTACCGCAAGGAAGAGATCGACGTGCCCATGTCACGGGCGGCGTCGAACAGCGGATCCGGCCAGATGCCGAACAGGATCGTGGCGGCTGCGAACAGGATTGCGATGGCGGCCACCTCGGGCTGCGCGCGCAGGTCGGCCTCTGGCGACCAGCCCGACACGGGCCTCACCCGCCTCGGCGGGACGGTCGGCAGCTCGACCTCGACTCGGCCCATCCACATCACGGCGACCACACGCAGGTAGTAGGCGAGTGAGATGACCGAGCCGATCACGATCAGGATGCCGAGCCACGTGTAGTCGCCCGCAACCGAGGCATCGATCAGGTAGAACTTTCCGATGAAGCCGGCGGTGGCAGGGAACCCGGCGAGCGACAGCATCGCGATGGTCATCGGCCACGCGAGCCAGGGCTGGCTCGTGCCGAGGTTCTGCAGCGCGGCGAGGTCGTCTCCGTGCTCGGAGACGCGCTCGCGCGCGAGGACGACCGCGAACGCCGCGACGTTCATGACGAGGTAGGCCGCCAGGTAGAAGGCCGTCGCCTGCAGGCCCAGGGTCGAGCCCACCACCACGCCCGCCAGCAGGTAGCCGGCCTGCGCCACGCTCGACCACGCGAGCAGGCGCTTGAGCGAACGCTGCGCGATCGCGCCGACGTTGCCCACGATGATCGTGAAAGCCGCGAGTACGGCAAGCGCGGGGCCCCACTCGAGCTGCGACAGGCCCAGCGGGCCGCCGAACAGCCGCAGGAAGATCGCGAAGGCGGCCGCCTTGGTGGCCACCGCCATGAACGTGGTGATAGGAGTGGGGGCGCCCTCGTAGACGTCGGGAGTCCACTGGTGGAAGGGCGCGACGGACGCCTTGAAGGCGAGGCCCGTGGCGGTGAGGGCGATGCCCGTGAGCAGCAGCGGGTCGGTGGCGCTCAGCTCGTCGCCGGCGATCGCCGCCGCGATGCCGTCGAACTGCAGCGCGCCGGTTGCCCCGTAGATGAGCGCCAGGCCATAGAGCAGCGTCGCCGACCCGACCGAGCCGATCACGAGGTACTTGAGTCCGGACTCGAGCGAGGTGCGCCGGCGCAACTCGGTGGCGCACAGCACATAGAGCGGGATCGAGAGCAGCTCGATGCCGACGAACAGGGTCATCAGGCTGGACGACTGCGCCAGCACGATCATCCCGGTGATCGAGCCGAGCAGCAGCGAGTGGTACTCGCCGTGGCCGGCCTCGCGGGGGGCGAGGGCGCGCAGCGAGAGCACGATGCAGACCAGGCCGGCCACGTAGAAGAGCATCGAGAGGCCGAGCGCGAGCGTGTCCACCTCCATCGCGCCCTCGATGATCGGTTCGACGTCGCCGGGCTCCCAGTTCCAGATCGTGAGTCCGATCGCGGCCAGCAGCGCGATCGCCGCGAGCGCCGGCACGAGCACGGTCTGCACCAGGCGTCCGCGAAACAGGCCGATCATCAGCACCACGATCGAGCCCCCGGCGGTGGCCATCAGCGGAGCGAGCGCCTGGTAGTCGATCTCGGGGGCCTGCACCGCGGCGAGGGACAGCGTCATCGCGAGGCGACCTCCTCCCCGATGTCCTTGGCCGCGGCTATCGAGGCCGCCGTCGCGTCCTCGGTGCGCTTGATGACGAACTGCGGATAGAGGCCGAGCGCGACGATGACCACCACCAGCGGCGCCACCGCGGCGAGGTTCAGGCCGTCGATGTCACGCGACTTCACGGCCGGGCCCACCCGTCTGTGCATCACCCCTTGGAAGACGCGGATCATGTACACGGCGGCGAGCACGACGCCGACGCTCGCCACGAGGCCATAGACGAGCTTGTCCTCGAAGGCCCCAAACAGGACGAGCACCTCGCCGATGAAGTTCGCCGAGCCCGGCATGGCGAGCGTCGCAAAGGTGGCGATCAGAAACAGCGCTGCCAGCACCGGCGCCCTGAACGCCATCCCCCCCAGTTCGGTGAGCGACTCGCTGCCGCCGGCCCGCGC
>JBEVKF010000002.1:0-11229 GCA_040509755.1 Thermoleophilaceae bacterium | reverse complement strand
CCTCGAAGCCGAGGGCGAGGTGCGCCGCCAGCGCCGACGAGTGGGTGCAGCCCGACCCATGCCCGGCTCCGCCGGGATGGCGTTCACCGGGGATCTCGACGAGCCGGTCGCCGTCGAGGAAGAGGTCCGCCGCGGTCTCCCGGTGACCGCCCGTGACCACAACCGCGCGCGGGCCGCGCGCCAGGATCGCGCGAGCGAGCAACTCGGCCTCGTCCTCGCCGGGCGCGTCGGGGGCGCCGGGTGTCTCCTGCGCGCCGGCCAGCACGCGTGCCTCCGGAAGGTTCGGGGTCACCACCGCCACGCGCCGGAGCAGGCGCGTGCGCAGGACCTCCTCGGCGTCCTCGTCGAGCAGCCGCGCGCCGCTCTCGGCCACCATCACGGGGTCGAGCACAATGGGAGCGTCGCCGACGAGATCGAGTGCGCGGTCCACCGCGGCGATCGTGTCGGCTGTCCCGAGCATGCCGATCTTGACCGCGTCCACGCCGATGTCCTCGACCACCGCGCGGACCTGCTCGACGATCGCCGCGGGGGGCAGCGGATAGACCCCGGTGACCGCCACGGTGTTTTGGGCGGTGACGGCGGTGATCGCCGTCATGCCGTGGACACCGCAGCGGGCGAACGCCTTGAGATCCGCCTGAATGCCCGCCCCGCCGCCGGAGTCCGAGCCGGCGATGGACAGCACCTTGGGTGGGAGCGAGGTCGAGCGGGTCACGGGTCCGCCAGGATAGGGCCGAGCGCTCGCTCCCAGCCGTCGAGGCTGCGGCGCACCAGGTAGCCGTCGCCCTCCAGGCGGGCGAGCGCTGCCCGCGTCTCGGCGGTCGACAGGCCGACGGCCTTGGCGATCGAGGCGACCGAACCCATTCGCTCGGCCGACTCGAGCACGTGACGCAGCAGGGGGTCCTCAGGTTCCCGCACGCTGTGGGCCGCCGCGGGCGGGTATCTGGCTCCCACGCCGAAGAGCTCGTCGAGCACGTCCTCGGTGCTGGTGATCGGCACGGCGCCGTCCTTCAAGAGGCCATTGGTACCGCGGGCAACCTTGGAGGTCACCCTGCCGGGAACCGCCGCCACGGAGCGACCGAGGTCGCGCGCGAAGTCCGTGGTGATCAGGCTCCCGCTCGGGTCGGCGGCCTCCACGACCACCGTCAGGCGAGACAGCGCGGCCATGATCCGGTTGCGGGCCGGAAAGCTCCAGCGGAACGGAGGCGTGCCGGGCGGAAGCTCGGAGACCACGAGGCCGTTCTCGCGGATGTGCTCGTGCAGGCGCCGGTGGCGACGCGGGTACGCGACGTCGGGACCGCACGCGAGCACCGCGAAAGCCGCCCCTCCCCCCTCGAGGCAGCCGCGGTGGGCGGTGGCGTCGATCCCCAGCGCAAGCCCGCTCACCACCGGCACGCCCGCCGCTCCGAGGCCCCGGCCGAGGCTGCGGGCCACCTCGGTGCCGTAGGGGCTCGGGTCGCGTGTGCCGACGATGGCCACCGCCGGCTCGCTGCACAGGAGCTCGAGTGCCTCATGGCGCCCCGCCGCGAACAGGGCCGCGGGCGGGTCGTCGAGGTCGCGCAGCCCACCTGGATACTCGGCGGCGTGACGGCAGAGCGCCAGAACCCGGGCCCGCGCAAGGCGCTCGCGCTCCGCGTCCGGAGCGAAGTGCTCGAGGTCGAGCGCGATCTGCTCGGCGCGCTCGCCCGCAACCGCCGCGAGCAGATCGGACTCCGAGAGAGCCAGTAGGCCGGAGGTCCGACGGCCCGGCCGGTCGAGCAGACCCGCGATGCGCGGTGCCAACCGCCCCACGAGGAACGCCCGGCGCAGGCACGCGTCGCACGCGGAGTCCTCCACGCGACTCATGCGACCATCAGTCCCGCGCCGCCCAGGCGGTAGGACAGCGCCTCGTCGAGATCGCCCGGCTGCACCTGGTCGTGATCCGCCAAGTCGGCGATCGTGCGGGCGACACGCAGCACGCGGTCATGGCCGCGGCCGCTCAGGTTCAGACGGTCGCGCGCGCCCAGCAGGCGACCCGTCAGCGCGGCGTCAAGCGGGACGACGGCACGGGTCAGGCGGCCGTCCATATCGCCGTTACAGAGCGCCCCTGTGCCGTCGAGGCGGCGGCGCTGGTGCCGGCGCGCGGCGATGACGCGGCACCGTACCTCGCTCGAGCTGGCGCCGCTCGGGCGCCCTCCCACGAGCTCGAGCGGCGGCACCTGCTCGACCTGGCACACGAGATCGATGCGGTCGAGCAGCGGTCCGCTGAGGCGGCGCTGATAGCGCCCCTGCTCCAGCGAGGTGCACGCGCAGTCGTCCGGCGGGCGGGCGCACGGGCAGCGGTTGCAGGCTGCGAGCACGATTGCATTCGCCGGAAACTCGAGCGTGCGCTGGCCACGCATGATCTCCACACGCCCCTCCTCGAGCGGTTGGCGCAGGGCGTCCACCGCGCTGCGGGCGAACTCCGGTAGCTCGTCGAGGAACAGAACCCCGCGATGCGCGAGCGTGATCTCGCCCGGCCGCGGCCGGCTGCCCCCGCCGACGAGGCCCTGAGCCGAAATGGTGTGGTGCGGCGCCCGGAAGGGGCGCTCGGTGGCGAGGCGTCCGGTCCCGATCCCGGCCGCGCTGTGGACCTGGGTGACCTCCAACGCCTCCTCGAAGCTCGGGGGCGGGAGGATGCCCGGCATGCGCCGCGCAAGCATGGTCTTGCCGGCGCCGGGCGGCCCGATCATCAGCATGTTGTGGCCGCCGGCGGCGGCTATCTGCAGGGCACGCTTGGCGTCCTCCTGCCCTCGCACGTCCGCGAGGTCGACCGCAAGCGTCCCGGTGCCGGCCTCGGGGTCGGGGAGCTCGGGCCGAGCCGGGTCGGGATCCCAGCGGCCGTGCAGTAGGTCGGCGAGACGACCGAGCGTCGGGATCCCGCGCGCCTGAACCCCCTCCACCAGCGCGGCCTCGGCCGCGTTCTCCGCGGGCACGAGGAGATTGCGAAAGCCGGCCTTGCGCGCGCCGAGCGCAACGGCCAGCGTGCCCCTGACCGGCTTGATCTCGCCGCTCAGCGAGAGCTCGCCGCACAGCGCGTAGCGGGCGGTGGCCTCGATTGGCACCTGCTCGGTCGCGGCCAGCAGCCCGAGCGCGATGGCGAGGTCGAAGCTCGGGCCGGCCTTGCGGACGTGCGCGGGCGCGAGGTTCACCGTGATGCGCTTCTGCGGAAACTCGAGCGCCGAGTTGAGAACGGCCGCGCGCACGCGCTCGCGCGACTCGCGAACGGCGCGGTCCGGCAGTCCGACGAGCGTGAACGAGCCGAGCCCTCGGCGGACGTCCACCTCAACCGTCACCTCCTTGGTGGAGACCCCTTCGAGAGCGAAAGTGGCCACACAGGCGAGCATGCCGCCGACGCTAGGCGGCCGGCGGTTACGCGTGGGCACGCGAAGGTAACGATTGTGCTCCAACCGGCCTTGGTGTGAGCCGGGGCGAGAAGTTGCACTTTCGTTACAGACGTCACCCAACTGTGCGACGGCGCGGCGTACGGTCGCCTCCATGCCCAAGACCGATCGACGTCGTCTGGTAGGCGCCCTCGGCGAGGACCTCGCGCGGCGTCACCTCGAGGCGCGCGGGTTCGAGGTCATCGATGCGAACTTCCGCACCCGGCTCGGGGAGCTGGACCTCGTCGCCGTGGACGAGCGCCGACTCGTCTTCTGCGAGGTGAAGACGCTGGTCGTGAGGCGGCCCTCGGGAGAGCTCGGTCCGTTCGCGGCGATCGGCGCGCGTAAGCGCAAGCAGGTGCGGCTGATGGCGCGCGAATGGCTCGACGCGTGCTCATGTGAGCGCCCCTGGCGCGCGGACCTGCGCTTCGACGCGATCGGGATCGAACTCGACGCGCGCGGCCGGCTGATCAGCCTGGAGCACCTGGAAGGTGCGTTTTGAGCTCAGCCCTCGAGAGCCAGCTGCGTGTAAGCGATCGACTGGAACGACATGCGGTGCAGCGGCGAGACGCCGTGCTGGGCTATCGCCGCGCGGTGCTCGGGAGTCGAATAGCCGACGTTTGCGTCGAAGTCCCAGTCGGGGTGGCGAGCCGCCGCCTTGCGCATGTAGCGGTCGCGGCTGACCTTGGCCAGCACCGAGGCCGCGGCGATCGCCGCGCTGCGGCAGTCGCCATCGATCACGGCGCGCTGCTCAAATCCGAATTCGGGGACCTTGAAGCCGTCGACGAGGCAGACCGTCCCGCCGCGGGCAACCCCGAGCAGGGCTGTGCGGAGCGCCTCGAGGTTCGTGTTGTGGAGGCCGCGCGCATCGATTCCGCGCACGCAGCGAGAGACGATCACCGAGCGAGCGGCGGCGCGCAGCACGAGCGGGTAGAGCTCCTCGCGCGCCTCCGCGGTGTGCTGCTTGGAGTCGTTGAGGCGGCTCAGCGCGCGCCGGTCGGAGAGGGTCAGGCGCCCGAGGTCGAAGAGCACGGCTGCCGCCACCAGCGGGCCCGCGAGCGAGCCGCGGCCGGCCTCGTCGGCGCCGGCGATGTAGCGGCAGCCGATGTCGCGGTCGAAGGCAAACAGGCGGCGTCCGCTGGTCTTGCGGCGACGGGTGGCCCGCCGGGCGCGGGCGCCCACGGAAGAGGCGGCGGACGCCGACCGCGCCGCTGCTCTGGGCTGATCGGGCTCGGTGTCGGCACTCGGCGGCTTCCCCACGCTGGAGGCGATGATAGGACGACGCTCGGCGGAAGGCGGTGCTCGGCCGCCCCGACGGCCCTACAGCAGGCCGATTCTGCCGGGTGGCCAGTAGGTCGCGAAGGCCTGCCCGATCACCCACTTCTTGGGGATCGGCCCCCACTCGCGACTGTCGGCGCTGGCACCCCGGTTGTCGCCCATCATGAAGTAGTAGCCCTTCGGGATCGTGATCTCCTTGGGCAGGTTGCAGGTCGCGCAGCTCTCGCTGAGCCGGGCGAACGACTCGTTCTGGCGCTTGCCGTTGATGTACACGGCTCCCCCGAGCACCTTGATGCGGTCGCCGCCCACGGCCACAACGCGCTTGATGAAGTTCGTGTCGGAGCGGTCCTCGGTCGGCTTGGGACAGGCCACTTGGTCGGAGTGCTGGATGCCGCAGGAGTTGGCGTCGGCGCCGGCCGGCGGCTTGAACACCAGCACGTCGCCGCGGTCATAGTCGCTGAAGTTCTTCGACAGCCGGTCGACGAGCACGCGCTGCCCGATCTCGAGCGTCGGGACCATGGACTCGCTCGGGATGCGGAAGGGCTTGACGAGGAAGGCCTGGATCCCGAGGGCGAGCCCGAGCGCCACCGCCACGATGGTGACCAGCTCGATCAGCGAGCCGGCGGTGCTCTTTTCCTTTGTTCGGGCCACCCTGCGGGGACGGAGCCTACGGCTCACCTAGTTGGGGCGCCGCTCGTCCGGCTGGTCGGCGGCCGACTCGCTGTCGGCGTCGGCGGAAGTTGCTTCGCCGTCCGCGGCGCCACCCTCAGGTGCGGCGCCACCCTCAGGTACAGCGCCAACCTCGGGGGCATCGCCGTCGCCGGCGGCCTCCTCGGCAATCGCGGCGTCGGCGAGCTCCTCCTCGCCGGGGCGTACGGCATCGTCGGGCGGCATCGCGCCCTCGACGTAGGCGTCCTCGTGGGCGGAGCCGGTCCAGCGGCGCTCCCGCACGCGCGCGGCGCGACCCACGCGGTCGCGCAGGTAGTAGAGCTTCGCGCGGCGCACGTCACCGCGAGAGGCAACCTCGATCTGCTCGATCTTGGGCGAATGGAGCGGGAACGTCCGCTCCACCCCCACGCCGAAGGACTGCTTTCGCACCGTGAAGGTCTCGCGCGCTCCGTTGCCCTGGCGCTTGACCACCACACCTTCGAAGACCTGGGTCCGCCGGCGCGTGCCCTCGACCACCTGGAAGTGGACTCGCACGCGATCGCCCGCCTGGAAGACGGGAACGCGGCGGAGCTGAGCGCGCTCGAGACTTTCGATGACTCCGGACATAAAAGAGGCGCGACCCGCCGGGTGGCTGTCGCGCGTGCGGGGAATGGTAGCGAAGGGAGGGGCGTTCGCCCGGGGGACTCAGGCGCCGCCGCGGCGTGCGCGCGCCCGGCTCTGCTCGAGCCGCCACTCTCGCACGCGAGCGTGGTCGCCCGACAGCAGGATCTCCGGGACCGCGTGGCCGCGCCACTCGAAGGGACGCGTGTAATGCGGGTACTCGGGGGCCCCGTCCAACGCCGCGCTGAAGGACTCCTCGATCGCGCTCTCCTCGTGTCCGAGCGCCCCCGGCAGCTTTCGAAGCACCGCGTCGCACACCACCATGGCGGCGAGTTCGCCGCCGGAGAGCACGTATTGCCCGATCGAGAGCACATCCGTCGCCAGGTGCTCGTGAACGCGCTCGTCGAACCCCTCGTAGCGTCCGCAGAGCAGCGTCAGCTCATGCTCCCCGGCAAGCTCGACCGCCAGCGCATCGTCGAAGGGCCGGCCCCCTGCCGCGAGCGCGATCACGCGGCGCCCGGCGGGTGGGGCTTCGCCATAGCGAGCGGCCAGCGCCGCCTCGACCACGTCCACGCGGAGCACCATCCCGGCCCCGCCTCCATAGGGCGTGTCGTCCACCTGGCCCGACTTGAGCGGCGTCGATGCCCGAAGGTCGGCAAACTCGAGCGAGTGGCCGAGCTCGAGCGCATTGCGCACGTGGCGCTGCTCGGAAAACCACGAGAACCAGCCGGGAAAGAGGGTGAAGATGTCGATGTTCATCCCAGGAAGCCCTCGTTGATCAGGATCTCGTTCCGGTCGATCGAGCTGATGGCGTCGGAGATGAACGGGACGAGCGTGCCGTCCTCGAGCTCGAGGAGCGAGCAGGACGGGCCGTCCAGCACCCGCACCACATGGCCGTGGCCGGGGACCGCGCGCCCGACCAGGTCGCCGGCGAGCCACTCGCCCTCGGCCAGCTCGTCCTCCACCAAGAGCAGCTCCCCTCGCAGCGAGCGCGGATCGCCGACGGCGGCGAGGCGGATCAGCGGGCGCGCGTCGGTGCCGGCACGCCGCGCGACCGTGTGGGTGGACGATCCGACACTGACCGTCGTGCCGAGCTCAAGGGGGTGCTTGGCCCCCTCCACATAGAAGCTTCCGTCGCGGCCGTGTGGCTTTCCCACTCGGCCGGCGGTCACGAGGGTCAATCGACGACGTCGACCATCACGCGGTGTCCGTCGCGCACGGCCGCGGCCTTCATCACCGTCCGCAGCGCGGCGACCGTGCGGCCGCCGCGGCCGATCACCTTGCCGGCGTCGTCGTCCGCGACGTGCAGCTCGAGGACGATCGTGCCGTCGTCCTCTTCGAATCCCTCGACCTCGACCTCGTCGGGCTTGTCGACGAGCGCCCGGGCGAGGTACTCGAGCAGATCCTCCACGCGCTACTCCGACGGGTCGGAGGAAGCGGCGGCGCCGCTCTTGGCGTGCGCCTTCATGAGCTGCTTGACCGTTCCCGTGGGCTGGGCGCCCAGGCCGATCCAGTGCTGAAGCCGCTCCTCGTCGAGTGAAATCGTCGAGGGGTCGGTCTGCGGGTTGTAGTGCCCGATGGTCTCGATGAAGCGGCCGTCGCGCGGGGAGCGCTGGTCGGCCACGACCACGCGCCAGATCGGGTTCTTCTTGCTCCCCACTCGGGTCAGTCGCACTCGTACAGACATAGAGCGGAGAGGTTAGCGGCCGCCGGCCAGTTGCTGCAGGTTGGGCATCTTGCCGCCCGCCACCTGCTTCATGAGCTTCTTCATCTGGGCGAACTGCTTGACGAGCTGCGACACCGCCTGCACGTTCGTCCCCGACCCTCGGGCGATCCGCCGCCGGCGCGACCCGTCGATGATCTTCGGGTTTGCCCGCTCCTCGGGCGTCATCGACAGGATGATCGCCTCCAGGCGGTCGAGCTCCTTCTCGTCGACGTTGAGGTTTCCGAGCTGAGACCCGACGCCGGGCATCATCTTCAAGAGGTTGCCGATCGGCCCCATGTTGCGCACCTGCTTCATCTGCTCGAGGAAATCGTCGAGCGTGAACTGCTCCTTGCGGATCTTGCGCTCGAGCTCGACCGCCTGGCGCTCATCCATCTGGCGCTCGGCCTTCTCGACGAGCGTCATCACGTCGCCCATGCCGAGAATGCGCTGGGCCATGCGATCGGGGTGGAAGCGCTCGAAGTCGCCGAGCTTCTCGCCGGTGGAGGCGTAGAGGATCGGCTTGCCGGTGACCGCCTTGACCGAGAGCGCCGCGCCGCCACGCGAGTCGCCGTCGAGCTTCGACAGAACGACGCCGTCGAAGTTCGCGACCTCCGCGAACTGCTCAGCGACGTTGACCGCGTCCTGGCCGGTCATTGCGTCGATCACGAGCAGCACGTTGTGCGGCTTGGTGCGCTTCTTGATGTCGGCGAGCTCCTTCATGAGCTCCTGGTCGACGTGCAGGCGGCCGCTCGTGTCGACGATCAGGGCATCGCGGCGGTCGCGCTTGGCCTGGTCGAGCGCCCACTCGGCGATGTCGACCGGGTCGCGGCCCGTGCCCTGCTCGTAGACGTGGGCGCCGGCCTGGCCGCCGACCTTGATCAGCTGCTCGACTGCCGCGGGCCGGTAGACGTCGCAGGCGGCCACGGCAACGTCCATCTTGTGCTCCTCGCGCAGGTGACGCGCGAGCTTGCCGCAGGCTGTCGTCTTGCCCGAGCCCTTGAGGCCGGCCATCAGGATCACGGTGGGCCCCGGCCGCGCCAGTGCGAGGTCGCGACCCGCCCCGCCCATCAACGTGGTCAGCTCGTCGGAGACGATCTTCACCACCTGCTGGCCGGGGTTGAGCGAGTCCAGCACGTCGTGCCCGAGCGCGCGTTCCTTGACCGCGGCGGTGAACTGCTTGACGACCTTGAAGTTGACGTCTGCCTCGAGCAGCGCCAGCCGAACCTGGCGCATTGCCTTGTTGACGTCGTCCTCGGTCAGCTTGCCGCGTGAGCGGACGTCGCCCAGGGCCTCCTGCAGGCGGTCGGAGAGAGCATCGAACATGCTCGGGGAAGGCTAGTGCCTGCGGGGAGAAGCGGGACAACGCCGCTTGCCCTGGTACAAGATCGGTGTGCGAGGGGTGCAACCAGTCGTGCTGGCATCGGCCCTGCTCGTGAGCGCCTGGCTGGCACTGCCCACCGCACCGGCGACCGCCGAGCTCCAGACCGTTACCTACCGCCAGGGTCCCCTGGCCGTTGCTCCCTACTCCGTGCGCTACACCGACGCCGAGACCAAGGAGGTGCCCGCGCCCCAGCTCGACGGCCATATCGTCGAGATGCACGCCCGAGTGGTGGATGCCGCCGGCGAGCCGATCCCCCTTCAGCGGTTGATGCTTCACCACATCCTCTATAAGAACTGGGGCCGCTTCGACGGCGAGAAAAGCGACCCGGTCTGCGGCGGCACGAGCGAGAGCTTCTACGGCACCGGGGAGGAGAACCAGACGGTCAGGTTCCCGGCCGGCTACGGCTACCCGATCCACACCGGCGACCGCTGGCAGACGTCATGGATGCTCATGAATCACCGCAACGTCCCGGACGCGGCGTACATCGAGTACCGCGCCGTCGTGGACGATGACCCCGCTATCAGGCCGCTCACCCCCTACTGGCTGCGCGTGACGGGCTGTCCGCGACGGGGCAAGATCGACCCGATCTTCGACGTGCCCGGCACCGGGCGCCGCGGCGCGACCTTCGCCAAGTCGCTGACCTGGAGGATGGCCGAGGGCGGCCGGCTGATCGCGGCCGGCGGCCACGCGCACGGCGGCGCTAAGGAACTGACGATCAGCCAGCCCGCCTGCTCGGGACGCACTCTGATGCCCTCCAGGCCGCTCTATGGCCAGCCCGACCATCCCTCATACAACGTGCTCCCGGTCCTCCACGAGCCGGGACCGATCGACATGAGCTGGGTGCAGAGCGCCACCGGAATCCCCGTCGGCAAGGGCGAGCGGCTCAAGCTGACCTCCTTCTACGACGGGGCCCTGCCCCACACGCGGGTCATGGGGATCATGCACCTGTACGTGGCACACGACCCGGCGGTCGGGCCCAGTTGCGAGCCGCTGCCGGCCGACCTCCAGAACGTCCGCCTCGATTACCCCGGCCGCACCGAGCCGCCGGTCGTCCGCGTGCCGCTGACTGGCCTCGACCGCTCCGGCCGCGCCCGCCGCATCTCGCGCCCGCCGGGCCCCATCCACCGCCTCGACGGCGACGCCACGGTCACGGTGCGCGACTTCGCCTTCGACCTCAGGAACCTCTCGTTGCCGCGCGGCGCGCGCGTGCGCTGGCGCTTCGGCGACCGCCAATCCCACAACGTCACGCTCGCCAGCGGGCCCGTCGGATTCTCGTCGTACAACATGCGTCGCGGCGGCCGCTACGAGCGCCGCCTCACCAAGCCGGGCACCTATCGCCTGTTCTGCTCGCTGCACCCGGTCCAGATGACGCAGGCCATCACGGTCCGCAGGCGAGCGGCTCGCTAGCGCACGGATGCGGCTCGGGTAGCTTGTCCTGATGGACAAGCGCCGGCTGTCGACGTGGGTCTCGACCCGCCTGGTCAACCCTCTGGTCAAGGCGGCCGCCCGCGCCGGGCTCGCGCTCCCAGGGATCGTGATCCTGGAAACGACGGGCCGCAGGTCGGGCCAGCCCCGGCGCACGCCGGTCGGCCGGGCGCTGGAGGGCGACACACTCTGGGTCGTGGCCGAGCACGGCCTGCGCGCTTCCTATGTTCGCAACATCGAGGCGCACCCGCGGGTGCGAGTGCGCGTGGGGCGGCGCTGGCGCAGCGGGACCGCGCACGTGCTCGCAGGTGACGACTGGCGTGCGCGCCAGCGGCGGATGTCCAACCGGATGAACTCCGCGGTGGTGCGGCTGATGGGCACCAACCCCGTGACGGTGCGGGTCGATCTCGACTAGGGCGCGGGCGGCGCCGGCGGCACGGGCGGCCTCAGCGGCTTCTCGTCAGCCCGGTCTCTGCCCGGGTCGCCGCCGGGGATCATCGCGCCGAGGTTCCCGATCGCCTGCGTCACCTCGCTCGGAATGATCCAGAGCTTGTTCGACTCACCCTGAGCGATCTGCGGCAGCATCTGGAGATACTGGTAGGCGAGCAGCTTGGGGTCGGCGTCGCCGCGATGGATGGCGTCGAACACCGTCTCGATGGCCTTCGACTGCCCCTCGGCCTGGAGGATCTGGGACTCGCGCTGACCTTCCGCGCGCAGGATGGCGCTCTGCTTCTCACCCTCCGCCGTGAGGATCTGCGACTGCTTGACGCCCT
>JBEVKF010000001.1:0-18250 GCA_040509755.1 Thermoleophilaceae bacterium | reverse complement strand
ACCCTGGTCGTCGGCGACCGCCGCGAGGACATGGAGCAGGCGCTGGGCTTCCTGGCCGCGCAGGACGTCGACCTCATCGTCACGAGCGGCGGGCTGGGGCCGACCGCGGACGACCTGACGGCCGAGGTCGTCGGTGCGTTCGCCGGGCGCGAGATGGTCCTGGACGAGCCGCTCGAGGAGCGTATCGCCGAGGTCCTGCGCCCGCTGATGTCGCGCTGGCCCGACCTCGATCCCGACGCGATCCGCGCCTCCAACCGCAAGCAGGCGGTCGTCCCGGCCGGCGCCACCATCCTCGAGCCGGTGGGCACCGCGCCCGGGCTCGTCGTGCCGGTCGACGACGGGCCGACCGTGGTCGTGCTCCCCGGCCCGCCGCGCGAGCTGCACGCCATGTGGCCGGCCGCGGCGGCGACCGACGCCTTCCGCGCGGCCATCGCCGGGGCGGTCGAGCTGCGCCAGGAGATGCTGCGCCTCTACGGCATCCCGGAGTCGGAGATCGCCGAGACGCTGCGGGTGGCGGAGGCGGAGATCGAGGGCTTTGACAGGCTCGAGATCACCACCTGCCTGCGCCGGGCCGAGGTGGAGGTGGTCACGCGCTGGGAGCCGGCCGCGGAGCCGGTGTGGCGGGCCTTGCTCGCCCTGATCGGGGAGCGCCACAAGCGCACGCTCTTCTCCGTCGACGGCAAGCGGATCGACGACCAGGTGGCCGACCTGCTCAGCGGCCGCCGGCTCGCCGTGGCCGAGTCATGCACCGCCGGGCTGATGGCGGCGCGCCTGACCGAGGTGGCGGGCTCGTCGGCCTACTTCGCGGGCGGGGTGGTCGCCTATGCCAACGAGGCCAAGGTCGGGATGCTGGGTGTGGACCCCGAGCTGATCGAGCGCTACGGCGCGGTTTCGCCCGAGGTGGCCGCGGCGATGGCCGACGGGGCCCTGGAGCGCTTCGGAGCGGACACCGCGGTCTCGATCACCGGTGTGGCGGGCCCGGGTGGGGGCACCGAGGAGAAGCCGGTGGGCTTCGTCTGCTGGTGCGTCAAGCGGGCGAACGGACCGATGCTCGCCCGCGACCTGCGCCTCCCCGGCGATCGCGGCGAGATCCGCGACCGCTCGACCACCGTGGCGATGCACATGTTGCGCCGGGTGCTGGGCGGGGAGGAGTTCCCTCTCTGAGCGGTCCGCGAGCGCGCATGTTCGTTGCGCTCGACCTCCCGGACGCCGCGCGGGTGGCGCTGGCGGCGTGGCGCGACGAGTTGATCGAGGGCCGGGGGGACCTGCGCCCCGTCCGGGCCGACGCCCTGCACGTGACACTCGCCTTCCTGGGCTGGCAGGACGAGAGCGCGGCGGAGCAGCTCGCGGAGGCGGCCTTTGCGGCGGCCTCGGGCTCTGTGGGCCCGACGCTCCGTGCAGGCGAGTTGCGGGCGCTGCCACCGCGCGCGCCGCGCCTGTTCGCGCTCGCACTCGACGACGAGGACGGGCGGGCCGAGGCGCTCCAGGGCGGCGTGTCGGACGCGTTGGAGGCGGGCCGCTGGTATCGCCCCGAGAAGCGCCCGTTCTGGCCCCATCTCACCCTCGCTCGGGTGAAGCGCGGGGAGCGGCGCGCGCCGTCCCTGCCGCCCTCGCCGCCGCCTCCATCCGACCCGTTTGTGGCCACCGAGCTGACGCTCTACCGCTCGACGCTGCGCCCGCAGGGCGCCCTCTACGAGCCGCTGGCGAGGGCAACCCTCCGCTAGCGTCCCTTGGCGTGTACGAGACGGTCGTTCGCCCGCTGCTCTTCCGGCTGGATCCCGAGCGGGCGCACAACCTCGCGCTGCGCACGTGCGAGCTCACGGGGCGCTTCGGGCTGACCCGCCGCGCCGCGCACAGCGCGTTTGCAGTCGAGGATCCACGCCTGCGCGTGGAGTGCTGCGGCCTCGACTTCGACAACCCGCTCGGCCTGGCCGCCGGCTTCGACAAGAACGGGCGGGCGCTGGGGCTGCTCGGTACGCTCGGCTTCGGGCACGTGGAGATCGGCTCGATCTCCGGCTACCCGTCGGACGGCAACCCGCGGCCGCGGCTGTTTCGGATCCCGCAAGACGGGGGGATCGTCGTCAGCTACGGGGTACCCAACGACGGGGCGCAGGTCATCAGCAGGCGATTGGGCGGGCAGCGCCTCCCGGCGCGCCTCGGCATCAACCTTGTCAAGACCAACGATCCGAGCCGCCCCGCGGTCGCTCCCGACGTCTATGAGGACTACGCGCGCTCGTTCGAGCTGCTCCAGGGGCACGCCGACTACATCGCGCTCAACATGAGCTGCCCCAACTCGGCTGCCGACCGCGACTTCTTCGACGACCTGGCCAAGGTCGACGGCCTGCTGAGACGGCTCGCGGAGCTCTCGCCGCGGGTGCCCGTCGTGCTCAAGCTCAAGCCGACGAGCGATGCCGGTGTGCTGCGCGAGATCGTCTCGATCGCCGACGGCCATCCGTTCGTGAGCGGGTTCTCGATCAACCTGCCGGCCGGGAAGCCCGAGGCCCTTCGCCTGACGGCGCCGCGCGCGCGGCTCGAGCGGATGCCCGGCGCGGTCGGCGGCCGGCCCGTGGAGGAGCTGATCAACGACATCCTCGTGACCCTCTATGGCATTCTCGGCCCTGGCAGCCGCTACGGCCTGATGGCTGCGGGGGGAATCTTCACGGCGGCCGACGCCTACCGCAAGATCCGCCTCGGGGCCGCGCTGGTGCAGGTCTACACGGGGCTCGTCTACCGCGGCCCGGGCATGGTGAAGGAGATCCTGAACGGCCTGGTGGAGCAGCTCGAGCGAGACGGCTTTGCGACGGTGGCCGAGGCGGTGGGCACCGACGCCTGAGAGGATCTCCGAGTGGAACAGCGGCTGAGCCTCGTCACCCTGGGCGTAGCGGACCTCGAGCGCTCGCGCGCGTTCTATGAGGCGCTCGGGTGGCACACCCGTGCCGAGCCGGGCGCCGACGTCGTGTTCTTCCAGGCGGGCGGGTTGATCGTTGCGCTCTGGGACCGGGCGAGCCTCGCGAAGGACAGCGGGGTGGAGGACGGCGGCGGCTGGGGAGGGGTGACGCTCGCGCACAACGTGGGGTCGCCCGCCGAGGTCGACGCGGTCGCCGAGGAGGCCCGCGCCGCCGGCGCCAAGATCGCGCGCGAGCCGGGCGAGACCTTCTGGGGTGGGTACTCGGCCGCGCTCGTCGACCCCGACGGACACCCGTGGGAGATAGCCCACAACCCGCGCTGGACGCTGCATGACGACGGCTCGGTCGAGCTGGGGGCCTGATCTGTGAGCGACCTCACGGAGGACCGGCGCGGCCGTTCCTAGCTTGCTGTGGATGCCCGCCACAGCGATTTCACTCTCAAACTATTCCGCGCCCACCCTGGATGACGCCAAGGCCGTCGCCCTGCGCAGCATCGCGATCATGGTCGACGGCACCCCCGAGGACTTCGACGAGGTCTGCCACCCGGAGTTCCTCAACCACGAGCAACACGAGGAGCCGCCGGCCTCGCGCGGGCGGGGACCCGCGACCGCCTACGCGACCGCGCTCTGGCTGCGCGACGCCTTCGCCGACCTGCGCTGGGACATCCACGATCTGGTCGCCGAGGGCAACCTGGTCGTAATCCACTGCACGATGTCCGGCCGCCACGTGAGGCCGTTTGCCGCCTACGCCGCGGACAGCTCGGTCGAGGACGTGTTCCCGCCGACCGGAGAGCGCTTTGCCACCACCCAGACCCACTGGCTGCGAGTCAGGGACGGCCAGGTCATCGAGCACTGGGCCGACCGCGACGATCTGGGCATGGCAAAGCAGCTCGGCTGGGTGCCGCCGACGCCGGCCTACCTCCTGCGCATGGCGCTGGCGAAGCGCCGCGCCCGCCGGGCACACTCGAGCTAGGCACAGGCCCCTGCAGGGGGGCGAGCTTGCTGTCCGACCCGACTCCTACGTTGTGGGACTCAAGACTTTCGAGAGGACGGACACATGGACAAAGAGCAGCAGAAGGCCGCTCAGGCGCGCGAGTCTGCGCTGAAGAACGCGCTCGGGCAGATCGAGCGCGAGTTCGGCGCCGGATCGATCATGAAGATGGGGGACGAGGCCGCCGCGGTGCGGGTCCAGGCCATCCCCACGGGCGCGCTGTCGCTCGACCTGGCCCTTGGCGTGGGCGGTGTGCCGCGCGGGCGCATCGTCGAGGTGTTCGGCCCCGAGTCGTCGGGCAAGACGACGCTGCTCTACCACGTGCTCGCCAATGCCCAGCGGCTGGGAGGCATCTGCGCGTTCATCGACGCCGAGCACGCGATGGACCCCGCTTATGCCAAGCGCATCGGCGTGGACGTCGACGAGCTGCTCGTCTCCCAGCCCGACCACGGCGAGCAGGCGCTGGAGATCGCCGACCTGCTGATCCGCTCGGGAGCGGTTGACGTTGTGGCGATCGACTCCGTGGCCGCGCTCACCCCGAAGTCCGAGCTCGAAGGAGCGATGGGCGACCAGTCCGTCGGCCTCCAGGCCCGAATGATGTCCCAGGCGATGCGCAAGCTCGCCGGCAACCTCAACCGCGCGAACACCCTCTGCATCTTCACGAACCAGATTCGCGAGAAGGTTGGAGTGATGTTCGGGTGTTTTCACTATGACGCCCGGGTGGTGCTGGCGGACGGAAGCACCGAGAAGATCGGCAAGATCGTCAATCAGCGCACGCCGGTCGAGGTCATGTCGATGGACCCGAAGACCGGGCAGATCGAGCCGCGCCGTGTCGTGGAGTGGTACGACAACGGCGAGACCGACGAGTGGCTCCAGTTTGAGGTCGAAGCCGGTGGAGGATCGGGCAAGCGCAAGTTCGCGTGCACTCCCAACCACATGATCTTCACGCCCGAGGGTGAGCGTCAGGCGTGGGAGATCGAGGAAGGCGACGAGGTCCTGGTCGCCGTCAAGCAGTACGCCTTGAGCGACGACCAGATGAAGCTCATTCTCGGCAGCTTGCTGGGCGATGGCTCTCTTCGCTACGCATCGGCTCACAACGCAGCGTTCCGCGTCGGCCATGGCGAGCGTCAGCGCGAATATTGCGAGTGGAAGCAGTCCATGCTCGCGCCGTTCGCGCACAGGATCGGTCGGACCGGTAACGGCATTGGCTTCGACACCGTTCCGATGCGCCAGCTCGCGGCACTGCGCGACGCGGTGTACGCAGCCGACGGACGCAAGACCGTCAGCAGTGAAGTACTCAGCCAACTGGACGAGCGGACTCTGGCAGCTTGGTACTGCGACGACGGCACGTTTGGGGGCAGCTACAAGCGGTGGGGCCACGGCAAGGCGACAATCTGCGTCGCGGGCCTATCGAGCGAGGATCGCGAGTTGGTTGCCCAGCGCTGCGAGGAGCTCGGGATGGGGCGGCCGACTTTGAGCGGCCACAACCTCCTGTTCAGCGGCGAGCGCACCCAGAGATTCCAGGAGCGGATCGCGCCGTACGTGCATCCGTCGATGGACTACAAGCTCCATCCGGACCTGCGTGGGCGCTTTGCATGGGATGCAGCGTCGGCGGGCGACTACCGGACAGATCTCAAGAGCCGCCAGAGCCTGCGACCGATCGGCATGCAGGTGCTTCGCAAGTACCGCAAATCGGACTGTCCTCAGCACGATCGGCCGTCCCGGCGCCGCCGGTACGACCTCCAGATCGAGGGCAACCACACCTACCTCGTCGACCACGTGGTGGTGCACAATTCGCCAGAGACGCAACCCGGCGGGCGAGCGCTCAAGTTCTACGCCTCGCAGCGGCTCGACATCCGCCGCATCGAGACCCTCAAGGAGGGCACCGAGGCGGTCGGCAACCGGGTGCGGGTAAAGGTGGTCAAGAACAAGGTGGCCGCCCCGTTCCGCCAGGCTGAGTTCGACATCGACTACGGCCAGGGCATCTCGAGCCAGGGATGTGTCCTCGACCTCGGGATCGAGCACAACGTCGTCCAGAAGTCCGGTTCGTTCTTCTCCTACGGAGACGAGCGGCTGGGGCAGGGGCGAAACAACGTGAAGGGCTATCTGCGCGAGCATCCGGAGGTCGCCGCCGAGATCGAGCGCAAGATCTACGACGCGCTCGGTGTCGAGCCGGCGGCGGCGCCGCTGGCCGCGGTTCCGCCGGCAGAGGCCCCGGAGGAGGAGGCGCCGGCCCCGCCGGACACCGAGCCCAAGGAACAGGCCGCGTAAATGGCCGGCTCCACCTAGGTGACGATGGCCACGGACGGCCCGGAGCGAGAGACCGAGCGGGCGATCCAGCTCGCTTACCGGGCGGTGGGCTATCGCGAGCGCACCGTCGCGGAGCTGCGCACTTTCCTGGAGCGCAAGCGGGTCGAGCCGGCGGCGATCGACGACGCGGTCGCCGAGTTGAGCGAGGCCGGTTTCATCGACGACGCCCGCTACGCACAGCGCTTCGCCGAGGACAAGCGCGAGCTCTCCGGCTGGGGCTCGGAGCGGATCGCACGCGACCTCCACCGGCGCGGGGTCGCGCCCGACCTCGTCGACGCGGTGGTTGCCAGCCGCAGCCTCGACTCAGAGCTCGCCTCGGCTCTGCTCGTGCTCGAGCAGCGCATGGCGGCGCCGGGCGACGACCGCGAACGCGACCGTGCCTGGCGCCTGCTGATCCGCCGCGGCTACCAGAGCGAGATCGCCTACGAGGCGGTTCGCCGCCATGAGCAGGCGGCGGGCGACGAACGCCATGCGGCCCTGAGCCGGACCTTGCGGCCTTAGCCGTGGGCGGAGGCTCTCGCCCGCTTGCGACTGACCCGGCGCCCGGTTACCCTCCTGTGAAAGCGGTCGCTCGGCCGCCGGTTGAGACTGAAACATCCAGCAAATCGACTTCTTTGCGGACAATGACCATCACCGACCCACCTAGAGGGACAGGCGCAAGCACTGGGCTCCGCCGAGTGCGGGCAGGCCGGGGTCCTCGGGAAGGTCCATAACAGCTGCACGGCGCGCGCCACACGGGCGCGCGCTCCGCGTGAGAGTCGTACTGGTGTCTCGCGGCGCCGAGCATGATCGCTCGGAGACTGACTGGCGAGGCCGGCGCAGCTGCGCCGGAACAGAGGGGACATCCAAATGGAGATCGTGTTGGCGGCGCTGGTGGCGGCAGCGGTCGCCGTGGCCGTGGTGCTGCTCGTACAGCGCCCGCGCGCCGCACAGATCGCTCCGGGGGCAGTCGCGGCACCCGAGCTCCGCGATGGGGCCGCCACGGCGACTGCGAGAGCGGCGCCCGTGGCCGACTCCGACGCGGCGGAGGACGAGCTTCGCGCACGTCGCGCGGAGATCGCCCGGCTCGAGGAGCGCCTGCGGGCAAGGGAGAGCTCGCTCGATGCCCAGTCCCAGCAGCTGGGGGAGCGCGAGCGTTCGCTCGACGACCGACAGCGCAACCTCGAACACACCCGCGAGGACCTGAAGGACACAAAGACCAGACAGATCCGCGAGCTCGAGCGAGTGGCCGGATTGAGCGCGGGACAGGCCAAGCAGATCCTCATGCACACGCTCGAGGACGAGCTACGCCACGAGAGCGCCCGCGTCATCCGCCAGGTCGAGGAGGAAACCCGCCACGACGCCGACCGCCGCGCCCGCAGCATCCTCGCGGCGGTCATGCAGAGAGTGGCCTCCAGCCACGCGGTGGAGACCACCGTGTCCGTGGTGGAGCTGAAGTCCGACGAGCTCAAGGGCCGCATCATCGGCCGCGAGGGACGCAACATCCGCGCACTGGAGACGCTCACCGGAATCGACTTCATCATCGATGACACCCCGGGCGCCGTTCTGCTCTCCGGCTTTGACGGCGTCCGCCGCGAGACCGCGCGACTCACGCTGGACAAGCTGCTCCAGGACGGCCGCATCCACCCGGCCCGCATCGAGGAGGCCTTCCACCAGGCGAAGTCGGAGATCGACCAGCACGTCGTCGAGGTGGGCGAGCAGGCGGTCTTCGAGGCGAACGTCGGATCGCTCCATCCCGAGCTGGTCAAGCTGCTCGGGAAGCTGCGCTTTCGCACAAGCTACGGGCAGAACGTGCTGCACCACTCGATCGAGTGCGCTCGCCTGGCCTCGATGCTCGCGGCGGAGCTGGGGGCCGATCCCCGCACGGCCGCTCGGGCGGCGCTGCTGCACGACATCGGCAAGGCGGTCTCGCACGAGACCGAGGGGCCGCATGCGCTGGTCGGCGGGGAGATGGCGCGGCGCTACAAGGAGAACGAGGGCGTGGCTCACGCCATGGAGGCCCACCACAACGAGGTGGAGCCGCAGACCGTCGAGGCGGTGATCGTTCAGATCGTCGACAGCCTCTCTGGCGCTCGCCCGGGCGCCCGCGGTGAGTCGCTCGAGCAGTACGTCAAACGGCTGCGCGAGCTGGAGGCGATCGCCACCAGCCACGACGGTGTCGACAAGGTCTACGCCATGCACGCCGGGCGCGAGATCCGCGTGATCGTGGAGCCCGACGAGATCGACGACGACGCGGCAACTCTGCTCTCGCACCAGATCGCGCGGGAGGTCGAGAAGCAGCTCGAGGACCCGGGCCAGATCAAGGTGACCGTAATCCGCGAGAGCCGGTCGACGGACTACGCGCGCTAGCCGCGAAGCTCGTTGGCCAGCCGCTTGGGTGCGCTCAGCAGGTAGGCCTCCAGCACGAGGCGGTGGACCTCATCCCAGTCGACCTCGTTGGTGTCGAGCAGCAGACCGACCCAGCCACGCGAGGCCAGGTAGGACGGCAGGAAGAAGCGCTCGGGGTGGCGCTCGGCGAGCGCCGAGTTCGCGCCCGGCGCCGCCTTGCAGTTCAGCGCCAGCCGGCCGTCGCCGTGGTGGTCGTCGAGTAGCCAGGCAAAGCGCTTACCGCGCACCGAGAAGCCCATATGCTGCCCGTCTTCGACCGACACCTCGGGCAGGGCCGTGCAGAGGTCGACGAGCCGGGAGCGGGTGGACACCGGCCCAGGCTATCCTCGGCGCGGGCATGAAGACGTATCACCTGACCACGTTCGGCTGCCAGATGAACGAGCACGACTCCGAGCGCATGAAGGGGATGCTCGAGTCGATCGGCTATAGCGAGGCTGACGAGCGGGACGGGGCCGACCTGATCCTGTTCAACACCTGCTCGATTCGCGAGAAGGCCGACACCCGCCTCGTCGGGCACCTGGGTGAGGCCAAGCGGCTGAAGGCAGAGAACCCGGGGCGCGTGGTCGGGATCGGCGGGTGCTGGTCGCAGTCGATGAAGGACCAGGTGTTCGAGCTGTTCCCGTTCGTCGACGTGGCCTTCGGACCCGGTCAGGTTCACCGGCTCGCCGAGTTTCTGACGAGCGACAGCCTGAGCGCACAGGGTTACTTCGAGTTCGAGGGCTTCACGGGCCACCTGCCGATGAAGCGCGAGCGCGACCACCAGGCCTGGGTGCAGATCTCGGTGGGCTGCAACTGTGCGTGCTCGTACTGCATCGTGCCCTCCACACGCGGGCGCGAGGTGTCGCGGCCGGCGCAGGAGCTGGTCGCCGAGGTCGAGCGGCTGGCGGGCGACGGGGTGCGCGAGGTCACGCTGCTGGGGCAGAACGTGTGCTCCTACGGGCGCGACCTCCCGAGGGGGGCGAAAACGAGCTTCGCCGAGCTTCTCCACATGGTCGACGCCATCGACGGAGTGGAGCGCATCAGGTACACGAGTCCCCATCCAAAAGACATACGCGAGGACGTGATCCGCGCCCACGTCGAGCTGCCGAGCGTCTGCGAGCACATCCACCTGCCGCTGCAGTCGGGGTCGTCGCGCGTGCTCAAGGCGATGCGCCGCACCTACAACCGCGAGCGCTACCTCGACCGAGTGGCGATGTTCCGCGAGCGCGTGCCCGACTGCGCGCTCACCACCGACATCATCGTCGGCTTCCCGGGGGAGACCGACTCCGACTTCGACGAGACGATGGACGTGGTCGAGCAGGTGAGCTACGACTCCGCGTTCACGTTCATCTTCTCCCCGCGCCGAGGGACGCTGGCGGCCGAGCTCGACGACGCGCTGCCGAGCGGAGTGAAGCGCGCGCGCATGGACCGCCTGGTGGAGACCGTCCAGCGCCACGCCGCCGAGCGTGCGCAGCGCTTCGTGGGGCGCACCATGGAGGTGCTCGTGGAGGGACCGTCGCGGACCGATCCTGCCCGCCTGCGCGGACGGACTCGCCACAACAAGACGGTGAACTTCAGTGGCATGGCGGCGCCCGGCGAGCTCACGCAGGTCGAGGTCGGCTCCGCCACCAGCACGACGCTGGCTGGCGAAGAGCGCCTACTCGCGCGCTTGGTCTGACGAAGGCGGCGGGCTGCTACCGCTCGGGGCGGGGTGCTACCGCTCGGGGCGGGGTGGCTGACGACTCTGTGGCGGGGGGTGGCTAACGACCCCCGCGGCGGGCGTTGGCGATGGCTTCGGCGAGGTCGTCGAAGCGCTTGGACATCGCCACCATCTCGCGCTCGGCGCCGGTGATCTTGTCCTGCAGCTCGCGCTCTGTCTGGGCACTCAGCTCGGCCTGGCGCTCGTTCTCTTCGCGTAGCTCCGACAGCGCGGTCCGGGCGTGCTCGGCGCGGCGGTCGGCGTCCTCGAGGTCCTCCAGGCGTTCGCGGGCCTCGTCGAGCTCGGAGCGGACTGTCTCGGCGCCCTTGGCGGCGTCGCGCAGCTCCTCGAGCTCCGCGCGCAGGGCCTCCGCGTCGGCGGCCGCGGCGCGCAGGGCCTCGAGCTCCTCGCGCAGGGAGTCGGCCTCGCCCTTGAGCGACTCGGCGCCGGCAGCTGCGGCGCGCAGGTCCTCGGCCTCAGAGCGCAGGGTGTCGGCGTCCTCGACCTCGCTACGCAGTCTTTCGAGCTCGCTTCGCAGCTCGCCGGCTTCGGCCGCCGCGGCGCGCGCATCGGCGAGCTCGGCGCGCATGCGCTCGGTTTCCTCGCTGTCGCCCGAAGAGGCGACGGCCGCCTCGAGCTCTTCCTCGAGCTCCTTGATGCGCCCGCGGACCGCCGTACCCTCGTTCTCGAGCTCCTCGTTGCGAGACGAAGCGTCGTCCAGGTGCGTCTGGAGGGTCGATATGCGCTCCTGCAGCTCGCCGTCCTCCGCGGAGATGGCCTCGGCCTCTTCACGCCGGGTGCGCTCGGACTCCAGCGAGCTCTTGAGCGAGGTGACCGCGCGGTCGTGCTCCTCGGCGACAAGCGTGAGCTGCTCGCGCAGCTCGGCGATTGCGCGGTCCTTGATGGTGCGCTCGCCTTCGAGCGCGGACTCCAGCCGCGTGATCTCCTGAGCCTGCTCGGTGCGCGCGTGGTCGTTCTCGTCGCGCAGCTCGGCCAGCCTCTCCTTGCGCTTCTCGCGTTCGGCGTCGACGGCCGCCTTGAGCTCGTTGACCTCGTCGAGGTGGCGGGTCTTCTCTTCCTTGAGGACATCGGTCAGCCGGACGGCCTCGGCGGCGTGGCGTGCCTGCTCTGACTCGAAGCCCTTGCTCAGCTTGGCGAGCTCCGCGGCGTGGCGCTCCTGGCCCTTGGTGAGCGCCTCCGTGCGGTTGGCCTGCTCCGACTCCAGCGCGGACCGCGCGGACTCGAGATCCGCCGCGTGGCGCTTTCGTTCGTCGTCGAGGGCGGTTCGCAGCTCCGCCGCCGCGACGTCATGAGCGCCGCGCTCGAGCTCCACCTGGCCGCGCAGCTCGGTGACCGTCTCGTCGTGCTTGGCTCGCTCGGTTTCGAGGATGTCGCGCAGCTCGGCGGTCTCGCGTGCGCTGCGGCTCTCGACGGAATCGGCCATCTTGCGCAGCTCCACCACCTCGCGGGCGCGCTCGGCAGCGGCGGCCTCGCCCGCGTCGCGCAGCTCCGCCAGCTCGCGGGTGTGATCGGCGGCTGACTGCCGGGCCGCTGCGCGCAGCTCGTCGATCTCGCTCGCCTGGGAGGCTTTGAGGGCATCGAGGGCGCGGCTGTGCTCGGCCTTGGTGGCCTCCAGGGCGCGAGCGTGCTCGGTCCGCGCGACGTCGAGCGTCCGCTTGAGGTCGTCCGCCTCGTCGACGTGGGCGGCGCGCTCGGCGTCGAGCGCCTCCTGAAGCTCCGCGGCCTTCGAGGCGGCCGCGCCGGCGCCGCCCTCCAGGCTGTCCCGCAGGGCGGCGAGCTCGCGTGAATGACGTTCGCGATCGGACGCCAGCTCCGCGGCGTGGCGCTCGCGGTCGGCGATCGCCCCTGAGCCGTGGCGCTCACGCTCGGCGTCGAGCGCCCGCTGGTGGCCCTCGCGCAGCGCATCGAGCTCTGCGGTGCGTCGCTCGCGCTCGGTTGTCAGCGCGGCCTCGAGCTCCTCGACGCGCGCGAAGGCAACTCCGTCGTCGACCCGAGCGGGCGCCACGGCCGCAGGCGCGGCCACGGGCTCGACGCTCGCCTCGGACGGCGGCACGATCACGGTTCCTACGGTCTGAGCGAGGGGGTTGATCGGCCCCTCCATGAAGTCCAGGTCCTCGATCAGCTCGTCGATCTGCGAGCGCGCCGCTACCGCCGGCCGCACCGCTAGCTTCGTCATGACGGCGATGTCGCTCAGGCCAAGCGAGTCGGACGGGTCGGCCACCGCCACCACCAGCGAGCTGTCTCCGCTGAAGCCCACGGGCACGGCGCGGTAGCGCTTTGCCGAGCTTTCCTGCAGCAGGCCGGCGGCGGAGCGATCGACCTCGTAGGCGGTCAGGTCGATGTGGTCGAGTCCGTAGCGCTCCGCGAGCGCGCGAGCGAGCTCGTCCTCGGTCAGCGCGCCCTGTGCGAGCAGCACCTTCTCCACGGTCATCCCGGGCCTGCGCGCGGACTCTACGGCCGCGGCCACGGTGTCCGCGTCCACGAAGCCGAGCTCGACGATCAGGTCTGAAAGAAAGCGGCGCCCCGCGCCGGTGAGCGAGGGAGGAGTGAGACCGTCTCCAGAGCCCGTCGTCGCCAGGGCGGCGCCATTCGAGTCGGCGGCGCTCGTCCCGGAGTCGTCCGCTGGGTCATTGGCTTGAGGTTCGAGGCTGGATGCCGGCTCGACGCTCATGCCGCCTCTCCGGTGATCTCGGCCGCACCGGCCGGGCGGGCTTCGGCCTCCCGCGCGTCGGCCTCGCCCTCGGCGAGGCCATCCTCCGCCGACGTCGCCTCGGCCAGGGCCCGGTAGCTGTAGGCCAATTCGATCGGCGCAGGCCGGCCGGCCGCGACACCGGTGAGCGCGCGCTCGCAGCGCGCCACGAAGGCGAGCGCTCCCGCAATGTCCTTGCAACCCACGAGCACTGCGGCGAGCAGGTCGTCGTCGACTCGCGCAAGGTGGTCGGTACGACGGACGCCGCCGCCTAGCACCTCGGCCACGTCCTTCAGCAGGAGATCGGCGGAGGCATCGCCCGCGCGCTCGCGCAGCGCGTCGCGGCCCGCGATCCGGCAGACCACGAGATAGGACAGAACGGTGCCGCGCTTCCCGAGCTCCCACTCGCGCTCGAGCGCCTCGAGCAGGCTGGCCCGGTTCGGCAGGCCGGTGACCGCATCCGTGCGCTCCCGGTCGCGGGCGATCTCTCCCAATCGGCGCAGGTCGGCGCGCGTGGAGATGCTCTCCCACTCGTAGCTGAGCAGACGGGCCGCGACCGGCAACAGCGATACGTGGGGGCCGGCGCCGGTGGCGAGCAGCACACCGACGACGTTGCCGTCGCTCGTGTCGAGCGGTACGGCGGTGCAGGGAGCAAAGCCGAGCGAGGCGAGCGCCTCGGGATCGATCAGCTCGCTTGGATCGATCCCGTTCGCGCTCGGAAAGCGGGCGGAGAGCGGCGCGATCGTGCCACGCAGGGTGTCATCGTCGCCGCGGGCATCGATGATCCGGCAGGTCGCTTCTTCCCAGTCGATCTGGGCGAGCGCCACTCGCTCGCCGGGCGCTGCGGCGTGCACCAGGTCAAGCACGGAGGTGGCCGCCTCGGCAAAGCTCTGGAAACGCCGAGCCGCCGTCCGTGCGAGCGCGTCAAGGACAGGAGAGCTCACTCTTTGTCTCCTATCGGCCATTTGCGGCCGGGCAGTAGCCCCTTGCGGGCTATTTCTGCAGGATGCTCTGCAGGTCCGCTAGGGCCGCGCGCGCCGCCAGCACGCCGCCCGGGCCTGTCCAGACTGGGTCGTCGAGGGTGACGTCGGCCTTAGCCGGTGTGACGAGCGAGACCCCCGCGTCGGCGAGCAGGGACGCCGCGAAGGAGTCGCGCCCCGCCCGCTTCACGGCCACCTTCGCGTCTCTCGGCAGCTTCTCGCGCACGGTTGCGACCCGCCGGTCGTAGTCGCTGAGCAGCTCCTCGGCGTCATTGGTGCGACCCAGAGCCTCGCCCACGAGGCGCACGTTCAGCTTCCATTGCGCGCCGCCCTCGTCGATCACGACGGTGGGGGCGCTCTTGACGAGCTCGAGGTACTCGTCCTCGCTCTGGGGGGCGCTGGCGATAATGAGGTCCGCGTCTTCGGGCACCGCTGCATCCTCGGCGAGCATCTCCAGCCCGCCGGCCGCTTCGGCCAGGTAAGCGGGCGGCTTCTCGCCCGGCACGGCCGCCGCGAGGGGCTGGACTCCGAGGGCCAGCGTGTCGTCGAGGGAGTCCACGCTCATGACCACGGGCGTCTCGGCGCGCCCGGGGACCTTGCTCTCGCCGAGCACGTGCTGCACCTTCAGCGGGCGCGCGGTCTCCTTGGCCTCGTCGAAGCCGGACTCCTGGCAGCCGAGAACGAGCGCGGCGCAGGCAGCGAGCGAGACGACGATGGGGATCCGCACGACCCGTATTACTAGCGATCGTCCAGGCAGGCCCGCTATGACTCGAGCTGCGACGCCCGCGTGGCTCGGGCCGGGGGCGTGAGCGCGGGAATCGAGGGTTCGGCGCGGAACGGCGCCTGTAATACGCACTCCTTCGCAATCTGCCCTACAACTCAGGCATGGCCGCGACCGAGGCAGCAACCGTCGACGCCGGGGGGCGCGACCTGCGCGTGTCCAGCCCCGACCGCGTGATCTTCCCCGAGTCGGAGCACTCACGCGCGCTGACGAAGCTCGACGTCGTCGAGTACTACCTCGCCGTCGAGGACGGCATCATGCGCGCGCTCGAGCGCCGGCCGACGACCCTCGAGCGGTGGCCTAAGGGCGTGCACCCGGGCATTGTTTTGTCGACGCGCGAGAAGGGCGGGGGCGACGCCTTCTTTCAGAAGCGCATCCCGCGCGGTGCGCCGGACTACGTGGAGACGGCGCGCATCGAGTTTCCGTCTGGCCGCCACGCGGACGAGATCTGCCCAACGGAGGTGGCGGTGGTCGGCTGGGCGGCCCAGATGGGAACCATCACGTTCCACCCGTGGCCGGTTCGCCGCGAAGACGTCGACCATCCTGATGAGCTGCGCCTAGACCTCGATCCGCAGCCCGGCACGGACTTCGCCGACGCCCTTCGCGTCGCCGCCGAGGCGCGGGTGCTCCTGGGCGAGCTCGGCTACGCCGGTTTCCCGAAGACCTCGGGCGGCCGCGGCGTCCACATCTACGTCAGGATCGAGCCGCGCTGGACGTTCACGGATGTGCGTCATGCCGCGATCGCCTTCGGACGTGAGCTCGAGCGGCGCCTCCCCGGCCAGGTGACAACGAAGTGGTGGAAGGAGGAGCGCGGCGAGCGGATCTTCGTCGACTACAACCAGAACGCGCGCGATCGCACCATCGCCTCCGCCTACAGCGTGCGGCCAAAGCCGGGTGCGCCGGTCTCGGCGCCGGTGACCTGGGACGAGCTCGCCGAGATCGTGCCCGAGGACTTCACGGTCGCGACGATGCCGGCGCGCTTCGCCGAGGTAGGCGACCGCCACGCAGCGATCGACGATGTCGCCCATTCGCTCCAGCCCTTGCTCGACATGTATGAGCGCGACGCCGCCGAAGGAAGCGGGGACATGCCCTACCCGCCCGACTATCCGAAGATGCCGGGCGAGCCGAAGCGCGTGCAGCCCTCGCGCGATCGCGACCGCGACCGCGACCGCGACTGACTACGGGGCCTGCGGCAACCTCTTGGCGCCCCGTTTTGTCACCGGAGCCGAGGGCGGCGGTACCACCGGCCCGATGTTCCCGTCCGGCGCCTCGTCCAGGTCGACGATCACCGGTGCGTGGTCGCTCGGCCCGCTGCCCTTGCGGGCCTGGCGGTCCACCCACGCTGCCTTGACACGATCGGCGACCGTCTCGCCGGCGAGTACGAGGTCGATCCGCATCCCGAGGTCCTGATGGAACATTCCCGCGCGGTAATCCCAGTAGGTGAAAACCCGCTCGTTGGGCCATCGATCGCGCACGACGTCACGTAGGCCGAGCGACTGGAGATTCGCCAGCGCCTCGCGCTCGGGCGCGGTCACGTGGGTCTCTCCGACGTAGGCGTCGGGATCGAACACATCGTCGTCGGTGGGCGCGATGTTCACGTCGCCACATATGACCGTCGCCTCCGGGCCGGCGGCAACCATCTCCTTCAGCGACGCAAGCCAGGCGAGCTTGTACTCGTAGTGGTCCGATCCCGGGACCCGCCCGTTCGGAACATAGACCGAGACCACACGGATCCCGCCACACGTGGCCGACACCGCGCGCGCCTCCGGATGCGGGAAGCCCGGTGCGCCGGCCAATCCCGCGACCACGTCGTCCAGCCCCAGGCGCGAGAGGATGGCGACGCCGTTCCAGGTGGCCTCGCCGTGCGCTGCGGCCTCATAGCCGCGGTCGGCGAGCTCCTGGCCGAGCAGGTCGGCGAACGCGTCGTCTGTGAGCTTGGTCTCCTGGAGGCAGACCACGTCCGGCCGCCGCTCGTCCAACCAGGGCAGCAGCCGCGGCGCACGCTGCTTGATCGAGTTGACGTTCCAGGTCGCTATTCGCACCGGGCCCACGGTATCGGCATGGAGACCCGGGTGGTCCGACATCGATCGGCGGGCCCCTTTAGTGCCGGATATGGAGACTCAGGGCGCCCGCGCCGCTTCGCGGGGCTGCGAAGGCACGCCCGCACGATCTAAGGCGCGGACCTCCACTGAGCCCGCCACTCGGGCGGCTCCCAGCCCTCGGCGACGTAGATCGACTCACGCGCGATTCTATCCCCTAGAAACTCGAGGATGCTGACCCCGAAGCTCCAAGGACCCTGGTCGTAGCTGATCGAGACCTCCGCCACCCAGAGGTCATCTCGGCCTCTGATCTCCCGGAACTCGACGGTCGTCGTCGCCGGGTAGTTGCTCCTCCACTCGCGCATGTTCTCCACTCCGGCGAAGCGCTCGCCGGACTGGGGGAACTCGAGAACAGCGTCGTCGTGGTACATCTCGTGAGCGCGGTCGGGATCGCTGCTGGCGAAGTGCTGCTCGAGCATCGCCCTGACCGCCGCCTCATCCATCAGCGATCGGTGAACCGGTAGCTGGTCTGGGCGTGCGGGTCCTTCGCGAAGGCCAACACCTTGGCGGGCTCGATCCGGAATACCGGGGCGGGATCCTCACCGGTGCCGAAGCCGCCCTTACCGACATCGAAGTGCCAGACACTTCCGTACTTGCCCTCGAAGGCGTCGGCGAGTCGCTGCAAGGCGTCGTGGTCGGTGACCCGGACCGCGGTCCCCTCGACGACGACGTCGAGGCCCTGGGCCCAGGTGTTGGCGCCGGTCGTCAGCGCCACCTGCTTGCGCCGTTCGAGGTTGCGGGCCTTCTGCTCCTCGGGCCCGGTGCAGAAGTGCACCGCGCCGTCGTCCACGACGCCGATCAGCGGGGTCACGTGCGGCCGTCCATCGGCCCGGACGGTGGTGAGCCAGTACAGCTCGGCGTGCTCGAGGACCTGCGCGGCGTCAGACCACGGCGTCGGGCGGGCCTCTGGGTCACTGAAACGGCTGTCGATCTCGGCGCTCGGAACGTACGGCATGGTCACGAGCCTACGCGCAGCGCTGTAGGGTCGCGTCGGGGGTGCGTGGGTGGTTGAATCCTGTCATTCAACGTAGGGAGCTTTGAGATGGCCTATGGCATCGTGCATCAGTTCGCTGGTGGCACCGAGCAACAGTACGAGGCGGCGATCGCGGCTGTGCATCCGAGCGATGGCAGCCTGCCCGCGGGCCAGGTGTTTCACGTCGCCGGCCCATCGGACGACGGTTGGACGATCGTTGCGATCCACAGCACCAAGGAGAGCTGGGAGCAGTTCCGCGACGGCATCCTGATGCCTTCGATGGAAGCCGGTATCGACGGCGGCTTCGCGGCGCCACCGCAGGAGACGACGTTCGAGGTTCGCAACGAGGTCTCGGCCTGAGGGGTCGATGCCGCCTTTGCCCACGCGGGTGGGCGACCGTCCGCGCACCACGCCGACCAACCCGCACACCCAGCT